>JAIYDW010000181.1 GCA_027487315.1 Verrucomicrobiaceae bacterium | reverse complement strand
TCAACATTCAGATGATCTCGACGAGTGAGATCAAGGTGGCGGTGACGGTGGCTGAGGCGCAGATCGAGCAGGCGGCGCGTGCGGTGCACACGGAGTTTGGGCTGGATGCGGTTTGAGGGCGCGTGATGAGTGTTTTGCGGGCTTGTGGAAATGCGGGCGGTGACGTAAGATACGCTGATGACTGCGAAGGTCCCTGATCTGGACATGACCACGCTGCCTCCGTTTGTGAATGCTATGGAGGGTCGGTTGATGATGGCGTTGAAGTTTTATGAACTGGGGCGTTTGTCGCTGGGGCAGGCGGCGGAGGTGGCGGGTTACAGCAAGCGCGCGTTCATCGATATTCTGGGGCACTACGGCATTGCGGTGGCGGATTACCCCGCCGGAGAGCTGGCTGACGAGATTGCGTGGTGAAGACTGCGGTGGTGGTTGATTGCGCCTGTTTGATCGGGCTGGAGCGCATTGGGCACCTGGACGTGCTGTCGGCGATGTTTGATCTCATTTTTGTCCCGCCTGCGGTGTGCGCAGAGTTTGGGGCGGTGCCTGCCTGGATAAGCTTGGAACGGCCTGCGGATGCGGGGATGGTGGCCGCACTGCGGCTGCTGGTCGATCCGGGAGAGTCGGAAGCCATCGTGCTGGCCTATGAAAAAGGGCTGCGCATCATCCTCGATGACCGCAAGGCGCGCGAAGTGGCCGTCCGTCTCGGAGTTCCTATCACGGGCACGGTGGGTTTGTTGCTGAAGGCCAAGCAGGAGGGGGTGATTGCGGCGGTACGGCCATTGCTTGATGCGCTGGATAGCAAGCAGTTCCGGATTGGGGAGGCGTTGCGTTCTGAGGCTTTGCGGCTAGCAGGTGAATGGGGGGTGACGGTGCCTGAGGCGCTTTGGGTGAGCCGACTGAAGTTGGCGCTGGAGGGAGAGGGGGACTTGGCAAGTCCCCTGCCTTGGGAATTAGGCGAACAGTTCTTTGACGATGCGGCCTGAGACGTCGGTGAGGCGGAAGTCGCGGCCGGCGTAGCGGTGGGTGAGTTTTTCGTGGTTGATGCCGAGGAGGGCGAGGAGGGTGGCGTGGAGGTCGTGGAGGTGGACTTTGTCTTCCTGGGCGTAGTAGCCGTAGTCGTCGGTGCTGCCGTGGATGTGGCCGCGCTTCACGCCGCCGCCGGCGAGCCACATGGTGTAACCGTGGGGGTTGTGGTCGCGGCCGTCTTTGCCTTGGGCGGTGGGGGTGCGGCCGAATTCGCCGCCCCAGAGGACGAGGGTGTCCTCCAATAGGCCGCGTTGTTTGAGATCTTTGAGGAGGGCGGCGATGGGGCGGTCGACTTCGGCGGCGTTTTTGGAGTGGCCTTTGTAGAGGTTGCTGTGCTGGTCCCACTGGACTTCGCTGTCGCTGTGGGTGACCTGGATGAAGCGGACGCCGCGCTCGGCGAAGCGGCGGGCCATGAGGCATTGGCGGCCGAAGTTGGCGGTGACGGGGTTGTCGAGGCCGTAGAGTTTTTGGGTGGCGGGGGTTTCGGAGTCGATGTCCTGGGCTTCGGGCATGGCGGCCTGCATGCGGAAGGCGAGTTCGAAGCTGGTGATGCGACCTTCGAGGGCGAGGTCTGCGCCGGTGAGGGCGAGGTGGTCGTGGTTGAGCTGGGCGAGGAGTTTTAATTGGTCGCGCTGGGTGGCGGGGGTGAGGGCGGGGTTGCGGATGTGTTTGACGAGGGCGCGGTCGGAGGGGACGGCGGCGTTGCCGATGGGGGTGCCCTGGGTCCAGGCGGGGAGGAAGGCGGCGCCCCAGTTATTCACGCCGCCATGGGCGAGGGTGGGGCAGATGGTGATGAAGCCGGGGAGGTTTTCGTTTTCGGTGCCGAGGCCGTAGAGCACCCAGGAGCCCATGCTGGGGCGGACCTGGGTGTCGCTGCCGGTGTGGAGTTTGAGGAGGGCGCCGCCGTGGGCGGGGTTGCTGCCGTGCATGGAGCGGATGACGCACAATTCATCGGCGCACTGGGCGACGTGGGGGAAGAGGTCGCTGACGGGGAGGCCGCTCTGGCCGTATTGGCGGAACTGCCAGGGAGATTTTAATAGTTTGCCGGTTTCGGCGAATTTGATGCGGGGTTCTTCGAAGGGGTATTTGCCGCCGTCGTCGCGGGTGAGTAGGGGTTTGGGGTCGAAGGTGTCGACGTGGGAGGGGCCGCCCTTCATGAAGAGGAAGATGATGCGCTTGGCGCGGGCGGGGAAATGCGAATGCGGATTGCGGATTGGGGATTGCGGATTTGGGGGGGAGGCGGGGCTTTGACGGGCTAGGAGGTCGAGCAGGGCGAGGTGGCCGAAGCCTGTGGCGCTGCGCTGGAGGAGGGTGCGGCGGGAGAGCGGGGTGAATGGGGATGGGGGGCTCATCGCAGGTAGAGGAATTCGTTGGTGGCGAGGAGGGTGTGGCAGAGTTGGGTCCAGGCTTGGGAGGGGTTTGGTTGGGTGGTGAGCCAGTGGAGGGCGCGGGTGGTTTCGGTGGGGGTGGCGGGGCGGGAATAGAGGGTGGTGGTGGCGAGATGGTAGCGTTGGGCGTCGGTGGGGGCGGATTTTTGGAGGTGGGAGGCGAGTTTGGCGGCGCAGTCCATGACGAAGGGGGAGTTCAGCATGAGGAGGGCCTGGGGGGCGACGACGGTGGCGTTGCGGCTGCCGGTGGGCATGGTGGGGTCGGGGTAGTCGAACTGTTCGAGGATGTCGTTGAGGTGATTGCGGATGATGGGGAGGTAGAGGGCGCGGCGCGGGCTTTCGTAGGTGGTGTTGTCTTTGGAGGTGTGGTTGAAGACGAACTCGCGATTGCGCAGGGGGAGGGTTTTGCCGCCGAGCTGGAGGTCGAGGGAACCGGAGACGGCGAGGAGGGAGTCGCGGAGCTGCTCGGCTTCGAGGCGCTGGCGATTCATGCGGGAGAGGAGTTTGTTTTCGGGATCGGGGTGTTGGTGAGGTTGGGTGGAGGGGGTGTCTGAGCTTTGCTGGTAGACGGCGGAGTTCATGAGGAGGCGGTGCATGTCCTTGAGGCTCCAGCCGTTTTCGATGAAGGCGCGGGCGAGCCAGTCGAGCAGTGCGGGGTGGGAGGGGCGGTCGCCGAGGACGCCGAAGTTTTCGGTGCTGGCGACGAGGCCACGACCGAAGTGCCAGCGCCAGAGGCGGTTGACGGCGACGCGGGCGGTGAGGGGGTGCTCGCTGGAGGCGAGCCAGCGGGCGAGGTCGAGGCGGCCGCTTTGTTTGGCGGGGAAGACGGGCTTTGTGAGGGAGGTGCGCATGACGGCGGGGAAGCCGCGTGCGATGGGCGGGCCGAGGGTGAGGTAGCTGCCGCGAATGTGGATGGGCATGGCGGGGGTGATGGTGCCGTCGGCGACGCCCATGAAGGCGGGGGGATCCGGGGTGAGGTCCTCCAAGGCCATGAGTTCGGTTTTCATTTGCTCGGAGGCCATGAGCATTTCGCCATCGAAGGCGTCGGCGTCTTTGTCGGGGATGGCGAGGAAGCCGGCGGCGTCCTGGAGGGCGTCGAGGGCAGGGCCGACGGGTTTTTGGAAGAGAGCTGTGTAGTGCTGGCGGAGTTCGGGGAGCTGGTTTGAGGCGACGAGGTCGTGCCAGCGAGTGAAGAGGGGGTGGTCGGGGTGGCGGGCGAGGTAGAGGCGGCAGGTGAGGAGGTAACGGGGGCGGAGGTGGAGCCGGGCGGCGAGTTTTTCGACCTGGGCGAAGTCAGGGTCGGCGGGAAGTTGGGCGGCGGCGGCGAGGTAGTCGGCGGCGTGGGTGTGGAGTTCGGTTTTGAGTTTGGCGCGGGTTTCTTTGCTGTGTTTGGCGATTTTGGCGGACTGGGCTTTGACGGCTTGTTCGTGCTGTTTTTTGGCTTCGAGTTGTTCGGGGGTGGCCTGGGAGTGTTCGTACCAGAATTTGATGGCGCCGAGTTTTTCATCGGCGAGGGAGCGGGTGCTGCGGAAGATGGCGGCGAGGGCGTAGTAGTCGGCGGTGGTGACGGGATCGAACTTGTGATCGTGGCAGCGGGCGCAGCCGAAGGTCATGCCGAGGAAGGCTTTGCCGAGGGTGTCGAGTTGTTCGTCGATGATGTCGAGTTCCTGTTTTTGGCGGTCGGCTTCGGCGAGGATTTTGGCGCCGAGGGAGAGGAAACCGGTGGCGGCGAGGGCGTCTTCACGGGAGGTTTGCTCGTGGGCGGGGAGGAGGTCGCCGGCGAGCTGCTCGATGAGGAACTGGTCGTAGGGTTTGTCGTCGTTGAAGGCGCGGACGACGTAGTCGCGGTAGCGCCAGGCGTGGCCGTAGGCGACGTTTTCGTCCATGCCGTTGGAGTCGGCGTAGCGGGCGACATCGAGCCAGTGGCGGGCCCAGCGAGCGCCGTATTGGGGCGAGGCGAGGAGGCGGTCGACGAGGTGGCGGAAGGCGTCGTGGGAGTCGTCGGCGAGGAAGGTGGCGATTTCGGCGGGGGTGGGCGGGAGGCCGGTGAGGTCGAAGGTGGCGCGGCGGATGAGGGTGTGGCGGTCGGCAGGCGGGGAGGGGGAGAGGTGGTTTTTTTCGAGTTCGGCGAGGATGAAGGTGTCGACGGGGGTGCGGGGCCAAGTGGTGTTTTGGACAGTGGGGAGGGCGGGATCGGCGAGGGGTTGGAAGGACCAGAACTGGCGGCCTTGTTCGAGGGAGAGGCCGGTTTGTTTGGTGTGGGGGGATTGAGTGGGGGGTGGGCGGGGATCGGGGGCGCCGTTTTGGATCCAGGTTTCGAGGTCGCGGATTTGGGCGGCGGTGAGGGCGCCTTTGGGGGGCATTTGGAGGTCGCGATTGTGGTAGCGGACGGCTTCGATGAGGCGGCTGCGGTCGGGGTCGCCGGGGACGATGGCGGGGCCGGTGTCACCGCCGCGGAGGAGGGAGTCGCGGTGATCGAGGGAGAGGCCGCCTTTGAGTTTGGTGGAGGCGGAGTGGCAGTCGAGGCATTTTTCGATGAGGAGGGGGCGGATGCGGGACTCGAAGAAGGCGACGTCGTCGGCGGCCAGGGCCCGGGAGGCGGAGGCGAGGGTGAGCAGGGAGAGGACGAGGCGGCGCACGGGGAGGGTACGCTGCGGGGTGGGTGGGGTTTTCGGGGGGAGGGGCGTTTTGGGTAGGCAGGGGCGCGGGGAGGGGGGAGGCGCAGAGGGGAGGGGGCAAGCAAGATGCTTGCCCCACCTTGGGGGAGAAGTGTCGGCGGGGCCGAGTGGGGAGGGGGCATTTGCTTTCGCTGCGCTTCACCCTTCGGGCAGCCTAGGGCTGGCTACCTCCCTTTGGTCGGTTCGCGGAGCGATGATGGCTCCTATGGGGGGCACGCGGAGCGGTGATGGGTGCCTTTATGGGGTCCAGGGGGAGGGGAGGACGAAGGCGGGGAGGCCGGTGATGGATTTCCAGAAGGTGGCGCGGCCGGGGAGGAAGAGGTTGGAGGTGGAGCGGTCGTTGAGGAAGGGGTCGCCCTGGAGGACCCAGCGTTCGACGGGGCCGGATTTGAAGAGGAAGAAGGAGGTGAAGCCTGCGGTGGGCGGGTTCATATCGGCGCCCCAGATGGAGAGGGAGTCGGCGGTGGCGGCCTGGGTGTTGCCGGTGAGGCCGTTGGCGGTGGTGAGGGAGCGGGAGGCGGGGGATTGGGTGAAGGGCCAGGGGTTGGCGATGAGGTTTTGTCGGGTGCCGAGGCGGAAGGCGAAGGGGGTGGAGCGGAGGTCACCGGTGGTGGTGAGGGTGAGGGGGGAGGCGCGGCGTTGGATGAGGGCGCCAGCGGCGGGGTCGATGAGGACGGTGTTGCGGTTGTTGGCGAGGTTGGTGTCGCCGACCAGGACCCAGTAGGGATTGCCACCGCCGGAGAAGAGCCAGTAGGAGGTGTAACTTTGGGTGGTGTTGGAGAAGAACTGGACGCGGTCGGCGGTGGCGGGGTCGTTGGTGGCGATGAAGGAGGCTGGAGGAAAGGCGGTGGCGAGGGTTCGCGCGGGGCGGATGGTGAAGGCGGCGGTGGCGAGGGTGCCGGGGAGGGAGGTGAGGGTGGTGAGAGGGGAGGCGAGCTGGATGGCGGCGAGGGTGCCGGTGGAAGCGGCGGTGTCGATGAGGAGGCGATGGCCGGCGTGGGGGCCGTCTAGGATTTCGATGAAGTGATTGACGAATGAGGCGGCGGGGAAGTTGCCGGTGCCGATGAGGGCGTCGGCGAGGTTCAGCGAGGAACCCGAGACGGCGGTGATTTTACCGGAGAGAAGGGTGGCGGGGGAGGGGCTGAGGGAGGCGCTCCAACTGGAGGAGGCGCTGGCGGGGATGGAGCGGCGCTGCCAGCCGAAGGCGGGGGTGGGGGTGGTGGCTTCGGGGGTGCCGTTGAGGTCGGCGTCGAGGGAGACGAGGAAGCGGACGAAGCCGAATTCGGCACCGGAGAAGCCGGGTTCGGCCTCGAGGTCAGCGAGTGTGACGGTGCGGGTGCCGTTGCCGTTTGAGACGGAGGTGGGAAGGGCGGTGGCGTTGGTCCAGCCGGAGGGGGAGTTGGCGAGGTTGGCGAGGACTTGGACCCGGACGCTGACGTCGGTGCGGCCTTGTTCGCGGAGGGTGTAGCTGGCGGTGAAGCGGTTGGTGCCGGAGTTGTGCTGGACGCGGTAGAGAGGGGTGGTGATGAGGCCGTTGGCGGGGTTGGTGTCGAAGGTGTATTCGATGAGGTCGTTGGTGAGGTCACCGTCGAGGTTTGAAGTGGCGCTGCCGCCGGCGCCGGGTTTGGAGGCGGTCCAGTAGGCGAAGGAGGGCGGGTCGATGCGGACGAAGGGGAAGTTGTTGTTGATGACGAGGGGGTCGCCGGGAGCGAGGGTGATTTGGGTGTGGAAAGGGTTGGCGATGGCGGTGGCGGTGGTGAGGAAGCCGGGTGCAGTGGGGTTTTCACCGGAGCCGAGGGCGGTGGGATTGGTCATGCCGGTGGGGTCGAGGGCTGTGGGGAGGGCGGAGCGGAGGGGGGCGGCGATGAAGCCGGGTGGAGGGACAACGGTAATGGTGTAGGTGCCCGGTGTCGTTGTATCGAAGACGTATTGGCCGGAGGAGCCGTTCATGATGAGGTTGGCGGCGGCAGGGCCTGAGACGGAGACGGAGCCACCGGAGAGGATTTGACCGGTGACGGCATCATAGAGGTAGCCGGTGGGGTCGTAGGCGTCGAGGAAGACGGTGGTGGCGTCGTTGGCGTTGGTGAGTTGGACACCGACGAGATTGTCATTGGCGCCTTGGGAGTCGCCGGTGCTGGTGCCGCCACGGGGGTCGACTTCTTGAAGGAGGTAGCTGCCGCCGGGGAGGTTGGTGAAGGTGAACTGGCCGTTGGAGTCAGTGATGACATCGCCGCCGAGGTAGATGTCTTCGACTGTGAGTTGGCCGTCGGAGTAGAGGTCGATGTAGAGGCGGACGGTGACGCCGGGGATGGGTTGGTCGGGGTCGGCGATGTTGCCGTCGCTGTCGGCGTCATCGCGGACTTGGCCGATGACGTTGGAGAAGGTGGCACCGGTGTCGAGGAAGTTGCGTCCGGTGAAGTTGGTGCCGGAGAGGGTGAGGGCGATGAGGTTGTCGGTGGGGTTGCCCTGGGAGTCGTTGAGGCTGGTGGTGCCAGGGGGATCGAGTTCGTTGACGAGGTAGTTGCCGCTGGGGAGGCCGGGGAAGTTGTAGGCGCCGCTGCGGATGGTGGCGGTGGTGGTGATGAGGGGGTCGGTGAGGTCGAGGGAGCCGTTGGCATTGGCGTCGGCGTAGAGGCGGAGGAAGACGCCGGGGAGGGGAACGTCGTCGCCACTGAACACGCCGACGCTGGTGGGGCCGTCATTGAAGACAGAGCCTGAGACGGTGGAGAGAATGGCGCCGGTATCGAGGAAGTCGCGGGCGGTGAGGTTGGTTCCGGAAAGGGAGACGCGGATGCGGTTGTCGTTGAGGGGCGCGTCGGTGTCGTAGGTGCTGGAGGCGCCGACGACGTCGGTGGCGGTGACGACGTAGCTGCGGGCGGCGAGGGCGGGGAATTGGTAGGCGCCGAAGGCGTTGGTGACGGTGGAGCCCATGAGGAGGCCGTCGGCGGGATTGCCGTCGCCATTGGGGTCGGTGTGGATGGTGATGGGGACGTTGGGGAGGGCGGGGTCGGGATCGGCGGGGTTGCCGTTGGCGTTGAGGTCGTTGCGGACGGAACCGGAGACGGAGGCGATGGCGATGCCCTGGTTGAGGAAGAAGAGGTTTTGGAAGTCGCTGGAGTTGAGGTCGAAGCCCATGACGCCGTCGTCTTCGCTGCCACCGAGGTCATTGACGGGAGTGGCACCGGCGGGGACGTTTTCTTGGACCACGTAGAGGCCGTAGACGAGGCGGGTGAATTGGAAGGAGCCGCCGACGATGCTGGTGGTGAGGCCGAGGTCGACGTCCTCGGCGGAGACGGTGGCGTTGCCGTCGAGGTCGGCGTAGAGGCGGAATTCGACGCCGGCGACTTCGGCGTCGTCCATGGTGAAGAGACCGTCTTGATTGCTGCCGTCCTCGGTGACGAAGCCGGAGGCGGTGCCGAGGAGGGCGGCGGTGTCGAGGAAGTCGCGGCCGGTAGCGTCGGAGCCGGCGATGGTGACGCCGACCATGCCGTCGAGGATGGAGCCTTGGGCGTCCCAGGTGCTGGTGGCGCCTTGGGGAGCGAATTGGAAGACGACGTAGCTGCCGGTGGGGAGTTGGGGGAAGGTGTAGTTGCCGAGGAGGTTGGTAGCGGTGAGGCCAACGGCATAGCCATCGAAGGGATTGCCGTCGGCGTTGGGGTCGGTGAAGAGGAGGAGTTGGACACCGGCGAGGGGAGGGTCGGGATCGGCTGGGTTGCCGTTGTTGTTGAGGTCGTCGCGGACGTTGCCGCGAATGGAGGCGACGGTGATGCCTTGGTCGAGGAAGTCGGCATTGATGACATCGGCGGTGGTGATTTGGACGCCGTTTTGGTTGTCTGAAGGAGAGCCGGAGCGGTCGTTGACGCTGGTGGCGCCGGCGGGGTCGAGTTCCTGGACGGTGTAGAAGCCGGCGACGAGGCCGCCGAAGCCGAAGCGGCCGGTGATGCCGGTGGCGGCGTCGGTGATGAGGGGTTCGCCGGAATCGATGAGGCCGTTGCTGTTCAAGTCGGCATGGAGGCGAATGAGGACGGCGCCGACGGGCTGGTCCGTGGGGCCGAAGAGGCCGTCATTGGGGGCGCTGTCGGCGAAAACGCGGCCGCCGACGGCGAAGAGTTGAGCGCCGAAGTCGAGGAAGTCGAGGTCGGACAGGCTGCTGCCGGAGATGGTGATGGCGGTGCGGCTGTCGGTGAGGGCGCCTTGGGTATCGTAGGTGCTGATGGCGCTGGGGGGATCGAGCTGTTCGATGACGTAGGTGCCGCTGGGGAGGTTGAACTCGTAGAAGCCGCCTGCGTCAGTGGCGGTGGTGGCGATGATGGCGCCGTCGGCGGGGTTACCGTCGCCGTTGGGATCGGAGTGGAGGCGGACGATGACGCCGGCCATGGGGGTATCGGGATCGGAGGGATCGCCATTGCCGTCGCCGTCGCGGCGGACGTAGCCGGAGGCGGTGAAGGTGGAGGGAGCTTGGGCCCAGAGGGAGGCGTCTATGAGGTTGGCGCAAGCGATCAGCAGGAGAAGTGCTGAGCGGGAGCGGCAGAAAAAAGAGAGGGGCCGGAACATGGGGGGCGAATAGCTAAGGAATATTAAACAAGAAAGGGATGGAAAGCAATATGAAAAATATGGAAAAGATATTATTCATAGAAAAATCTGTAGCTTGAGGGGTGGAGGAAGAAAAACGCCCTCCGAACGGATTCGGAGGGCGTTTACCACACACCGGCAGACACACCTGACTGCTCGGAAATTTTTTGAAGGGGAAGGGATTAGCGGCTTTGGCTGATGAAGCGAGCGCGGCGGAGCATGAAGAGGAGGCCGGCGCTGGCGATGAGGAGGGCGCCACCGGGTTCAGGGACTTGGTGGGTTTGGAGGCTGAAGGTGGCGGGTTGGACGGTGAAGTCGCCACCGCCCGCGATGGTGCCGTTTCTGAGTTTGCCGAAGACTGCGTTGTCGGCGTCGGCGAGGGACCAGGTGAGGAAGCCGGTGTCGTTGGTGGGGCTGGGGAAGCGCCAGGAGTCGGCGGCGTTACCGGTGGAGACGAGGTCGGTGACGAGAGCCCATTCGGAGGTGAAGCTGACGGTTTTGGAATCGTAGGCCCAGAGGAAAGCCTGGGTGTTTTGGGCGAAGGTGGAGCCGGGGGTGGTGAAGAGGGAGCTGGACTGGGAATTGGTTTGGTGGGTGGCGGTGCTGGTGAAGAAGTTGAGGGGGCCGCTGCCGAGGAAGAGTTCGTTGGTGTTGAGAGTGGCGGCGTCGAAGATGGTCCAGTTGGCGGCCCAGTCGGTCAGGTTGCTGGCGGTGGGAACGAAGCCATTGATGAAAGTGCCGATTTCGAAGGTGAAAGTGCTGTCGAGGGCGGTGCCGTTGCTGTCGACGAGGGTATCGAAAGCTTGGTTACCCCAACCGATGGACGCGGCCTGGAGAGGCTTGCTGGCGGCGAGCAGGCCAGTCAGGACAATCAGAGTGAGCGTTGGGATTTTCATAACTTAGAGCGGTGGAGGGGTGCGAGAGGGGCGGTATTTCAGATGATAAACCGCAAGAGTCATTTAATCAATACAAATTTTATCAAAAATATTACAAATGTGGAAAGAGTGGCGTTTGCGGGTGGGGCGCTGATGCGATGAAGATGGGAGATGGGGGACTTTTTTTGCGAGACGATTTTGGAAGTGGACACCGCAGAGTCGCGGAGGGGAGGTAGTGATCAGTGATCAGTGATCAGTGGTCAGTGGTTAGGGGTCAGGGGGAAAGGAGGGGGAGCACGGATTTCGCGAAGGGCACGAGTGGGAGGGATGAGGCAGCGAGGTTGGAGGTTGCGGATTTTGCGGGCGGCTTTGGAGGAGGAGAATCACGCCTCGAAAGGTTTGGTGAGGTTAATGATATCGATATCACCCATTTGCATATCGATTGGGTTGGGGATCCGAAAAATCGAAATATCAAAAAGATCAATAAATCTGAATCAAGTTGCTGGAACCTTGACTTTATGGGCTTTGGGCGACACTCTGGGGGCGATTGGGTGCGTGAAAATATCGCCTTTGGCGATATTG
>JAIYDW010000036.1 GCA_027487315.1 Verrucomicrobiaceae bacterium | reverse complement strand
TGGGTGAGCACGGGATACTCGGCGACGATGGCCAAGGAATTGAGCGAGGTTGTGCGGAAACTGCTTCCATGAACGTATTGGTGAGACGAGGTGACTGAGAGATGATGAAACAAGCCCATCCAACTGAGCCCAAACTGCGCCGAGTGAGATGCGGTGTGGTGGTGGCGTTGATGTGGGGATGTGTTTTGGGGATGGGGGAGGCAGGTGGGGAAGAAAAGAAGGAGAAGGAAAAGGTCGCGCTGGAGGCGGCGGAGGAGAAGGCTTTGAGGGGTTTTGTCGAGAAGTTGAAGACGGCGAAGCAGGGGCTCTATGAAGAGGGCATGAAGGCGTTGGTGAAGTCGGTGAGAGAGGTGGTTGGGGTGGATGAAGCGGCGGTGGCGGCGCTGAATGCGGCGGGCAGTGAGGCGGTGGTTGAGACGATGAAGGGTTGGGATGAGAAGGCTTATGAGTGGCTGTCGCCGTATGTGGGGCGGTCGGGGAATTCGATTCGGGAGATGGCGAGGTGGCCGGTGGATCAGATTGCGAAATCGCCGGGAGTGGAGGGCGTGGTGCCGCCGGATGAGCAGGGCGTGTGGAAGGCTTTTTTGAAGAAGTCACTGACTGCAGAGCAATGGGGGAAGTGGGAGGAGAAGTTGAAGCGGGATGTGGCGGAGTTGAAGCAACGGACTGAAGAGCATGTGGCGTTTTCGGCGGACAATCAGCGACCTAACATGGAGGCGGAGATGGAACTGGTGGTGGCGGACATAACGAATACGCTAAGGCTGCCAGAGGAACGGGTGGCGGGTTTGAAGAAGCTGGCGGAGGAAGCGATTGGGAAGACCGTTGAGATTTGGAAGAAGGAGGGAATGGAGGCGATGATGAAGATGGATCGCGAACGGCGGGAGATGGTGATTGGGAATGGCAACTCGGGGTGGCGATTTGGAGAAGAGGATCTGCTGCCGCAGGAACAGGAGTGGTGGAAGGCGGGGCTGGCAGCGCTGCTGACGAAGGAAGAGGCGGAGCAGATTCGGGTGGCGGGAGAGCAACGGCGGGAGCGGCGGTTGATGGCGGTGCAGCGTGCGATTCTGCAGGTGTTGGATGAGGGGGTGGCCTTGACGACGGAGCAGCGAAAGGTGGTGCTGCCGATGCTGGTGCCGGTGGCAGAAAAGTTGATTGGTCAAATGCGGCGCTACTACAACATGGATCCGTTCACGGTGGCGACGGTGTTGAGGGATCCGGGATTGAAGGAGGCGAAGGAAAAACTGGAGTTGAAGTTGGTGCCGGAACAGCGGGCGGGATTTGAGCGGTTCATGAATCCCGAGCGGTATGCTGGCGGGGAAGAGGAAGAGAACGGGGAGGTGAGTCGTGAGCCGGCGCCGGCGACGGAGGAGGAGCTGGAGGCTTTGCTGTCGGCGGAGTTGATCAAGCGATACGAAAAGGTTCGTGAGATGAAGATGGTGGAGATGAAGACGCATTTGGAGGACTTGGAGCGGCAGGCGGGACTGCGGGAGGAGCAGCGTCTAGAGTTGTCTTTGGCGGCGGTGGGGGCGGTACAGGAGAGTTTGCGCGAGGTGAGGCAACAGTTGGGGAGTTGGCTGCGGCAGTCGGTGGCCAACACGCCGAATGAGGCGGTGCGGCAGCGATTGGCGAGTTTGGGGTCGGCCGGGTTTGGCAATGATCCGGCGGCGTTGAGATCGGGACTGTGGGGAGGGGCGCTGGATCGATTGCTGGATGAAGAGCAGAGGCGGCGATGGGATGGGGCGGAGGCAGATCGGGAAAAAGAACTGAGGGAGGCGCAATTGCTGTTGGTGCTGAGCGAGCTGGATCAGCAGTTGGCGCTGACTTCAGAGCAGGCGGCTTTTTTTGAGGGGCAACTGAAGCGGATCCTGGTCGAGTATGCGGAGGACTTGGACGAGTACAATGGAGCGAGGCAGTGGCACTTGCATGCATACAGTTTATTGACGCCGGTGATGGGGGTGCCTGAGGAGGAGATGAAGAAGCAGCTGAGTGCGGGGCAGATGGACCTGTGGATGACAAAGGCTGAAAGTCAGGTGAGGCACTATTGGGATGGGGTGAAGCGCAAGCATGAGGCGCGCGAGAAGGCGAGGGCTGAGGCTGCGAAAAGGGCGAAGGAGGTGAAGTCGTGAAGGTGTTGAATGGACATGGGAGGGGTTGGGTCGTGATGGGGTGGTTGTTTTTGCTGGGAGGCAATGTGGGTGCTGTGGATGGGGAGATGGAGTTGGTGTGGCGGAGTGGTGAGAAGCTGTCTGGAAAGGTGATTCGGGCAGGGGGGGAGAGTGTTTTTTTCCAACCGGAGGTGGACACAGTGCCGGGATTGTTTCCGGAGGCTGCTGAGATTCGATTGGACCGAGTGGAAGAGGTTAGGATGAAGGATGAGGAGGGGATTGAGCGGACCGAGCCTTTTTGGATGAGACTGCATGATGGGAGTCGTTTGCTGGTGGATGTGGAGGGGCTGGATGGAGGGTGGTTGAAGGTGAAGAGTGCGGTGTTGGGTGAGGGTGCGGAGGTGAAGCTGGCGGATGTGGCGTCGATGGAGCGAGCGCGGGGGGAGGGGGTGATCTTTTTTGGGGCGGGACATGAAGTGCGGTGGACCGAGAGTCCCAGAGTGGAGGCGTCTCAAGCGGTGGAGAGTGGGGATCCGTTTGATGGAGAGGCGGCGCCTGTGGCACCGCGGGTGCTGAAGGTGAAGCGGAGTCGGCAAGCCAAGAGCAGTGAGCCGGGCCAGGTGCTGCGGCTTTGGCAACGCGTGCCGGAGGGAGGTTTGCGGACGATGAGTTGGGCGAGTTCACTGAGTGCGACGTTGCCGGAGTCGGTGGTGAAGACCTTGCCGAAACGGATGAGGGTGGATTTGAGATTGCGCGCGGGGGGATCGCCTCGATTTGCGATGGGACTGGTGGCGCACGGGACGGAGTTGCGGGTGGAGACTTGGGAAGATCGATTGGTGTTGCGTGAGGGGGATCGATTTCAGGTGGTGACAACGCCGATGTCGGCGGAGAAGAAGACGCTTGGGGTGACGGTTTTGTGGGATGCTGAGACGCATGAGGCCCGGTTGTTGGATGAGTCCGGGGTCGAGAAGGCGAGGTTGATGGCAGGAGGGAGTGGAGAGGGTAAGCGGCTGATGCAGAAGGAGGTGGATCCTTTTGCGGTGGATGGAAACGGGGTGAGCAAGGAGATGCCGCCGGGGGTGACGGTGGAGAATTTGGGGACGGATTTGACGTTGGAGGCGCTGAATGTGATGGGATGGGGAGGGCAGATGCCGGAGCGTTCGATGGGACACGGGGCGGCGTTTGCCGAGTTGATGAGTGGTCGAGTGGTGCGAGGGAATTGGGTGTCAGTGAAAGGCGGAAAAGCGGTTTTTCAGGGTGAGACGGGCAGGGAAGCGATTGAGGTGCCGATCACGGATTTGGCTCGGATTGAGCCGGGGATGAAGAGGGTGAAGGCTGGGGTGGAGGACAGGGAGAATAGAGAGGTGGAAGTTTTTTCTCAGGATGAGGAATGGCTGAGGGGCAGGTTTTTGGGGATCGAAGAAAAGGGTGCGACAGCTGAATTGAAGTTGGAGCACGGGTCGTTTCGAAATGGATGTGGATTGAATATGGCAGTGCTGCGCAGTGTGGTTTGGGAGGGTGGGTCGGAACCCCAACCGCAGGCGGCGTTTCCGGAGCGGTTGCAGGTGGGGGTGGCGTGGGTGCGAGGTCGATTGGTGGCGGCGAATGAGGCGCTGCCGAAGTGGCTTTTTGATGGAGCGGTGGAAGCGGTGAGGTTGAATCCACAGTGTGCGGCGGTGATTGAACGAGATCCGAAAGTGATTGATGCCAAGCATGGCGAGATGGCGCATGGAAACACGTTTTTGGTGCTGAAGAGCGGGGAGGTGATGGCGGCGAGGGTGGATGATTTGAGTCGAACGGGGGTGAAGTTTTTGGCGCCCGGGGTGGTGCCGATGACGATGGCCAAGGCTCAGGTGCGAGGCATTTTGATCCCAAGTGGTGCTATCACGACAAAGGGGTTTGTGGATCCGGGGTGGCGTCAATTGCGAGGTGCGAACCTGATCTTGGGCGAGGGGGAGCGGTCAGAGATCTTGCTGAAGCCTGGTCATGCGTTGGGGCATGCGGCGATGATGGAAGGTGATGGTGTTGACTTCACGCTCAAGGAAGCGGTTGGGGAGGCGGAGGCCAATGGCGTGGCGGGAGTGCGACTGACCTTGTTTGCGAGGAACCTGGAGGCGAGCGAGAAGAGTTTGCGTTTGTTGGTGGCGTTTGTGGGGGAGGAAATTTATTGTGGGGACGAGGCGAGCGATGGGCAGATGCGACATCAGGGGCAGGTGATGAAGTCGGGGTCGGAAGCGAAGGTGCAGGTGCGGGTGTATGCGGACCGGGCGCTGGTGAGGGTGAATGGCATTGAGGTGGTTAACGTGCCTTTGGAAGAAGGGGTGAAGGTGGGGTCGGGATTGATTTTGGAGCCTGGGGAGTTGTGGGGCAATTCGGCGCAGGCGATCCGGGTGGCGGGTTTTGAGGCGAAGCGTTCGATGGATCGGGGTCGGGTTCCCCAGGTGGAAGAGGAGGTGAGGCGTCAGATTTTGACCATCCCGCGTTCGCGTTCGAATGAGTTGCCAGAGCAGGTCTTGATTGCATCGACGGGAGATTTGTTGCGGGGGTCGGTGGAGTCGTGGAGTGCGGACGACATGGAGTTGCGATGGGGGTTGGACGCGTGGCGAGTTCCGCGTGAGAGGGTGGCGGCGGTGGTGATGCTTGAGAAGCCGGCAGTTGAGGGTGGGGAGGTGGTGGCTGCGGCAGAGAAGAAGGTGCCGCATTGGCTGCTGATGGCGAACGGGGGGCGTTTGGGTGTGACCGTGACGAAGTGGGGGACGGATGAGGTGGTCTGCCAGCATCCTTTGTTAGGGCGTGTTGTGGTGCCTGCGGCGGGAGTGCGATCCTTTTGGATGCAGAAGGTTCCGAGTGAGACCGAGGCTGTGCGAGCCATGGCGGGTTGGCAGATGAAGCTGGCGGAGGCACCGCAGATTGCGGTGGCGTCAGAAGAGGGCGAGGAGCAGGTGGGGGGAGAGGCGAAAAATTTTACGTTGCCGTTGTTGGACGGGGGGGAGTTTGTTTTGGAGAAGTATCGAGGGAAGGTGGTGGTGTTGGATTTTTGGGCGAGCTGGTGCGGGCCTTGTTTGAAGGCTTTGCCTGAACTGATGGAGGCGATGAAGGGGATGCCTTCAGATGAGGTGCATTTGGTGGGGGTGAATGAGGGTGAATCCGCGGCGCAAGTGAAGGCCTTTTTGACGACGCGTCGTTGGAATCTGACGACGGTGTTGGATGTGGATCAGGCGGTGGGGAAGACGTTTGGAGTGAAGGGTATTCCACACACGATGGTGATCGGACCGGATGGGAAGGTGGCGATGGTGAAGACGGGCTACAGTGCGGCGGCGGCTGGGGAGATTGCGGGGAAGGTGCGGGAGCTTTTGAAGGCTCAATGAGAAGCGATTAGGCGATGATGTCGTGGAGGACGTGGCCGTGGACGTCGGTGAGGCGGAGGTCGCGGCCTGAGAAGCGGTAGGTGAGTTGTTCGTGGTCGAGGCCCATGAGATGGAGGACGGTGGCCCACATGTCGTAGACGGTGCACGGGTTCTCGGTGGCGTAGTAACCGAAGTCGTCGGTGGCGCCGTAGACGTGCCCGCCTTTGACGCCGCCGCCGGCCATCCAGATGGTGAAGCCGTAGGGGTTGTGGTCGCGGCCATCGCTGCCTTGCGCGAAGGGTGTGCGGCCGAATTCGCCAGCCCAGACGATGAGAGTAGAGTCGAGGAGGCCGCGTGATTTGAGATCCTTGATGAGGGCGGCGATGGGCTGGTCCACCTGATGAGCCATCATGCCGTGGCCGCTTTTGATCTGGCCGTGCTGGTCCCAGGGATTCGCGGCCTGACCGCCGCCGATATTCTGAGCGAGGCAGCTGAGTTCGATGAAGCGGACACCACGTTCGACGAGGCGGCGGGCGAGGAGGCACTGGCGGGCGTAGGAGGCCATGCTCGAGCCGGAATCGTCGATGCCGTAAAGCTTGCGGGTGGCTTCGGATTCGCCGGAGATGTCGCAAAGCTCGGGCACGGCGGACTGCATGCGCCAGGCCATTTCGTAATTTTTTATGGCGGCTTCGACATGGCTATCGTGGCGGGTGAGGCTGGCGAACTGGCGGTCGATGGAGGCGATGAAGTCCAGGCGCTGGCGCTGGGCGGTGAGAGGTTCACGGGGCTGGATGTTGGCGACGGCCTCCGCTTCATCGGCCTTCATGATAGAGGCTTGATGCTGGGCGGGCAGGAAGCCGTTGCTGAAGAGGCCGACGCCGCCGTGCGGGGGTTTGGCGCCGCCGCTTTGGAGGACGACGTAGGCTGGGAGGTCGCGGGATTCGGAGCCGAGGCCGTAACTGGCCCAGGCGCCAGCGCTGGGGTTTCCGAGGAAGGGAAAACCGGTGTGCATGAAGAAGTTGCCTTGGGCATGCTCGCTGAACTTGGCGGTCATGCTGCGGATGACGCTGACTTCGTCGATGACGCTGGCGATGTGGGGGAAGAGGTCGCTGACGGCGATGCCGGACTGGCCGTAACGGTTGAAGGCCCAGTGGGAGGGTTGGACGGTGCCGTTGTTGTTGAACTGGGTGCGTTGAACGGCAACGGGCATGGGTTTGCCTGCGTATTTTTCGAGGAGGGGTTTGGGGTCGAAGGAATCGATGTGGGAGACGCCGCCGCTCATGTAGCAGAAGATGACGGAGCGGGCTTTGGGGGCGATGCGCTGGGCGCGGTGGATGAGAGCGGCTTGGGATTCCTGCTGAATGAGGCCATTCAAGGCGGCGAGGCCGAAGCCGGTGGAGGCGCGGGAGAGGAGGGCGCGGCGGGAGAGGTTCGCGGTTTGCGGTGCGCGGTTTTTGGGACTCATGGGGGAGGGGTGGGCGAGGCGTTTATGAGAGGCCGAATTGAGGTCTTGTTCGGTGTTTGGGGGGTTAGATTTGCTGGCGACGAGATGGGGTTTGTGAGCGAGACGTGCGCGTTCTCCCGGCAGCAGGCTGCCACACCCGAAAGCGGCAGCGGGCTACCGCAGTCCAAGGTGTTGGTACGATGATATATGTCATGTTCATGTCTTGTGGTGGCTTTGGAGATGAGTTCGTACATGTTTGGTGATGTCCTTGTCAATAAGGCCTATGCCGAACGAGGTGATCTTTTGCCAAACGGATTGAGGCCGTTCGACGAAATCAAATAGTGGCTCACCTGCGATTGCGGTGGGCCAAAGAGCTCTGCTGTTAAAATCAGTGCTGAAAGATAGTCCACCGCGGAGACTCTCCACCCCCCAATGCTTTGCCAACCCATCGCGAACCGAATCACAACCAGCGCAATAGTTCGAGGCTTCCACCCAGTTGAAATCTGTGGTCACAAACACCAAGAACCAATCGTCGATGTGAGGGCCATTGTCGGTGGTGTACTCGCCAAATGCGACCACTTCATCGATTGGAATCTGCCAGTTGCCATAGTCGGGTGAGGCATAAGAAAGAATTGGGCCATCAATGCATAACACGCCGGATTTCGGGTCTGGCTTCGTTTCTGGAATTGGCTTTCCAGTACGAACATCCTCCATCAGGCGATCGATATCCCTGAAGGTTGAGCGAAACAGCGTTCGCGAGAGGAGGTTTGTTAGAAGGCCCATGTTCTATTGAAGATAAATGAACTCTTTCAGGTTGATGAGTGACTGGGCGAGGCTGGTCCAGGACTGGAGAGTGGGGTCATTGGGTGGGATCGTGAGACGAGTTGCTTCGATGTTTTTGGAGAGGAGGTCGTGTTGGGATTGGAGGCGGGTGAGTTGGGTGCGTTGGTTGTTTGAGAGTGTGGCGAGGATGTCGGCTTCGGTGATGGTGCTGGGTTCGATGAGGGCGGTTTGGGTGATTTCTTTGGGGGTGAGGGCGCGGTCGTAGAGGCGGGCGCGGAAGATGCGGCCGGTGAGGCCTTTGTTGCCGGTGGGGGCGCCGTGGCGGGAGCCGAGGAGGACTTGGCTGGTTGGGGCTTCGAAGAGAGCGGCGGGGGCTTTGCGGTAGGTTTGGCCGTAGGGTTTGCCATCGCGGTAGACAGTGGTGGTGCCGTCGGGTTGATGGGTGATGGCGATGTGGATGGGGCGGTGGGTGGCTTCGGTTTCGGGGGAGGCATCGAGGAGTTCGCTGCGGGTGAAGTGGTCGCTACCGGCGACCCAGTGGGCGGGTTTTTTTTCGCCGAAAACGATAGCGTCGAAGAGGGCGCCGCCTTTGCTTTGGACGGTGAGCGCGCCGCCGCCTTGCTGGGTGAGGTTGTCGAGTTGAATCCAGGCTTCGAGGGTTTTGGCTTGGAGATTTTTGGGCAGGGCGTCGGATTGAGCCATGGATTGGCCATCGAGGATGAGGGCACCATTTTCGATGCGGGCGTTGCCGGTGAGTGTGAGGGGAAGGTTGTTTTGAGTGTCGCTGAGGTCCTTGTCGAAGGTCCATTCGGCGAGGGGGACGGGAGCGGAGGGCGAGGGGCGAAGGGTGGAGGGTTTGCTGGTGAGGAGCTTTTCGCGGGCGGGGTTTAGGATGGAGGTGATCTGGTGATCGAGGGTGGTGAGTTGCTCTGCTTGTTCGGTGAGTTTTTGGGTTTCTTGGGTGCTTTGGGCTTGGAGTGTGGCGAGGTAGGCGAGGCTTTGTTTGACTTCGGTGTTGGAGGGTTCGCGGTAGAAGGCTTGGCGGAACATTTGACGGATGCGGAGGTCGTCCGTGCGGTCTTTGGGGGCATTAACGATAGATTTTGCCCAACTCTGGGACCAGTCGATGACGAGGGGGGCGTTGAGGAGGGTGAGGGATTGGGCGGGGACGTTGGTGGTGTCGCGATTGCCGCGGGTGGCGAAGGGGACGGGGGCGTCGAAGGTGGTGAGGAAGGGGTCGAGGGCATTACGGATGACTTTGAGGTAGATGCTGCGGCGAGGAACTGCTGAGGTGACGGATTCGCCGTAGAGAGTGGGATCGAATTTTCCGGAGAGGGTGAGGATGGAGTCGCGGATGGCTTCGGCTTCAAGACGGCGGATTCGCCAGTGGCTAAGGAGTTTGTTTTCCGGGTCTTTTTGAAGGGCGATGTCGGAGGCGTTGGCGCTGCGTTGGAAGGTGTCGGAGAGGAGGATGTCGCGGAGTAGGGTCTTGATGGAGCCGCCGGAGGCGGTGAAGCGCTGGGCGAGGTGGTCGAGGAGTTCGGGGTGGGTGGGGAGGTCGCCGAGTTTGCCGAAGTTGTCGGTGGTGCCGACGAGGCCACGGCCGAAGACGTGATGCCAGAGGCGGTTGACGATGACGCGGGCGGTGAGGGGATTGGTTTTGAGATTGGAGATGTGTTGGGCGAGTTCGAGACGGCCGCTTTGGGGGGTGTTGAAGGGGGTGGGGTCGAGGGCGTCGAGGAAGCGGCGGGGGATGAGGGAGGCGGGTTGTTTGTGATCGCCACGGACGAAGAGGGGGGCGTCCTTGGCGTTGGCTTCGATGACACCGGGGACGCGGGTGGGGGAGGGGAGTTGGGCTTCGAGGTCTCGGTAGCGTTTTAGGAGAGGCGTGATGGAGTCGAGGGAGAGTTTTTTGGATTGGATGAGGGAGTCGAGGGCTTCGGCATCGGCACTGGAGAGTGTGTTGGATTGCCAGGCGGTGATGAGTTGATGCGGGGATGCTGACGAGGGTTTCGGGGCTGGGGGAGGCGTTTTGTCCTTTGTGATGACGGCATCGGTGAGGGCGAACCAGGAGGGGTTGTTTTTGCTTTCGGCAGGAAGGTCGGCGGCGGTGGCGACTTGGAGGAAGATTTCGTCGTCCTTCCAAAACTCGAGGTCGAGGGAGCGCCAGGCGAGGGATTCGTCTTTGGGCTCTTTGAGTTCGATGGCTTTGTGGATGGTGCCGGTGCGGGGGTAGTTTTGGACGACGTATTTGGCTTTGACGCCGCCGGACCCGGCGATGCGGAACCAGAGGGTGCCGCCGGGGTTTTGAAAGCGGTCGGTGAAGAGGACAGCGCGGTCTTTTTGGGAGAGTGGACTTGAGAGGTAGGCGCTGGGGTGGATGCGGAGGGTGGTGTCGTGGATGGTGAATTCGCCTGGGGGTGAGTGCGGGAGGCCGTTGAAAGTGAACTGAGGTTTTGTAGGCAGGAGAATGGGGGCAGGAGAATGTTTTTCTGGTGGAAGTTTGGCAAGCCAGGACTGGATGAGGGTGGATTTGATTTGGGATTTGAGGTTTTGCAGTTGGTTGCGGATGGTGTCGCCGGTGCCGGGGGCGTTGGCGTCGATGACGGCGGGGTGGGTGGAGGTGAAGATGCCGAAGAGGGAGTAGAAGTCGGCTTGGGAAATGGCGTCGAATTTGTGGTTGTGACAGCGGGCGCAGGAGACAGTGAGGCCTTGGAAAGCTTTGGTGACGGTGTCGATTTGGTTGTCGGTGAAGGTGACCATTTCGTCGAGGGAATCGACGGGGGAGAAGCCGTGGAGGACCATTCGGAGTTGGCCGATGCCGATGGCGCTTTCGTTGAGGCCGTTGTGGATGCGTGGGGTGGGGAGGAGGTCACCGGCGATGGCTTCCTGAATGAGTTGAGGGTAGGGGACATCGGCGTTGAAGGCGCGGATGAGGTAGTCGCGATAGCGGTAGGCGTAGGGGATGGCGGGGTCGCCTTCGGAGCCGTAGGATTCGGCGTAGCGGACCCAGTCCATGAAGTGGCGTGCCCACTTTTCGCCGAAGTGGGGGGAGGCTAGGAGGGAGTCGATTTGATTTTGGATTGCGGATTTTGGATTGCGGATTGGTTCGCTGCTTATTGTTGAGGGGGGGAGGCCGGTGAGGATGTAGCTGATGCGGCGGGTGAGGGTGGCGGGGTCTGCGGGTGGGGCGGGTGGGATGTTTTGATGGGTGAGGGCGGTGTGGATGAAGTCGTCGATGGACTGAGTGGGGTTGAAGGGAGCGAGGGGTTGGAAGGACCACCATTGTTTCCGGCGCTGGAGGATGGCGGACCAGTCGGTTTCTTTGGCGAGTTGTTCTTTGGAGGGCGGGTGATCGCGCGGGTCGGGAGCGCCGTCGGCGATCCATTGTTCGAAGTCGGCGAGGATGTTGGGGTCGAGTTTGGCGCCGTTCTTGGGCATTTTGAGATCGGGGTGCTCGTGGCGGATGGATTGGAAGAGGAGTGAAGCGGAGGGGTTGCCGGGAACGAGGGTGGGGCCGGAGTCGCCGCCGGCCTGCCAGCCGGGGCGCGAGTCGAGGAGGAGGCCGCCTTTTTGCTTGGTGGCGGTGCTGTGGCATTCGTAGCATTCCTGAGCGAGGATAGGGCGGATGCGGGACTCGAAGAATTCGAGTTGCTGCGGGGTGGCGGCGGGCAAGTGGCCGACGGCGTAGAGGCAAAGAAGGAGGAAGCGGTTCATGCCAGGAGCCTTTGAGTGATGGTTTGGGCAGCGTGAGCGCAGGCTTGGCCGAGTTCGCTGTGGCGGTCGCGTTTGAGGCGGAAGGCGGGGGCCATGACGGTGATGGCGGCGACGGGCCAGGCGTAGTCATCGAGGATGGGGGCAGCGATGCAGTGGATTCCTTCGAGGCCTTCAGCAAGTTCGATGGCGTAGCCGCGCTGGCGGGATTTGAGGAGGTCGGACTCGAGCGCGGGGCGAGTGGCGAGGGTGTTAGGGGTGTAGGATTTGAGTGTGACCGAGGCGAAGTAGGCATCGAGTTCGGGTTGGGGTAGGGCGGAGAGGATGGCCTTTCCAGGGGCGCAGGAGAACATGGGGACTTGGAGGCCGATGGTGCTGCTGACTTTGATGGGTTGGCTGGAGACGCACTGCTCGAGGATGGTGACCTTGTGGTTCGCGTGGGCGAGGAGTTGAGTGGTTTCGCCGGTGGAATCGCGGAGCCATTTGAGGGCGTCGAGGGCACAGAGGACGAGGCTTTTTTCGCGGACGTGGGGGCGGGTGAGGTCGAAGAGTTTGTGGGTGAGGACGAAGCGTTTGTCGTCTTCGCGGCGCTGGAGGTAACCGCATTGTTGGAGGGTGGTGGCGATGCGGGAGACGGTGTTGATGGGGAGGTCGAGGTCGCGGGCGATTTCGGAGAGATTGAGGCCGAGGCGGTGCTGGCCGAGGAGTTCGAGGATGGCGAGGGTGCGCTCGGTTCCGGGGGACTGGGAGCTTTCGCGGAGGGGTGTGAGGGGGTGCTGTAACATTTCCAGATTTGGAAACGTTTCTGAATATGGGAATATTGCAGATTCTTTTTTGGCGGGGTTGGGGGTGAGGTAAATGGTTGCGAAGGCTGGTTGTGAGGCACAGATTAAGGCTTGAACGTTCACTAACCATGCGCTGTCCGAAATGTGGAAGCTCTCAAGATCGTGTGATTGACTCTCGTGAAGCACGGGATGGTCAGGCGATACGGCGGCGGCGTGAGTGCATGAAGTGCTCGTTTCGATTCACGACCTATGAGATTGTGGAGCGTGAGGAGTTGAGGGTGGTGAAGCGGAATGGGGCGAGGCAGCCGTTTAGTCGGGACAAGGTGATGAGCGGGCTGACCAAGGCGTGTGAGAAGCGCCCAGTGAAGGTGGAGCAGTTGGAGCAGGTGGCGGATGATATTGCGAATGAGTTGGAGGAGGAGGGGTATCGGGAGATTCCGTCGAGTGTGATCGGGGCGAAGATCATGCGGCGGTTGGAGGGGATCGACCATGTGGCGTACGTGCGTTACGCGTCGGTTTACCGGCAGTTTGAGGATGTGGGAGAGTTCCTCAATGAGATCAAGGGTCTGGATGAGCGGCGGCCGCGGGATTCGGCGCAGCAGGAATTGTTTGGCTAAGGAGCAGGAGGGAAGAGAATTTGATTATGAGTGAGAAGACGATTTTTCAGAAGATCATTGATCGTGAGATCCCAGTGGAGTTGCTGCATGAGGATGCGTTTTGTGTGGCGTTTCGGGACATTCAGCCGCAGGCACCGGTGCATGTATTGATTGTGCCGAAGAAGTTGATTCGCCGGGTGGGTGAGGCGGTGGCGGATGATCGGGAGACGCTGGGGGCGCTGCTGTTGGCGGCGGGTGTGGTGGCTGAGAAGTTGGGGGTGAGAAGCACGGACAAGGGGTTTCGATTGGTGATCAATCATGGGCGTGATGGAGGAGAGAGCGTGCCGCATTTGCATGTGCATTTGCTGGCGGGTCGGGAGTTGGGGTGGCCACCGGGATGAAGGCGGTGACTGAAGGCCGCAGTGGGGAGGCGGGGGCCAATGTGATCCGGGATACGCCGGGACGTTTGCTGATGGCGTGGGCGCTGCTGTTTTCCTCTTTGGTTCTGCTATCTTGGAGGGTGCATGTGCACCGCGCGGAGTATGATTGGCTGGAGTATCCGACGGCGCTCGGAGATCGCTCTTACTACGGGACTGGTGAAGGAGGGGGGCTGGGGGCGAACGATTTTTTCGAGGCCAATTTGAAGTTCGAAATGGACGGGAATGAGGTGGCGCTGTTTAGGCGATTGCATCAGCCGACGCGGCGCCGGGATGTGAGTATGAGGAAGGTGGCGCGTGAGGAGAGCGGGCGGTTTTACGTTTACACCGATGGGGTGTCCGAGGAACAGGACGGGCCGCGTTTTTATTTGAAGGCGGGGGAGGATCGGTATGTGGCGTTTGGAGAGCGGCTTTTTTATCCGACGTTTGAGGAGACGCTGAAGAAGTGAGGGGCTAACGGAGGTCGGAGTCGAGTTTGATTTTCTCGGTGATGGCTGTTGAGCATTCAGGGCTGATCATGCGAGCGCCCAGCCAGTTTGCATTGAGGGCATGGGCTTCGGGTGGGGTGAGGTCGGTCTGCATGTTGCGGACGGATTCCGGCATGATGACCATGTTGGGCAGAGTGGCGCTGAGTTCGGCGCCGAGGAGGGGGGAGATTTTGTATCCCACGACGAGGAGTTCATCTTCCCAGCCGGGAGAGATGGCGATGGGAGGGTCGCCGCGCTCCATTTTGAGCAGGTTGGCGGGGTCTTGGAAAACACCGAAAGTGCTGCGGGCACGGTTGTAGTTATCGAGGACGGCGGCGGCCATGAGCGGGGCTTCGGTGCCATCGGCGCCACCCATAGAAGCGCCGCGCTTGAGGGTGTCGAGGAGGGGGTAGCCATCCTGGTCGATTTGGTAGCAGATGTAAAGGAGTTGGAGGAAGGAGGATTCCGTTCCGTAGAGTTCGCCTGCCAAGAGTTTCTTGGAGGAGTGAAGGGACATGAGGCCTGAGAGTTTGTTAGGCCACAAGTTACGTTCCTCTTTTTGCTTGGCCTTGTAGTCGAGAAAAATCTGGTAGGTGCCGTAACCAGCGCCTAGGAAAAGCAAAATGATAAGGATTCTACCCATAACGATGTGAATAACTTAGGGATGGATAGGCTAAAGTTGCCTCGGATGCAACCTGAGGCTGTCACTTTTTGGCTTTTTGGGCCTGCATTCTTTCCTTCATTGCCTTGTGGAAATTTTCCCGGATGAAGTGCTTGTCGCGGCAGTGGGCGAGGGCGTCATCGAGGAGGATGAAGTCGTTGGTGAGGAGGTGGAGGAGGCTGTCGTCGATGGTGTGCATGCCGTCCTGGGCGCCGATTTGGATGAGTCCTGGCATTTGGGCGAAGCGGCGGTCGCGGATGCAGCGGCCCATGGCGCTGTTGAGGGTAAGGATCTCGGTGGCGAGGACGCGTCCGGTTTGATCTGCGCGGGGGAGGAGGTGCTGGCAAACGACGCCGCGGAGACAATTGGAGAGTTGGGCGGCGATGTAGTCTTGCTGCTCGTTGGGAAACGCATCGAAGATGCGGGTCATGGTGGAGGTGGCGTCGGTGGTGTGGAGGGTGGTGATGACGAGGTGACCGGTTTCGGCAGCGGTGATGGCGGTGCGCATGGTGTCGATGTCACGCAATTCGCTGATGACGATGACGTCGGCGTCCTGCCGGAGAGCGCTTTTCAGGGCGCTGGGGAAGTCTGAGGTGTCGGAGCCGACCTGGCGTTGCCGGATGAGGCTGCGGCTGTGGGCAAAGACGAATTCGATGGGGTCCTCAATGGAGACGATGTTGGCGGAGCGCTCGGCGGCGATTTTTTGGGTGAGGGCGCAGAGGGTGGTGGTTTTGCCTGAGCCGGAGACGCCGGTGACGAGGATGAGGCCGTCACGGATTTGGCTTAGGCGTTCGAGGGTTTCGCCATGACCGAGTTCGACGAGGGTGGGGATGGTATCGGGGACATAACGGAAGTTGGCTTCGATGTGGCCCATGACGTAGCAGGCATTGCCCCGGAAGCGGCCGAGGTTTTCGATTTGGATGGCGAAGTCGAGCTGCCATTCGTGTTCGAGTTTGGCGCGCTGGCTTTCTTTGAGGGAATTGAGGACAAGCTCGCGGGTGTCGTGTTGGTCGAGGATTTCGTCGGTGAGGGCTTCGAGGACGCCGTGAAGGCGCATGCAGGGAGGGGCGTTGACGCTGAGGTGGAGGTCAGAGCCGCCGCGTTCGACGACCATGGCGAGGTATTCAATGAGGTCGAATTGGCGCATGATGGGGAAGGTTAGGAGGTGATGCCACGGGAGGCGCGGCGGAATTCGGTTTCGTTGCCGGTGGCGACAATGGCGGTGGATTCGTCGATCAGGCTGGACTTGTAGGCGTGAAGGATGGCGTTGAGGAAGGTTTGGGAATTGGGGTCGCTGCCGCGCTGCATGTATTCGTGGATGTGATCGACATCGCGGCGGGCGATCCAGTCGCGCACGGCACCGCCATTTTCGAGGTATTCGGTGAGGAGCATGAGTTTGCCGTCGGTGCGGGGGACGAGTTTTTGGCAGAGGACACCGATGAGTTGGTGGGCGAGGAGGTGGAGGCCGAGGTTGACTTGATCCGAGGGGAAAAGGTTGAGGAAGCGCTCCATGGTATCGGAGACGCGTTCGGAGTGGAGGGAGGCGAGGACGAGGTGGCCGGTCTCTGATGCTTGGAGGGCGGTGAGGGCGGTGTCGTGGTCGCGAATTTCGCCGACGAAGATGACATCGGGAGCTTGGCGCATGGCGCCGCGAAGGCCGCGGGCGAAGGTGGGGGTATCACGACCGACTTCGCGCTGGGTGAAGAGGCAGTTTTGGTTGGTGAAGATGTATTCGACGGGGTCTTCGATGGTGACGATGTGGCGGGCGGCGTTTTCGTTCAACCACTGGAGGAGAGAGGCGAGGGTGGTGGATTTGCCGGTGCCGGTGGGGCCGGTGACGAGGATGATGCCGTAGGGTTTGAGCGCCCAGCGTGTGAGGAGCCAATCGGGGGCGCCGAGGTCGACAAGGGGCGGGATGTCCGTGCGGATGCGGCGGAGGACGGCGCCGATGCGGCCGAGGACGCGGTGAAGGTTGACGCGGAAGCGGATGCCCTCCTGGGAGATGAGACCGGAGTCTTTGTCAAGGTCGTGGGAGGCGTCGGCACCGCAGGCGGTCCAGAGGGCGACCATGTGAGCGAGGGAGACAGGTTCCTCACCGAAGAACATGATTTGTTCGTTGATCTTGAGGCGGGGCGGTTGGCCTTCTTGAAGGAAGATGTCGCTAGCCTGGTGTTGATTGGCGGCGGTGAGGATGTCGTCGATGTTCATGCCGAGGTTGAGGCTAGAGAGGGTAACTCCGGTGGAAGAGAGTTGTTGTGCAGAGGACTCGATTTGGAGTTAGGATGCAAGTGGAGGGAGTTAAAAATTCGAGGTAGAGAAAGAACGCGTGGTGCTTCGGAAAGTCTCGCTATTGTTCTTGCGACCTGTGAGATTGTGGACTTGGTCTATGCCCATGGCGGAGCCGAATGAAAACAACCGTGTTGTGCAAGAGTCAGGGACGAGGACATATCTCCATTTGGCGGCTTATGGCTTTCCAGCCTGTTTCGTGGTGATCTTCTGTCACTTGATTCTGATAGGTTATTTGGAAAGTCTGTATGAGATCGTTGGAGAGAGTTCCAAGACATCCCATTGGGTGATGGCGCTGTGCAGGTCCTTTGCGACGAACTACAGTTGGATCCTTGGAGGGCTGACTGTTTTGTTTTTGGTGCTTGAGAAAACTTGGGCAGGATGGTCGAGGATTCGTAGCAGGGTGGTTCGTTTGGCGACGTGGTGCATAACGATATCTGTGCTTCTAGGAATGACCTGGATGGCAGTCACAGCGTTGCTTTTTTCTAATGCAGCTATAGCAAAGGTCCGAAAAGACGTGGGCTTGGGGCGGCCTGTGCCTGCTGAAGGGGGGTAGCGCTGTTTTCTCAGTGGAGTTGGTAATTTCCGTCAAGGGGAGCTTCAGACGCAGCGTTCTGCTTTGGCGGTGTGGAGGGAGCGATTGACGGCGTCGACGACGCGCATGTAGAGGGTGCCTTCGGTGAAGTCGGGTTTGGGGCGGGGGGCGGCGGGGTTGCGGACGGCGCGGATGAAGTCGGCTTCGACGGTCCAGTCGCGGACGAGGTTGGGGGGGACGGATTGAATTTCCAGGGGGCCGTTGCGGAGGCCGAGGGCGACTTCGTCGGTGGTGAAGTCGTAGGTGAGGGTGCCTTCGCTGCCGAAGATCCAGAGGCGGTCGGTGGGAGCGTGGGCGGCGACGCCGCTGAAGGTGAGTGAGGCTTCGAGTCCGTTGGCGAAGGCGGCCTGGACGTGGACGAAGTCCGGGATGTGGACGGTGTCTTGGGAGCGTTGGGGGAAGACGACGCGACCGCGGGAGGAGACTTCGGAGATGGGACCTAGCCAGCGTTGGAGGACTTCGGTGTAGATGCCGAGGGTGAGGATTTGGATGCCACTGATGGAGTCGTTTTGACGCCAGTGCATGGGGGCATCGGGGTCGAGCCAAGCGGCGGAGAGGCTATGGAGGAGAGCTTGATGGGGGGTGCCGATGGCGCCTTCGGCAAGGAGTTTTTGGACGAGGAGACCGTGTTTCATGCCGTGCGGGGGCGGGCAAAGAGCGGTGACGAGTTCGGGGTAACGGAGGGAGGCTTCCCACATGCGTTCGGCTTCAGCGCGGGTGGCGGCCATGCGGGCCTGGCAGAAGACGTGCTTGCCGCAGGAGAGCGCGAAGTCGGTGGCGTCATGATGGAGCCAGGGAGGAGCGCCGATCCAGACGATGTCGACATCGTCATTGTCGACGACGTCTTCCCAACGTTCGGTGGGGGTGGCTTCGGGGGCGTGTTGCTGACAGAAGGTGCGGGCGCTTTCGAGGGAGGCGTT
>JAIYDW010000198.1 GCA_027487315.1 Verrucomicrobiaceae bacterium | reverse complement strand
GGCATGACGAAGTGCATGTGGATGATGTCCGTGAGCGGATTCGCCTCGCGGGCATGACGCACCACGCCCTCCATGCCACGCAGCATCTGCTCAGGATGATCCGGGATGTTCGAGCTGTCATTCACCGCCGCCTCGACAAAGAGCAGATCGACCGGCCCTTTCGACAACACATCGCGTTCCAGCCGGAACGCATGCGGCACGGAGCCCATCGAGCCGATGCCGGCCGCGATGAACTCAAATTTCGTCTGCGGAAACTTCGCCTGGAAATACTTCATCACATGATCCCGCCAGCCTCCGCCTGCCGTGATCGATCCGCCGAGGAAGGCGATGCGTCCGGTCTTATCCCGCTCGAATTTTCGATGCGCGTTCGCCAATCCATCGCGCAGCTCGAAGTAGTCGTGCCCCTTCGGTAGCTTCGACGAATCATAGCGCGTGCCGGAGAGCTGCTGATCGAGCCATGGTGTGATCTTCTCCGCCCACTTTTGCCCATGCTCACGCAAACCCGCGCCGCTGAAGTGAACGCCTTGTCCCTTTCGCTCGCGCAGCGGTCCTTTCAGCGCATCGCTGTCCGGTCCGGGCTGCGCGAGGCCGTCTTTCCAAAGCGAAGCCTGCGCCGCGCGGATGTCATCGCTGCCTTCATCGCCCGGCACATGGTAGCTGGCCTGCGCCACGAACCAAGGAGCTTCAAAGCCAGTGTCGCGTCGTGAATCGCGGATGATCTTCTCCAGATACTCGCGGTAAAGCTTCCCGGCCAGCGTGCGCGTCGTGTCCTTCTGATTCGCATCGCTCTCGCCCTGATGCCAAAGCACCGCACGGAAGCCATTGTGGCCCAACGGCCTCATGCGGGCTATGAAGGCATCGTAAGCCGCGCCATTGCTCGCCCACTGGCCATCCGGCAGTTTGGTGACGCGGCTATCAATCGTCGGCGGATTCGGAAACGTCGTGCCCTTCGGCAACCACTCGCGCACACTCGTCGCACCGATGCCACAGGCGACGAAGCCGACTGGCACGTTAAAGCGCTGCACCGATGCATCGCCCAGTACAGGTATGAAGCTGCCCATGCGACCGCTCGCGCCCGGCTGCGGATCATCCGCGATCTGCCACTTCGTGCCATCAAAGGCCGCCACGCGTCGCGACTGTGTCGTTTGCTTCTCCTCGCCATGATTCGCGGAGTTCGACTGCCCCGCGACGACAAACACCTCGCCGATGCCCACATGCTCCACCGCCGCCGTCGCGACCCCCTTGCCATCCAGCATCGCCCTTACCTCCACCCGATGCCAACCGCCCGCCGGAGCCGCCATGCTCGCCGAAAACTGCTCCTTTTCGATCTGCGCACTCAAAGCCTGCCAGCGGCCCTTCGCGCCGATCTTGGCCTCAAACTTGGTTTTGCCCGCATCCAGCCCGCTTTGCGTTCCACGGATCAAAATCGTGCCTTCCGTGCTCGAATGCCGCTGAATTACCTGATGATCGAGCGGCGATGTGAGCGTGATCTCCGCAGCGGAAGCGAGAATCGGCAGGGTGAGGAGGAGACGGAGAAGTCGCATGGGAAAGGGTCAAGAAGGTCAAGTGGTGATCAAGAGGTCAAGGCGGCCCGCCTTGACGACTTCTTGACCAAGCGAAGCGCTTGACGGCATCGCCAAGACCTTTGAGGCATGACCACAGTTTGGAAAGACGATGCTACTTCACATGCAGCACCCCGCGCATGATGATGCCGTGGCCGGGGAAGGAGCAGACGAAGGGGTAATCACCGGCGGTGGGAAGGGTGAACTCGAGGGTTTCCTCTTTGCTCATGTCGAGGAGCTTGGTGTGGTGCAGCACGTCGTCACCGGCGGGGATGAAGCCTTTTTCGAAGCCGGCGGCGCCCATGACGATGGCGGCGTTCATGACGGCGTCGGCTTTGCCGGGCTTGGTGACGAGGAGGTTGTGGGGCATCACATCCGTGTTGGCGAAGGTGAGCTTGATCTTCTTGCCGGCCTTCACGTTGAGCTCCTTCACGTCATACATGAGGCGCTCGCGGATGGTGGCGATGCGGATGGTGGTCAGGTCGGCGGTGTCGCTGAGGATGCCGGATTTTTGGGCTTTTTCCTCGGCTTCTCCGGCGATGACGCCGCCTTTGGTGCTGGCTTCGACGTTGAACCAAAGTTGCTGCACGACATTCGCGGCGTTGCGGGCGTGGAGTTCGGGGCTGGTTTGCAGTTTAGCGAGCAGCGCGGTGTCGCGGACGTTGTGCTGCTGGTGGAGCCAGAGGGCTTCGAGAAGGTGATGGGCGTCTTCTTTCTTCGTGGCGTCGAACTGCTTCATCCATTCCTTGGTGGCGGCGATGACTTCGGCGGTGGGGCGTTCGCTGAGTTCGACGCGGGTGCGATGGCGCACGCTGTCGGTGGGGTGCTTGAGGTTTTCGAGCAGCGCGGGGATGGGCTGGCCGTCGATGGCGACAGGCTTTTGCAATTCGCGGCCTTTGGCGGTCATGCGGTAGATGCGGCCGTGTTTGTTGTCGCGGTTTGGGTCACGTACGTTGTGCTGCATGTGGCCGATGATGACGTTGTGCCAGTCGGCAATGTAGAGGGCACCATCTTCACCGAAGACGGCATCGCTGGGACGGAAGTTTTTGTCGCCACTCATGAGCAGGCCGCGAGATTTGTCCTCGGTGACGCTGCCATCGGCTTGCGTGACTTTGACGGTGAGGTCTGCGCCAGCGGGCTCGCCCCAGACCGATCCAGCCTCGGCATTGCGGGCGAGGTCGTAGTGCTTGATGCCGAGGAAACCTATGACGTTGCAGATGAGGAAGTCGCCCTGCATGTCTTCGGGGAAGTGGGTGCTGCTGACGATTTCGCTCGCGGTGACGGGGCGTACCTCCTTCTTCAAAAGCTCGTGCATTTTGAAGCCGTTGCCCTCAGGGCGGACTTGGTAAGCGCGACCGCCGGTGCCGTCGGTGGCATAGAGATAACCCCAGGTGTCAAAGGCGATGCCGTGCGGGTTCGGCGAGTTGTCGGCATGTTTCGCGATGGTGAAGCGGCGCGGATCGAAGCGATACATGGCGCTCGTGCCGGTCTGTAGCGACGGACCCCACGGATGCTCGTGATTGTGGACCATGAAGACGCCGCTCTGCCAGTAGATGCCACCATCGGGACCCATGACGAGATTGTTCGCGCCGTGATGCGTGTCGGCGAAATCGACGCCTTGCAGCATGATGGTGCGCACGTCGGCCACGTCGTCGCCATCGGTGTCTTTGAGGAAGATGATGTCGGGGGCGCAGGTGACGATGACGCCGCCATTCCAGAACTCAAAGCCGAGCGGATTTTGCACGCGGGCGAACTCGGTGAGGCGATCCGCTTTGCCGTCTTTGTTGTCATCGTGGCAGATGACGAGGGCGTCCTTCATCTCTTTGAGCGGCTCCCACATCGGGTAGGTGTGCCACACGGCGGCCCAGAGGCGGCCTTTGGTGTCGACCTGCATCTGCACGGGATTCACGAGCTGCGGGAACTGCGCTTCATCGGCAAACAGGCTCACTTCAAAGCGTGGATCAAAGGCCATGTGCTTGATGGCTTCCTGGCCGCTGATGTATTCGGTGCGGCCTTCCTTCATGGCGCTGGAGGACTTCGATTTGCCACCGACGTTCGAAATCACCGGCACAGGTGCTGGCACGTTGCTGTCATCGACTTTGAGATCGCCGCCTTTGGCACGTGCCCAGACTTTCGGGTCGCGATTGCCGGTCATGACATCGAGCATCGTCAGCTCATG
>JAIYDW010000235.1 GCA_027487315.1 Verrucomicrobiaceae bacterium | reverse complement strand
GCCGCAGGCACGATCGGCAAAGTGCGCCGTGACCCGATGGCCATGCTGCCTTTCTGTGGCTACAACATGGGCGACTACTTCCGCCACTGGATTTACATGCAGCGCACCCTGACCGAAACTCCACGTGTCTTCCATGTGAACTGGTTCCGCAAAGACTCTGACGGCAAGTTCCTCTGGCCCGGCTTCAGTGAAAACATGCGCATCTTGAAATGGATTGTCGATCGCGCCACCGGACATGGCATGTCCAAGGAAAGCCCCATCGGCTGGGTGCCGCACTATGAGGATATCGACTGGACCGATCTCGACTTCCCGAAAGAGAAATTCGAGGAATTGCAGAAGTTCGATCGTGAAGCCTGGCGCCAGGAAATCCTGTCCCATGAAGAGCTCTTCCTCGACCTCCGCAGTCACCTGCCGAAGGAAATGATTTATGAGCGCGAGTTGCTCATTTGTCGGATGTAGCCGGGCACTTTCCTGAGTCATTCTCAACCGCCGCCGGTTGCGCGCAGGACGTTCTGACGCCAGCATGGGTTCATGCTGACGTCCCTGCGCCTTGCCATCTGCCTGACGGTGTTTTTCACCTGCCTCGCCGCCCGGCCTGTGGCGGCGCAATCGGGCTCCACAACCGAATCGGAAGCAGCCGCAAGCAAACCCCAAACGCAGACTGAAACACTCCGCGCACTAGCCGCCAGCCACGCCGGAGTGGTCAAGGCCATCCAGGAACGGCAAACCTCCGCCAAAGCCGCGAATGGCACGCCCTCGGCTGAGACGCTGCAAAAGGAACTTGCGGAACTCGAGATGCGTCGGGACGCGCTGGAGAAGGATTTCTTGGCCGTGGCCGCTGGCGTCACGAATCAGGAGTACCTCGGGGAGATCCGTGATGAAGCACCGCTGAGTTTGGAGCAGGAGCTCAGCCGCCTGCTCATCCCGATGGTTTCGGAGGTGCGCAAGCTCAGCAAGAAACCACGGGCGTTGCAAGAGCTTCAGGACAATCTGACGCTTCAGGAAAACCGTCGGGATCTGGCTCAACTCGCCGTCGCGAATCTGAGTGCCCAACTCAAAACGCTTGCGATTTCAAAGGAACCCAAGCAGTCGGACCTCACCAAACTGCTTCAGCGTCAGCTCGAAAGCTGGGAAACACGGCTCTCCGAATCGCAATCACGCGCGCTGGCTCTGGAGCGACAGATTCACGAGCTCAAGCAGGATACGACTGGTGTTTGGAGCAGTTTGGCCGAAGCCGGACAGACGTTTGTGTTCACTCGCGGGCGCAACATCCTGCTGGCGATTGTTGCCTTCATTGCAGTGTTCTTTGGCCTTCGGCTTTTGTATTTTTACGGGCTCAAAATTGTGCCCATCTCAAAGATGGAGAAACTGAGCTTTTTCTCGCGCTTGCTTGGACTCCTGAACCAGGCGCTAAGCCTCAGCCTTGGAACCTTGGCGGCCCTCGCTGTGCTGTATGCCAGTGGCGACTGGCTTCTCGGGGGTGTCGCCATGTTGATTTTGCTCGGCATTGCCATCGCCGCGAAGAACGGTCTGACTCAGTATTTCGAGCAAGTGCGCATGCTGCTCAACCTGGGATCCGCCAGAGAAGGAGAGCGCGTGCTCATCGATGGCGTGCCTTGGCGCATAGGCACCATCAACCTGCAAACACGACTGACCAATCCCTGCATCGATGGTCCAGGACTGCGGGTTCCCTTGGAGCAACTCATGACCATGACCTCCCGCCAAGAGGGTCACGAAGCCTGGTTCCCCTGCCGCACTGGCGACATGCTCCTGCTACCCGATGATCTCTTCGCCAAAGTCCATCACATCAGCCCGGATTTCGTTGAAATCACCTTCCGCGGAGGCATCTCCCGCCTCATTCCCACGCCCGAGTTTGTCAAACTCCAGCCCGCCAATCTGAGCGAAGGCTTCCTCGTCAGTGCCACCCTCGGCCTCGACTATCGCCATCAGCCGGACATCACCCAGTCGATCCCAGCACAACTGCAAGCCGACCTCCGCACCGGCCTCCTCGAACGAGTCCCCGCCGAGCACTTGGTGGACTTGAGCGTCACTTTCAAAGAAGCCGCCACCTCATCCCTCGACCTTGGCATGATCGCCAAATTCTCAGGTGCCGCAGCGGACCAATACCTCGAACTGCGACGCCTGTTGCAACAAATCGCCGTCGAAAGCTGCAACACCCACGGCTGGCACATCGCCTTCCCTCAGGTGGTGGTTCATCATCACCCCGACACCGCATCCTGAACCGCTGCTGCCAATGGAAGAGCCAGTGGACCTCAAGTCTGACCGTGGAGGACGGTAGGAAGATGAGTCAGGTGTAAGTCAATTTTTGAGTCAAGCGGCGCGCAGGTGGATTACGGTCATTTGATGGAAAGGTTCTGGATTGTGACCCCTTTATGACGCTTTGATGACGGCGGCGGAGCTATTTGAATCAGAACAAGACAAAAATGCCTGTTTACTAAAAGTGTTCATTCGTTTACTTTTCGTGAACAATAATGGATTTGACCGCCATTTTCCCCAAAACACGCGCTGAGGTGTTCCGGCTGCTTTTTGCCGAACCGGGCAGGGAGGCGCATGTCCGCGATCTGGCACGCCTAGCAGGGATGACTCCAGCAGCGATGCAGAAGGAACTGGGGTATCTTCAGGAGATCGGACTGGTGAAGAGCGAGCGGGATGGCAACCGGCTTTATTACCGGGCAGAGACGATGCATCCCTTGTTTCCGGAGCTTCGCGGGTTGGTGTTGAAGACGACGGGGATCGTGCCGGAGCTGCAAAAGGCACTGGCGAAAGTGCCCGGTGTCGAGTTGGCCTTCGTTTTCGGCTCGGTGGCGACTGGAACGGCGAAGATTGAGAGCGATGTGGATGTGATGCTGATCGGCACGGCGGGACTGCGAAAGGTGACACCGGCTTTGAGGAGCGTTTCGGAGCGTTTGGGCCGGGAGATCAATCCTCACTGCCTCACCGTGGAGGAGTGGCGGCTGAAGAAGTTGAAGAAGGACGTCTTTGTGAATCGCGTCTTGAGCGAGCCGAAAATTTGGCTGAAAGGTGGCGACGATGAGCTTGGAAATCTGGACTAAGAACGGCTGGTTGCGTCCGCACCAGACGAACCGTCAGCAGATCGCCGATCTGCTGGCCATCGTGGAGCGTGATTTGGCTGACGCACGCAATACCAGTGTTTCAGCCGATTGGCAGTTTGGCATCGCCTACAACGCCGCGTTGAAGCTTTGCACCATCCTGCTGTATGCGAGTGGCTACAGGCCTGAAAAGAATCTCGCCCACTACCGCACGCTCCAGGCGCTTCCGCTGATCCTCGGAGCGGAACGGGATGATGATGCCGATTATCTGGATGCCTGCCGTGCCAAACGAAACACAGCGGAGTATGACGTGGCAGGAACGGTGAGCCAGTCTGAGGCTGATGAGCTGAGGGGCTTTGCTATGTCGCTAAAAGCAGATGTGATGAGCTGGCTTCAAACAGATCACCCTCATTTGGGCCAATAATCTACATGCAAATATGAAATCCCAGCCAAAGAAAATTCACCCCAAGACATTGGCTCACAAGCTTCAGAAACTGCTCGACGAGAAAATCGGCGAGAGGGCGGGTTTGGCACCATTCGTGAAGAAGTATCCGCAGGTTTTGAAGCGTGCACTACTTCGCTATGAAGGAGGAATGGTGCGGGGAATTTCTGAGTTCAAATTTGGCAATGAGTTACAAGCTGATTTTGTCTTTCTCACTGCCTTCTCAGGAGGATTCATCGTGAAATTCGTTGAACTGGAATCTTCAACGGATCGAATTCTCAACAAAAGCGGCGCCATGTCCGCAAGGTTCAATCATGCATACAGCCAGATACAGAGCTGGAAAGAATTTGTACAGCACCGAATCAAAGGCACCGCCTTGGGCCTCGAACTTGAAAGGCAGTTTTGCGAGAAAGAAGTTTTGGATCCGACTTTGCGAGGAACCAACCCGTTTGATAACACTTCTCGATACCCTCTTTCAAATCCCGACTGCATGCTGGTCTTTGAATATGCGATTGTGATTGGAAGACGGGCAAGTCTAAGCACAGCAGAAATAGCCAGAAAAGGAATTTTATGGCCCGAACACACAGAGGTCCTGTCGTGGGATCGACTTCTTGATGCGGCGCAAGAATTCCTCCCCAACGGCAAGCCATCACCAAAAACTCCTTATTCGCAGCTACGTCCTGAGGAACTAGCGCTGATGAAAGATGTTTTTGCCAATAAAGGATCTGTCCTGCCTACATGACTCAAACCCCCGCCAAGATCCCATTCAGCGTCGCGCTCGGACGCAGGGCGGCATCGGCTTTGGCGTTGTCGGGTTTGTAGTAGCCGCCGACGTCGGCTTTTTGGCCTTGGACGGCGAGGAGTTCGGCGACGATCTTGGACTCGTTGGCGGTGAGGGACTCGGCGATGGGTTTGAAGGTGGTGGCGAGGGCGGCGTCAGCGGTTTGGGCGGCGAGGGCCTGAGCCCAGTAGAGGCAGAGGTAGAAGTGGCTGCCGCGGTTGTCGATGGTGCCGAGTTTGCGGCCGGGGCTGCGGTCGAATTCGAGGAACTTGCCGTTGGCGGCGTCGAGGGTGTCGGCGAGGACCTTGGCTTTGGCGCTTTTGAAGGTGTCGGCGAGGTGCTCGAAGGACGCGGCGAGGGCGAAGAACTCGCCGAGGCTGTCCCAGCGGAGATAATTCTCTTCGCAGAACTGCTGCACGTGCTTCGGCGCGGAGCCGCCGGCACCAGTTTCAAAGAGGCCGCCGCCGTTCATGAGCGGGACGATGGAGAGCATCTTGGCGGACGTACCGACTTCGAGGATGGGGAAGAGGTCGGTGTTGTAGTCGCGGAGGACGTTGCCAGTGACGCTGATGGTGTCGAGGCCCTTGGCGATGCGTTCCAAGGAGAAGGTGCAAGCTTCGGCGGGCGGGAGGATGCGGATGTCGAGGCCGGTGAGGTCGTGGTCTTTGAGGTATTTTTCGACCTTGGCGATGATCTGGGCGTCGTGGGCGCGGGCTTTGTCGAGCCAGAAGACGGCGGGGGTCTGTGAGGCGCGGGCGCGGTTGACGGCGAGCTTCACCCAGTCTTGAACGGGAGCGTCCTTGGTCTGGCAGGCACGCCAGATGTCGCCCTGATCGACGGCGTGTTCAAAGAGCACATTGCCGGCGGTGTCGGTGACTTTGATGGTGCCATCGGCGGGGGCTTCGAAGGTCTTGTTGTGACTGCCGTATTCTTCGGCGGCCTGAGCCATGAGGCCGACGTTTGGCACGCTGCCCATGGTCTTGGGATCAAGAGCGCCGTTCTTTTTGCAGAAGTCGATCGTGGCCTGGTAGATGCCGGCGTAGCTGCTGTCCGGGATGACGGCGAGCGTGTCCTGCTCCTTGCCGGCAGCGTCCCACATCTTGCCACCGCCGCGGATCATGGCGGGCATGGAGGCATCGACGATGACATCGCTCGGAACGTGGAGGTTGGTGATGCCTTTGTCGCTATTCACCATGGCCAAGGCGGGGCCGCTGGCGTAGGCGGCCTGGATGTCGGCCTCGATCTCGGCTTTTTTGTCGGCGGGGAGCTTGTCGAGCTTCGCGATGAGGTCGCCGAAGCCGTTGTTAAAATTCACACCGATCTCGGCGAGCGTGGCGGCGTGCTTGGCGATGAGGTCTTTGAAGAAGACGCTGACGGCGTGGCCGAAGATGATGGGATCGCTGACCTTCATCATGGTGGCCTTCATGTGGAGCGAGAAGAGCACGCCATCGGCCTTCGCCTTGGCAATTTGCTGCTCGAAGAAGGCGACGAGGGCCTTCTTGCTCATCTTGGTGGCGTCCATGATCTCGCCGGCTTTGAGGGCGAGTTTTGGGAGGAGGGTTTTGGTGCTGCCGTCCTTGCCGGTGAACTCGATTTTAACCTCAGTGACATCATTGACGGTCACTGACTTCTCGTTGGAGAAGAAATCGTCTTTGCCCATGGTGCCGACGGTGGTCTTGGAATCGGCGGACCATTTGCCCATCGAGTGCGGGTGGGCTTTGGCGTAGTCTTTGACGGCCTTCGGCGCACGGCGGTCGCTGTTGCCTTCACGCAGCACGGGATTCACGGCGCTGCCCATGACCTTGGCGTATTTGGCTTTGATTTCCTTTTCCTCGTCGGTCTGCGGATTCTCGGGCAGATCGGGCAACTTGTAGCCTTGGGCCTGAAGTTCGGCGATGGCGGCCTTGAGTTGCGGCTGCGACGCGGAGACGTTCGGGAGCTTGATGATGTTCGTGGTCGGTTCGAGGCAGAGTTTGCCGAGGTAGCTCAAATCATCGTCCTGCTGGCCGAACTGGGCCAAAATACGACCGGCGAGCGAGATATCACGCGTTTCGACCTCGATGCCTGCCGCCTTGGTGAAGGCCTTCACGATGGGCAGGAGCGAGTAGGTGGCGAGGAGTGGAGCTTCGTCGGTGAGGGTGTAGATGATTTTGGCGGACATGAGCGGAAGAGGGATTTGGGAGCCGTGACATTAGCGCGACCACCTCGGTGCGCAACGCCCAAGGCGCCAGGGAAGTTCAAAAATCCCTGACCCCTTCGATCGATCCGGTCACCCACCCGAGTCGGCGACAGTCCTGCTTTTTCCGCCTTAGCCCGCTCAAGGTTTCACGGGAGAGGCTTCACCGCTGATCTTGAGGTTGCGGACTTTCACCGTCTGTGAGGCGGCAAGCCAACTGCGGCTCTTCGCTGTGGCAAGGTAGGGGTGTTGGGCGCGGAGTTCGGTGCCGTCAAGACGGGCGGCCATTTGGTCGTCTTTCCACTCGACGCGGAGCTTGTGCCACTGGCCTTGCTTCACGGCGAGCGGCAATTCGGCGATGGTGTGTGAAGGTTTCACCGAGTCTTCGGCGATGCTGAGGCCCTTTGCGTTGATCACCACGCGGCCCACGTGCTTGTTTGAATCACAGCCGACGAGGAATGATCCAGCGCCATCCAACCGGAACTCCAACTCGATCACCGCGCTGGCGAGGCCGATTCTGTGATGCAGCACCGGGATGTGCTTCTCCGCAGGGATGTTGACAACGCTAAGGACGCCGTCTGAAGGGATCCACTGGCCCTTTGACGTTACAAACGGAGCCACCAACGGCTCTGCAAAACTTGGGGTAGCGAGGACGGGCAGCGCGCTATCATGCAACAGGGGTTTTTCCGTCTGAGCCAGAGCGGCTGAGGAGAAAGTGAGGATGAGGAGAACGACGGATGTGAGGAGTCGATGCATGGCTGTGCGGTTAGGGGGTGGGCAGAGTGGCTTGGACGTGAACGTCGTCGATCTCGATCCCTTTCTCGCCGCCGCTCTGCATCCACAGAAGCTTGCGTTTGCCTGCATTGAAGTTGGCCCGAGTCAGCGTCTTGCTCCAGCGATTGCCATCGATGCTCATGACTACCTGCTCCCCATGAAAGGCGAGTTTGACCTCATGCCAATCATTGCTTTTCAAGTCCACTTTCTCCAAGGGGAGATGCTCATTCAGTCGATACGCACCGCTGACTTGATCCGCAGGCCGTTTGTTCTGACGCAGTGGATGGTGCTCGTCCTTGGAATGCGCATCCACCTCCAGTTGCACACCTTCCCGAAGCAACTTCACCCGCAGCATGTGGTCGACGCTGCCGAAACCGTCATCACCATCGACAAAGAACCAAAGCCAACCGCCTGCGGCCAAATGCCGGTATCGAAATGAGATGGTGAGGTCGCTGCCTTCGACGGGCAGATAAACCATCGGAGGATACTTCCCACCGCTGGAGCCGCGCGTCCAAAGCGCTCCATCCCGGACTTCGGTATTCTTGTTTGGGATTGGTGTGGTGAATCGACTGGCGTCAAAAGGGGCATCGAACGATTCGTGGATCAGAAAAGGTTTCGGGGTATCGGCAGCGTTGAGCGCGGTCGAAAGAATGGCGATCGCAGCGAAGGGATATTTCATTTTGGCTCTCATGGTTTTGTTTTGCCCTTTCCTTTTAGCAATGGCTTGCCGTCCTTGTCCACCACGGCTCCGCCGAAGTAGGGGTATTTGTCCCACGCATCATAGGTGGGGTCCACGCGGGGGTCCGCCGTGTCGCGCATCCAACGCTCGACGCGGCCGCGGAGTTCCTGCTGGGTCGCGGCATACTCCGGGTGGTTGGCGATGTTGGTGAGTTGGTGTGGATCGGTGCGCAGGTCGAACAGCTCCTCACCGGGGCGCTTGTCGAAAGAGAGGTCGAAGAACTTTTTTATCTCCGGCTGGTCGGCGTTGGCGAGGATGAACTCCTTTGCACGCGAGCCATCCACGTCGCCATAGTCACCCACGGCGAAATAGGCTTTTGGGTCGCCTGCGGGCCAGCGGTCGGGGCGCATGTTCCAGAGGTAGAGGAAGTCCTTCGTGCGGATGCCGCGGATGGGATAGCTCAGGTCGCCTCGCCGGACATTGGCGTGACGCTCGCGTTCCAGGAAGACGTGGTCGCGCGCAGTGGCGGAGGTTTGACCGAGCAGCACCTCGAAAAAACTGCGACCGGTCATTTCGGCGGCGGGCTTCAAACCCGCGGCTTGGAGGAAGGTGGGGGCCAGATCGGTGAGATTGATGAACTCATCCACTTGGCGACCCGGCTGGAGCTTGCTGCCCCAGCGAATCGCGAGCGGCACACGGGTGCCAGTGTCGTAGCAATTCGCCAGGCCCCTGGGCATTTGCCAGCCGTTGTCGCTGGTGTAAACGACGAGGGTTTCATCGAGGAGATGGTGCTTTTCGAGTTCGGCGACACAACGGCCGGCATCCGCATCGACGCGTCCGACGGCGCCGTAGTAGGCCAGCAGGTTGGTGCGGACGGTGGGCGAGTCTGGCAACTCGGGTGGCACCTTGATGGAAGCGGAGTCGACGCCCACCCAGCCATCTGGTTCGTAGCGCCATTTGTTCAGGGAGGTGTCGGTATTGCCGCTCCAAAAGAAGAAGGGCTTCGCCGGGTCACGCTGCGCCGTGAACTCGGCAAAATCTTTGAACTGCCTGCCCACCGGATTTTCGGCCCAGCCATAGTCTTTGTAGTTGCCTGGGGACCAGCCTTTGCCACTGAATCCGACCTCATAGCCCGCAGCGCGCAAGGCATCGGTGAAGACTTTCAGCTTGCTCGGGAAGGCGCTCCACAGGCTGGCGGCGTCTTCGAGTTGGTGTGCGGCGCGTCCTGTTAGAATGGACGAGCGAGTGGGCGAGCAGGACGGGACAGGACAGAAGGCGTGGTGGAACAAGACGCCCTCACGAGCCATGCGGTCGAACACGGGTGTCTGCGCCGTGGGATCGCCCAAGACGCCGGCGTGGGGCCAGGACCAGTTGTCGGCTATGAACAGGAGGATATTCGGCTTGTCCGCTGGCGGTGAAGCGGCGGCGGCATGCAGTCCGGCTAGAGCAAACAGCAGCGGGGTGAGGAGGTGGATGAGGAGGGCTTTCATCATTGGGCACGGGGGAACGGTAACGTGCTTCATTCGAGGTAGAGGAGTTCGTTGGCGTTCAGGAGAGCGCGGCAGAAGGCTTCTGGGCCGTGGGTGGTGATGAGTTGAGTGGCGGCTTGGTGTTCTTTGTCTGTTGGGGGGCGTTGGAAGGTGAGGGAGTAGGCTTTTGTGACGGGGTCGGCGGATTGGATGCGAGCCGCGAGGGATTTGGCCATGTCGAGGGTGAAGCTGTGATTGAGCAGGGTGAGGGCTTGCAGTGGGGTGGTGGTGTTGGCCCGTTTGGGGGCGGCGAAGGCGATGTCGGGGAGGTCGAAGTCATTGAGGACGTCAACGACACTGGCGCGGGCGTTTTGATGATAGACGGCGCGGCGATAGGTTTCGAGGCCGTGGACATCAAGTGGGAAGTAGGTGCAGACGTTGTTCTGGGTGAATTTGTAGAGGCGGAAGCCAGGGCCGCCCATGGGTTCGAGCTTCATCTGACCGGCGACGGTGAGCAGGGTGTCGCGGAGTTCTTCGGCGCTGAGGCGGCGGGGCGGGAAGCGCCAGAGGAGGCGGGCGGATTTGTCGAGCTTGAGACCGTCTGGATGGCCTGCGTCGCTTTGCTGATAGGTTTTTGAGAGGAGGATTTCACGGTGGAGAGCTTTAAGTTTCCAGCCGTTGGCGACGAGCTTGGCGGCGAGGTAGTCGAGCAACTCAGGATGGGTGGGTTTGCTGCCGAGGAAGCCGAAGTCACTGGGGGTATCGACGATGCCGGTGCCGAAGTGGTGCTGCCAGACGCGATTGGCGAGGACACGGGGGGTGAGGGGATTTTCGTCGCTGGTGATCCAGCTGGCGAGGGCGAGGCGGCGCTGGCCTTCTTCGGCGTCGAGGGGAAGTTGGTAGGGCTTGGTGACTTGATTGAGGACGGCAAGGCTGGCGGGGACGACGGGGTCGCCGGGTTTCATGGGGTCGCCGCCTTTGTGGACGGTGGTGGGCTCTTTGGGTTGGGCGTGTGTGCCGACCCACATTTGGGGAAGCGGAGGCACAGCGTTGCGCTTCGTTTGGGCGGCGAGGATTTGTTGACCTAAGGTGGTGAGCTTCTTCTGCTCGTCGGCAGTGATCACGTCGCGGCGGGCGCGCGCGATACCATGGCCTGTTGACCAGGGTTCACGACCTTCGTCGGTGGCGACGGTGGTCCAGGTTTGGCCGTCCAGGCTGACTTGAACTTCATACTCGGTGGGGCTGGCACCGCGGACTTTGCTTTCATCGGTATCGCGATCTCCGCGCGCATTGATGAAGGTGATGCGATGAATGTTTTCGGGCTTGGCGAGGGTGAGCTTGAGTTCGGGCGGGCTGCCGATGAACCAAGCCTCGCCGCGCTGACCGTCGATGCAGTATTGAGGTCCATAGGCTTCGGGAAAGTCTTCAGCGGTGGTGGATTTGGCACCTTCGGCGATGGTGCCGTTGATGGCGAGGGCGACGTTGCGGTTGTCGGTGCTCCAGACCTGGAACTCGGTGAGTTTGCCTCCGCCCGCCCTTGCAGCTTTGGATTGAAAGTCATTGCTGAAACTGCGGATGATGAACTTGATGTGTTTGGCTTCGATGGGTGAGAAGGATTCATCCGTGCCGAATGGGTCGATTTTTGGCCTGGTGAACTTGGCCTGGGCAAAGGCGGCTTTGGCACGTTTTTCGATGTTAGCTTCGAGTTGATCGCGCTCGACAGTGAGGAGGTGCAACTTCTGATTGAGGGGTTTGATGGAGGCTGTGTAGGCGGCTTGTTGCTCCTTGGTTGCGACGGTTCTTCGGCCGTGGGTTACGCCTTCGAAGGCAGCGCGGAGGCGGTAGTAGTCTTCGGTGGGGATGGGGTCGAATTTGTGGTCGTGGCAGCGGGCGCAGTTGATGGTGAGACCGAGGAAAGCGCCACTGGTGGCGGTGATCATGTCGTCGAGCGTGGCGGCGCGGATGTTGGCTTGGGCAACTTTGTCCTGGTTGCCGACGTCATCATAGGGGCCAGCGACGAGGAAGGCGCTGCCGACTTCGATATCTGGCTTGCCTTTGCCGATGACGTCACCGGCGAGGTGCTCAGTGATGAGTTGATTGAAGGGTTTGTCCTCGTTGATGGAGCGGATGACGTAGTCGCGGAAGGGGTAGAGATCGTCGATGATGAAATTGCGTTCGAAGCCGTTGGATTCGCCAAAGCGGACGACATCCAGCCAGTGGCGGCCCCAGCGTTCGCCGTAGCGGGGTGAGGCGAGGAGGCGGTCCGTCAGATTTTGGATTGCGGATTGCGGATTGCGGAGGGATTCGGTGGCGAAGGCCTCGACTTCCTCAGAGGTAGGAGGGAGACCGTGGAGGTCATACGTCATCCTGCGAATGAGCGTGCGAGGATCGGCGGGGGGATTGAAGTCGAGGCCCTTTTCTTTGAGCTTGGCGGTGATGAAGTCATCGATGTCAGGTGCGGCATTGAGGTCGGTTTTGTTTGGCTGTAGGGACCACCAGGTTTTGTCGCCGCGCTTGGCCTCGATCTTAGCGCCTTCTCGTGGATCGGGGGCGCCCATTTGGACCCAGGAGACAAGATCCGCGATGATCGCATCTTGGAGTTTGGGTTTTTTGGGGGGCATCTCGAGGTCTTCTTCGAGATGCTGGATGGAGCGGATGAGGAGGCTTGCCTCTGGGTTGCCGGGAAGGATGGCTGGCTCGCCGCTGTCGCCGCCTTTTTGCCAGCCTGCTTTGGAGTCGAGGTAGAGGTTGCCTTTAAGTTTTTTGGCTTCGGCGCTATGGCAGGAGTAGCAATGCTCGACGAGGACAGGGCGGATTTTTTGTTCGAAGAAGGCGATTCCGGAAGTTTCGGCCGCGTGCGATTGAGCTAGCGACATCAATAGTGCGGTTAGGATTGTGGACGTGAGTTTCATGGAAGGTGCATTAGTTCGGGGTTGTGGCGGGCATCGCATCCACCTCGCTCATTTTGAAGCGGATGCTGACGATGGAGCAGCCGATGTCTTCTTTGCGATAGTTCGCATACGTCGTGGCGACGATGGTGCCGTCGGGGAGCAAATGGATGCCGGGGTAGAAGCCGTCTTTGAAGGTCTTGAGCAAACTCACGCGATACTGGCCGGGCTTGCCTTGCTTGATGTCGTCGTAGGTGCCGACCCAGGCGATGAAGCCAGCTTTGTCTTTCGACTTTGGCGAGGCGTTGCGGAAGACGATGACCATGCGGCCATCGGGCAAGGTGATGCCGTGATGGCGATCACCGGTGAGGCCCCAGGGCGCGTCCACGGCCTGTGACCATGTCTTGCCTTCATCGCGACTGAACATGACGAGGCTGGTGCCGCTGCGGCGGTTTTCGCGCATGAGGCAGCAGAGTTCGTCGCCATCGGGCGAGCGGAAGACATAGGGCTCGCACGGGTGCTTGCCATCGAGCTTGGTGCCATCGCAGACGACGATGGGTGGCGACCAGGTGAAGCCTCCGTCGCGTGTGATGGATTGCAGCACTTGCAACGTGCCTTCTTCACCGATACCGCTGCCGCGATGGAAGAAACCTAGCGAGGAACCGTCCTTCAGCCGCACGATGCTGGAGAAGGTCATGATGCAGCGAAAGGGATCGTCCTTCGCAATGCGGCCGCCGATGGGCGGAAGCTCGCGCCACGTCTTGCCGTCGTCCTCGCTGACGATGCGCGGCATGAAGCCCTGATGACGGCCTTCGATGAGCTTCGGGTTCTCCTTGTCGGTCAAGGTGCGTGCGGCAAAGACCCACAGCCGCTCTTTGCCTTGCGGATCGGTGATGCGGTAGATGCTGGGACAGTTCTTGAAGTTGACGTAGTTCGGCGGCAGCACGTCGTCCATGCGCGTCCAGGTCAAACCCGCGTCATCGCTGCGAGCCATCGGCCCCGCATGACCGCCGTGGCCGATGTTCCAGACGCAAAACATCGTCTTGTTATCCGCCAGCATCGCCGTGGTCGGATGCGCGTGATACTCGTCAGGCTTTGGCGAGCCTCGCGCGATGACGACCTGCCGCTGCGTGTCCTCGGAGAGGTCGATATGCTTCAACGCTTCGCGCTGCTGCTGCCAAAGCGTCTTCTTTTCATCAGGCGCGGATTCCCAGGCACGTTTCGCAGCTTTGGCTGCGTTGGCGACTTCGGGCTTGGCTTGCGCAAGCGCGGCAACCGGTGCGAGCAACAAGGCAGCGAGGAGTGTGAGTGCTGTTTTCATTTCTTTTCGGCTTTTGCTTTCTTGAGTGCCTCTTCGCGGGTGTTGAACAGCGGCCTGCTCGCGTCGTAGGCGGGGTTGGGGATGAGGTCTTTCGCGCCGGTTTGTTTCATCCAGGTTTCCATGAGCGTTTTCATTTCGGCCACCTTCTCGGGGTAGCGGTCGGCGAGGTTTTCGTGCTCGCCGGGGTCGGTTTCGAGGTCGAAGAGTTCCACGCGGGCCTCCGGCTGGTAGCGGAGGGTTGTATCGGTGACGCGGGGGCCGGTGATCTCGATGTGGTCGTAGGGGTTCCAGACGAGCTTGTAGCGGCTCTGGATCGCCGCTCGCACGGGCGTAGTCGCGAACTCGGCGAGGTAATGCGGGTAGGTGACGAACAAGGTGCGCTCCGGCAGCGTGCCGCCGGTGAAGAGCGGGCGAAGGCTGGTGCCATCAAGCTTGTGGGTGGGATCGGGTGTCACACCGGAGGCCTCGCAGAGCGTGGGCAGGAGATCGGCAAAATGCACGGGCGTGTGGCAGCGCTGACCGGCTTTGATTTGCGCGGGCCAGCGGATGAAGAGCGGCACGCGCACGCCACCTTCGTAGAGCGTGCCTTTGCCGAGGCGGAAGGGCTGGTTTTCCACGGAGTAGGGCGATTTGCCGATGCCGCCGTTGTCGCTGGCGAAGAGGACCATCGTGTTGTCGGCGAGGCCGAGTTCATCCAGCGCGGCGAGCACGCGGCCCACGGAGAGATCGACGAACTCCAGCGAGGCGAGCAGCTCGGGCGGCATGATGTTCGTTTTGTCCTTCAGCCGCTCTTTCCACCGCGCCTGATCCTCTGGCGGCACGACATGCCCGCCATGCACGGCGACGTAGGGCAGATACAAAAAGAAGCTCTGTGCCTTGTTGTCGCGCATGAACTGGATGGCGTCGTCGGTGAAGTGCTTCGTGTCGCGATAGGGTCGGCTGCGGGCCGGCTTGTCGGTGCAGAAGTCGAAGCCATAGCTGGTCGCGAGCTTCGGCGTGAGATGCTGCAAAGGCAGATGCCACTTCCCACAGATGGCAGTGCGGTAGCCGCCTTTCTTCAACGCCTGCACGAGCGAGTAACCGCCCGGCTGGACCGGATCGGGCAAACGAGCGTTGGAATCGGCTTCACTAAATTTGCCGCCGGAACTGGCATCGGGAGGCAAAGGCAGCAGCGGCTCCTGCATGAGCGCGTAGGGATGCACGCCCGGCACATTGTCCGTGCGCCCGTGCCGTCCGGCGAACTGCCCTGTCATGATCGTGGCCCGGCTCGGCCCACAGACCGGCTCCGTGTAAGCGCGGGAGAAAAACAGCCCCTCCTTCGCGATCCGGTCGATGTGCGGCGTTTCGAGCAAAGTATTCCCCGTGAAGCTCGGCCCCGCGTAAGGCATGTCATCGACGAGGATGAGGACGATGTTGGGCTGTGGCTTCGGAGCATCAGCAGCGTGCAGCGCGGCGAGTGGCGCGAGCAGCAGGGTGGTGAGGAGAGTGAGCGTGTGTTTCATGGTTTGGTTCCTGAAGTTTCCTTGGCCGCCAGCGCATCCACTTCGCTCATCTTGAACCGCACGCTGACGATGGATGGGTTTTCCTTTGCGGTGAGACTAGCGTAGGTGGTGGCGACGATGGTGCCGTCGGGCAGCAGGTGGAGACCGGGATAGAGTCCGTCTTTGAAGGTCTTAATCAGGCACACGCGATACTGGCCGGGCTTGCCTTGCTTGATGTCGTCGTAGGTGCCGACCCAGGCGATGAGTCCCTTGTCCTTCGCGTTGGGTGCGGCGTGACGGAAGACGATAACGAAGCGCCCATCGGGCAGACGGATGCCGTGGTGGCGGTCGCCGGTGAGGCCCCATGGGGCGTCCACTGCCTGCGACCATGTTTTGCCCTCGTCCCGGCTGAACATGACGAGGCTGGTGCCGCTGCGTTTGTTTTCGCGCATGAGGCAGCACAGCTCGTCACCATCCGGCGAGCGGAAGACATAGGGCTCGCAGGGATCTTTGCCATCGAGCTGCGTGCCATCGCAGGCGAGCGCCGGCTCGGACCAGGTAAAGCCGCCGTCGCGCGTGACGGACTGCACGACTTGCAGCGTGACGTCCTTGCCCGTGCCGGCGGCGCGATGAAACATGCCGAGATGCGATCCGTCCTTCAGCGGAACGATGGTCGAGAACGCAAACACGCATCGGAATGGCTCGTCCTTGGCGAGCCGACCCGCACCCAGCGGCGGCAGCTCGCGCCAAGTCTTGCCATCGTCCTCGCTGACGATGCGCGGCACATAACCCTGGAGGCGACCGGGGAAGTCGTTGATCACTTCATCCTTACCCACAGCCGTTTTGCCGGAGAAAACCCACAGGCGGTCTTTCCCATGCGAGTCGGTGATGCGGAAGATGATGCCTCCTTTGAAGTTCACGTAGTTCGGCGGCATGAGTTCATCGACACGCTTCCAAGTCAGACCGCCATCCTCGCTTCGAGCCATCGGCCCCGCATGGCCGCCATGGCCGATGTTCCAGACGCAAAAGATCGTCTTGTTGTCCGCCAGCATCGCCGTCGTAGGATGCGCGTGGTAAGCGCTCGCCTCAGTCGTGCCACGAGCGATGATGATCTGCCGCTCCGTGTCGTCGGAGAGGTCGATGTGTTTCAACGCCTCGCGGTGCTGTAGCCACAGCGCCTTCTTCTCGGCGTGCGCAGATTCCCAAGCGCGCTTCGCTCCTTTCGTGGCAATCTCCACTTCGGGCTTCTTCAGATCGCGAGGTTCGTCGTTTTGCGCGGAAGCCGCCATCGGCGCGAGCAGTAGGGCGGCAAGGAGCGTGAGGGTGGGTTTCATTCTTCGTTTCATGCGATGATCTCCTGGATGACATGCCCGTGCACATCCGTGAGGCGGCGGTTGATGCCGTTGTTGTAGAAGCTGAGCTTTTCGTGATCGAGGCCGAGTAAGTGCAGCGCGGTGGCGTGGAGGTCGTAGCAGTAGGCGGGGTTCTCGGCGGCTTTAAAACCGAGGTCGTCGGTGCTGCCGTAGGCGCTGCCGCCTTGGATGCCACCGCCGGCCATCCAGGCGGTGAAGGCTCCGGGGTTGTGATCGCGACCTTTGCCTTGGGCTCCGGGCTGGCGGCCAAACTCGCTGGTGCAGATGACTAGCGTGCTGTCGAGCAGGCCGCGTGATTTGAGGTCGATGAGCAACGCGGCGGCGCCCGTGTCGAGGATGGGTCCCCAGTAGCCGTGGTCGCGAACGATGTCTTCGTGGCTGTCCCAGTTCGGGCGGATTTTCTTCGCTCCGGTGTTTTCCGCACCGCAGAAGATCTGCACGAAGCGCACGCCCCGCTCAACGAGTCGGCGAGCGAGCAGGCATTGTCGGCCAAAGGACCCGATGTCCTCGTGATCGAGCGCGTAGAGTTTTCTCGTTGCGTCGGTTTCGCCGCGAAGGTCGGTTGCGGTTGGGGCGCTTAGCTGGAGGCGGGCAGCGAGTTCGTAGGCAGCAATGCGGGCTTCGAGTTCGGTGTTCGCGTTGCGCTCGGCGGCGTGGGCGCGGTTGAGAGTTTGTAGGAAGTCGCGGCTGGACTGCTCGGCGGCTCCCCGCAGATGCGCGAAATCCTTTTGCGGAAACAAATCGGCAATGGGCGGCTGCTCGGGGTCGGTGTTGAGCGTGGTGCCCTGATGAATGGCCGGCAGAAACCCCGCCCCCCAGTTGATGACACCACCGGGGGGCAATCCACGCGGATCTGGCAGCACGACGAACGCGGGCAAGTCCTCGCTCGCACTGCCAAGGCCGTAAGTGACCCAGGCACCCATGCTCGGGAAGCCAGGCAGGATGAAACCGCTGTTCGCCATGAACATCGCGGGACCATGCAGCGCGGACTTGCTCTGCATGGAGTGGATGAAGGCCATGTCGTCGACGCGCTGCGCGAGTTTTGGAAAGAGGTCGCTCATCCAGCGTCCGCACTGCCCATGCTGGCGGAAGGGCCAGTAGCTCTGCTGGCAGGCGCCTGGCTTGGACGCAAAGAACTGCAGTTTGCCATCGGGGTCGAAGGGCTTGCCCTGGCGCTTGGCGAGTTCGGGTTTGTAGTCCCAGGTATCGACGTGCGAGAGGCCGCCGGGGCAGAAGATTTGGATGACGGCTTTCGCCTTGGCTGGATGATGCGCGGCTTTGGGGGCGAGCGGATTCGTCGCGGCCTGCGCGTCGTTCAACATAGCGGCGAGCGCGACGCCGCCAAGACCGCCGCCGAGTTCCCAGAGAAAATCACGACGGGTGACGGAGCGCTTTTGCCGATGGCAGGGAAAGGATGCGTGCATGGGTTTAGTCGAGGTAAACAAACTCGTTGGCGTTCATGAGCATGCGGCAGAGGGCGAAGAGACCTTGCTCAGTGACGAGGGTTTGGGCGGCTTGAAGTTCGTCGGCGGTGGGTGGACGTTGGAAACACAGCGCGAAGGCGCGGTGGATGCGGGCGGAAGTGTCGGCGGCTTCATTCTCGATGCGTGTGCCGAGGTAACGGGCCTGTCGGAGCATGAAGTCGTTGTTCGACAAGGTGAGCGCCTGGAGCGCAGTGGTGGTCTGCATTCGCGCGGGCGTAAGGTTCGCGGGATCGGGGCAGTCGAGCGTGGTCATGAACCGATGCGGCGTGGTGCGCACGACGAAGCGGTAAATGCTGCGCCGCCATAGCTCGGGTGTATCAGGCGTGATGTAGTCGTAGATGGGCGCGTAGGCCTCGGTGTAATTGAAGTCCTTGAAGCCAGGGCCGCCGCGCTGGGGATTGAGTTTGCCGCTCACAGCGAGCACGGCGTCATGCAGCGACTCGGCATCGAGACGGCGTGGGTTCTGCCGCCAGAGGAGGCGGTTGGTGGAATCCAGAGCGGCCGCAGTCTTCGTCGCATCCTTTCGGCTGAAGCCGAAACCACTTTGCTGTCGATACGTGGCACTCATCATGATGAGTTTGTGCACGTGCTTCAAGCTCCAGCCATGGGTGATAAGTTCGCGGGCGAGGAAGTCGAGCAGCTCGGGGTGACTGGGCTTGTCGCCGCCGAGGCCGAAGTCGCTGGGTGTGGTGACGAGCCCCTGGCCGAAGTGGTGATGCCAGAGTCGATTCACGATCACGCGAGCTGTGAGCGGGTTTTCGGGATGAGTGATCCACTTGGCGAGAGCGAGTCGGCGTTGCGCCTCAGGCATATTGTTGTCGCCAAAGGTTGCTGCGCTATGCTTGGCCCACGAGAAAGCGGCAGGGGTGACTTCCTGCGCTTCGTCCTCAGGATTTCCACGGCGCTGCACCTTGATGACGGGCGGCTTCTCTTCCGAGACAATAGCATAGACCTTATCCAGCTCAGGAAGAGCCTTGAGTTCGGTTTCAAGCTTCTGAGCTTCGCTGCGGAGTCGTTTCAAAGTGCCTGCTTCGGCTTCGGTGAGCGTCTGGTTGCCAACTTCGGCGACGAGTTTCGGATCACCGATGAAAAGCAGGTCACTGCCGATCCCATCGCCGCCATCAGTGGCGATGAGGGTGAGCGTTTTCGCAGAGGCAGGCACTTCGACATCGAGCACGACGGTCTCGTCTTTGTGGAGTTGGAGCTTTTGAAGCTTCAGCTTGGCATCAACGAAAATGGTGAAGTCAGCTTTGGAGGGCGCGGCCTCTTTTGCGGCACCGAAGCCGACGAGTCCGGTCAAGCGCATCGCCCGCAGCCCGCTTTTTTCACGCAGCGCCGCGAGGTCGAAGGTGATGCCGCTGTTCGCGTGCATGGCGAGCATTGTGTGGCCTTTTGTGGTGAAGTCGGTGCCACCGAGCTTGCTGTGACGTTGGGCGCTGATCGGTCGATTGGCGATGGCGTCCCAAAAATGGCCACTGGTTGCCGGAACACCCTTCACCTCAGTTTTGAAGTCCACGGTGACCTTGCCTTTGCCATCTGGCACGAAGACCCATTTCACACCTGGCATGTTTTCGACTTTTTGCAGACGGTTTGTCTGGATGTCTCGGTGATAAGCGAGCTTGTCCTTCGTGACGGTGCCGTTGCGCACGTCGATGCCGCTTTGTTCGGGAATGAGTTGCGCGAGTTCGAAGCCTTCACCAGCGAGCTTGGCGATTTCCGCCCGCTTTTGGACCAGCGTCTTGGTGATGCGGGCTTTTTCGGCTGCGATTCGTTTCGACTCCGCCGCATTCACGTCGCGGTCGCCGCGCTTCACCCCGGCAAAGACGGACCACAGACTGTAATACTCCTGCTGCGTGATGGGATCGAGCTTGTGATCGTGGCAGCGAGCGCAGTTGATGGTGATGCCCATCGTGGAAGTAATGACTTGTGTGACCATGTCATCGAGATCGCCAGCGCGTGCAGCGCGCTTGAGCATGTCGCTCTTGGTTTCCACTTGGCCGACAAAATCCCACGGACCCGCCGCCAGGAAACCCGTGGCGACGAACGATTCCTGATGCATCACATCACCCGCGATCTGCTCGCGGAGAAACTGGTCATACGGCTTGTCGGCGTTCAGTGAATCAATGACATAATCGCGATACCGCCAAGCATTCGGCCGCAACTGGTCGCGCTCAAAGCCGTGTGTGTCGGCGTAGTGCGCGATATCGAGCCAATGCCGCGCCCAGCGCTCGCCGTAGTTCGGTGAGGCGAGGAGTTCGTCCACCAGTTGCTCGTAAGCTCGCGGGTCCGTATTCTGCACGAACTGCTCCACTTTTTCAGGCGAAGGCGGTAGCCCGTGGAGGGAAAATGCGAGCCGGCGGATGAGTGTGCGTTTGTCCGCCTCTGGCGACATGGCGAGTTCTTTCTCGCGGAGTTTGGCGGTGATGAAGGCGTCGATGGTCAGTTGCTCGGGCTTCACACTCAGAGATTCGGCTAAAGCCGAAGCCACTTTCACTGGCTGCACGGACCAGTGCTGGCTGCGGTTATCCACGGCCGCCGCTTTGTCCGACTCATTCTCCGGCCACACGGCACCCGCTTCGATCCATGCTTTGACCAAAGCGACCTGCGCCGCTGTGAGTGGATCTCCTTTGGGTGGCATGCGTTCATCTTCATCGACGCTCGTGATGCGCTGGAACAAGGGTGAGGCATCTGCTTTGCCCGCCACAATCGCCGCGCCATCGTGACCGCCTTTGAAAGCAAAGGCTTTCGCATCGAGCCGCAGTTCGCCCTTCTGCTTCTTTTCGCCGTGGCACTCGACGCAGTGCTTTTGGAGCAGAGGGCGGATTTCGCTGTCGAAATCTGCCGCGAGGATGGAAGCGGGAACAAAAACGATTGGGATGAAGTGTTTCATCAGGAGGGTTTGGTGGCTTCAAAAGAGGCAAGGGTCTGATCCGCTGGCAGCCCGCGGCGCTTCATACGAGGATGGGGTTGATGACGTGGCCGTGCACATCCGTCAGGCGGCGGTTGGCGCCGTTGTGGTAGTAGGTGAGTTTTTCGTGATCGAGTCCGAGGAGGTGGAGCACGGTGGCGTAGAAGTCGTAGACGGTGGTGATATCGACGGCGGCGCGGCGGCCGAATTCGTCGGTCTCGCCGTGGCTGACGCCGCCTTTGACACCGGCGCCCATCATCCAGGTGGTGAAGGCGTCGGGGTTGTGATCGCGACCGCTGGTGCCTTCCTGATGGGTGGGCATGCGGCCGAACTCGGTGCACCAGACGACGAGGACGTCGTTCAACATGCCGCGTTGTTTGAGATCGGTGAGGAGGGCGGCGGTGGGTTGATCGAAGATCGGGCAATGGCGCTCGTAGTCGGCTTTGAGGGTTTTGTGGGCGTCCCAGTTGAGGAGGCCGTCGACGGCGCTGGCGCGTGAGGCGCAGTAGAGGCTGACGTAGCGCACGCCTTGCTCGAGGAAACGACGGGCTAGGAGGCAGTTTTTGGCATAAGCGGCTTTGAGTTTGTTGCTGTCGTTGGTGCCGTAGAGGTCCTGGATGTGTTGGGGTTCCCGGGAGAGATCGCTGACTTCGGGAGCGGTGAGCTGCATTTTGGCGGCGAGTTCGTAGGCGGCCATGCGGGCGCGGAGTTCGTCATTTTCAGCGCGAGCGTCGGCGTGCTGGGCGTTGATGAAGTGTAGGAAATCGCGGGTGGCTTTTTCGGTGGCGGGTGGGATTGATGCGGGGCGAGCGAGGTTGCGGAGGGGCTGCTGGGCGGCCATGGAGATGCCTTGATGTTCGGCGGAGAGGAATCCGTTGCTCCAGTTGGCCTTGCCGTTGGGAGGCTCGCCGCGAAGGTCCTGGATGGCGACGTAGGTGGGGAGATTGTCATTGAGGCTGCCGAGGCCATAGCTGATCCAGGAGCCGGCGCTGGGGAAGCCATCGCGGGTGAAGCAGGAGTTCATGTTCACACAGCCGGGCCCGTGAGTGTTCGTGCGGCTGGTCATGCTGTGGATGAAGGCCATGTCATCGGCATGACGGGCGATGTGTGGCAGCATGGAGCTGATTTGTTTGCCGCTTTGTCCGGCGGGTTGGAAGGCCCACGGGGACTTCATGAGGTTGCCGTTTTTGCCTTGGAAGGTGACTTCAGTGGCTCCAGGCAGGGGTGTGCCGTGATACTTTTCCAGCATGGGTTTGTAGTCCCAAAGGTCGACATGAGAAGCAGCACCCGGGCAGAAGATTTGCAGCACTTGCTTGGCCTTTGGTGGGAAGTGCGGTTGGTGCTTGGGCGGGTCTGCCATGAGACGCGAAAGCGCGACTCCGGTGAGGCCGGTGGACATTTGGCTGAGGAATTGGCGTCGTTGGAGGAGGTTCATCGCTCGAAAGGGGATTAGGGGTCGAGACCGAGGTCGGTGCGGGCGGAGAGCAAATGCTGGCGGGTGATTTCTGCGGCGGCGGAGGGGTCGCGATTTTCGATGGCCGAGATGATGAGTTGGTGCTGGTGGATGGCGGTGGCGGGGGTGACTCGACGGTAGCCACGGTTGAGGCTGGCCTGGAGGAGGTCGGAGAGGGAATGGAGGATGAGGGCGGCAATTTGATTGCCTGAGGCGACTGCAAGATGCCGATGAAAGTCCATGTCAGCAGCGACGGAATCCCCTGGGGTTATGGCATTCACCAGATGGTAATGGGCGGCGCGGAGGGCGATGATTTGATCTTCGGTGGCGCGTTCGGCGGCGAGGCGGGCGTTTTCGGGCTCGACGATAAATCGGAGTTCGAGGAGTTGGCGAAGGCGGTCTGTTTCGTCCGGGACCAGGAGGTGCAGGGTGTCTGTGAGGGGCTTGTGAAGGCGGTTGACGGTGTGGATGCCGAGGCCATGGCGGATTTCGAGGAGGCCCTGCTGCTCCAAGCGTTTGGTGGCTTCGCGGATGACGCTGCGGCTGACGCCGAGTTGGTTGGCGAGTTCGCGTTCGGTAGGTAGGCGGGTGTTTTCTTCGTGGGTGTCACTGCGGACGAGTGCAGCAAGGCTTTGGGAGACCTTTTCGACAAGGGAGGGGGGGCGGTCGATGGTGTGGAGGGTCATCATGATTCATCAGGTGGTCTGACCAATCGACTACGGGGGGGCGGTTTGAGTTCTTTCGGGTGGTTTTTGAGGGGGGTTCGGTGGGCTGGCGGATTTGCGTGTCGTTTCGATTGGATGGAAAGTGTCACTGGCGTGGGGATCGGTTTGAGTCGATAGACTGCGGCGCATGGCGGAATCGATCCCGGTTATCTTGAATCCGGCGGCGCGCAGTACGAAGGCGGCGCGGCGTTTGGCGGCGATTGAGGCGTTGCAGCCGTCGCCGCGGGTGCACCTGACGAGTCGGCCCGGGGATGCCCAGCTTTTAGCGGAGGGGCTGGTGAAGGAGGGTCATCCTTTGATTGTGGCGGCAGGAGGCGATGGCACGATGAATGAGGTTCTGCAGGGGCTTTGCTTGGCGAATGCGGCGAAGGCTCCGGGAACTGAGCAGGCGAGGCTGGGGGTGCTACCGATGGGGACCATGAATGTGTTCTCTTTGGAGCTGGAGTTGCCAGGGAACGATTTGGTTTCTTGCTGGGAGAGGATTGCGTCCGGCCACACGCGCGAGGTCGATTTGTGGAGGGCGAACGAGCATTTTTTCATTCAGCTCGCCGGGGTGGGTGTCGATGCGGAGATCATTCGCCAAACGACGTGGGAGGCGAAGAAGCGGCTTGGGCCTTTGAGTTACGTGCTTTCAGCGCTGCGGGTGATTCGAGGGCGATCTCCCATGCTGACAGTGGAGGTGCCGGGAGAGGCACCGCGGGTGGGGTCATTGGTTTTGGTGGGCAACGGGCATCACTACGGAGGGCCATTTCGGTTGTTTGACCGGGCAGACTCCCATGATGGGCTGCTGGATGTGTTGGTTTTTCACCAGGTGGGTCCGTGGGAGTTGGCCCAGTTGGTGCGTCGATTGACGACGAGTGGCTACTCGCCGAGCGAGGATTTTGAGTATCTGCAGGCGCGGGAGTTCACGGTGAGGGCCAGTGAGCCAACTTCGAAGGGAGCGAGGGTGCCGATGGAATTGGACGGTGAGCTACGAGGCGAGACACCGGTGCATTTCAGACCGGCGGATCGTCGGTTAACGGTGGCTGTTTGAGACGCACAAAGAGCCAAGGAGCCCAACAACAGCACTCCTTGACTCTTTAGACCGGATCTTGAAACGGTCTAAGCCCAGCTCCAGCAGGGGATTGGTTACTCTTCGACGACGTCGGCAGGAGCGGCGGCGCTGGCGCTTGGGCGGCTTGGGCCGGCGGCGAGGTCGCGCTTGTCCTTGAGTTTGCTTTTCACCTCAACCTCGATGTCGGCGTAGAGAGCGGGGTCGTTGCGCAGGGCTTCCTTGGCGGCGTCGCGTCCCTGAGCAAGTTGGCTGCCTTTGTAGCTGATCCACGAGCCGCGTTTTTGGAGGAGGTCGAAGTCGAGGGCGAGGTCGAGTAGGGAGCCGACGTTGGAGATGCCCTCGTTGTACATGATGTCGAACTCGGCCTCGGTGTAGGGTGGGGCCATCTTGTTTTTGACGACCTTCACTTTGGTGCGGTTGCCGGTGACGGTGCCATCGCTGGTTTTGATGGCACCGATGCGGCGGATGTCGAGGCGCATGGAGGCGTAGAATTTGAGGGCCTTGCCGCCAGGGGTGGTTTCGGGGTTGCCGAACATGACGCCGATTTTTTCACGAATTTGGTTGGTGAAGATGGCGCAGGTGCGGGCCTTGGAGATGATGGAAGTGAGTTTCCGCATGGCGGCGGACATGAGGCGGGCCTGGGCACCGACGGTGGAGTCGCCGATTTCGCCGTCGAGTTCCTGGCGGGTGACGAGGGCGGCGACGGAGTCCAGCACGACGACTTCGAGGGCGTTGGAACGGACGAGGGTTTCGCAGATGCGCAGGGCTTCTTCACCGGAGCTGGGCTGGGAGACGAGGAGTTCGTCCATGTTCACGCCGAGGCGGCGGGCGTAACCGGGATCGAGGGCGTGTTCGACGTCGATGAAGGCGGCGAGACCACCGGCTTTTTGGGCCTGGGCGATGGCGGTGAGGGTAAGGGTGGTTTTACCGGAGGATTCCGGGCCGTAGATTTCGACAATCCGGCCCCGGGGGAAACCGCCGACCCCGAGGGCCTGGTCGATGAGGAGGTTACCGGTGGGGATGACGGAGACGTCGACAATTTTCTCGTCGCCCATGCGAAGAATGGCACCTTCGCCGAAGTCCTTTTGGATCTGCTGGATGGCGAGGTCGAGGTTGCGGGCGCGGGCGTCAGCGAGTTTTTGAGCGCCGGAGTCACTGTCTTTGGAGGGGGATCGAGCCATGGTGTGAGGGATAGAATAGGGTGAATGAGACAAAAACGATCCAGAATAGATGTTCTTGAGAACACTTTTGTGCCTTTTGGAGGCATTCGTAAAGGAAAATGTGCGTGGAAGGTGGAATTTTTTGTGGTGGGAGGTGGGGCTTGGAGGGTTGAGCGGAAGCGTGGTAGTCTGAAGGGATGATGATGAAGTGTTTTGCGAGGTTGCCGCTGGGGCTGTGTTTTTTGCCGTTGCTGATGGTTGGCCAAGAGCCGCCGGATGTGACTTCGGTGGCGGCGGATTTGGAGGTTCCTGTCATGGTGATGGACGGTCCTGGAGCGGGTAAAAGGGTACGAGCGGTGACGACGGGGTGGGAGGGGACGGAGGTGCATCATGCGCTGTGGTTGCCGCCGGAGTGGAAGCGGACGTCGAAGTGGCCGGTGGTGGTGGAGTTGGCGGGGAATGGGGGCTACAAAAATAAGTATGGGGATGTTTGCGACGGATCGGTGGCGGGGTGCCGGCTGGGTTATGGGATGAGCGGAGGGCGCGGGATGATTTGGGTGTGTGCGCCTTTTGTGGAGGTGGCGGGGGATGGAGCCAAGCGGAACGCGGTGAAGTGGTGGGGGGATGTCGAGGGGACCAAGCGATACCTGAAGGCGACGGTGGCAGAGGTGTGCGAGCGGTTTGGCGGTGATCCGGAGCGGGTGGTGCTGACAGGTTTTTCGCGCGGGAGCATCGGGTGCCATTACATCGGGCTGCATGATGAGGCGATGTCGCGGCTGTGGCGGGCGTTCGTTTGTCACAGTCATTTTGACGGGGTGGTAGAAAAGTGGCCTTATCAGGGAGCGGACCGGGGATCGGCGTTGGAGAGGCTCAGAAGGTTGGGGGACCGGCCGGAATGGATCAGCCATGAGGGGGGGACGGGACAGACGGAGAACTATTTGAAGGGCACGGGGGTAAAGGGGGATTGGACGTTTGTGGCGATGCCGTATCGCAATCACACGGATGCGTGGGTGTTGCGGCCCATTCCGGAGCGGGCGCGGTTGCGGGCGTGGCTGACGGAGGCTTTGAAGTAGGCGGTCAGGGGGCTTCGGAAGTTCTTGCCAGAAGCGTTGCGACTCCCTAGGCTGGCGCCCTCATGAGCCAAAGCCCTCTCGATGCCCCTTCGCCCGCACTGAATCCCGACTGGGAAAAGCTGGAGGAGAAACCTGAATTTCGCGCGTTGCTGGTGCGCAAACGACAGTTCATCGTGCCGTCGCTGGTGTTCTTCATGCTGTTCTATTTGGCGCTACCTATTCTGGTCGGTTACTGGCCGGACTTGATGAAAACGAAGGTCTGGGGTGAAGTGAACATCGCTTACGTTTTCGCTCTGTCGCAGTTCTTGATGGCTTGGATCATGGCCTATCTGTATGTCCGCGTGGCGGCGAAGTGGGACAAGTCCGCCGCGGCCATCATTCAGGGCCACGAATGATTCTTGATGCTCTGTTCCTCCCTTCTCTTCTCCTCTCAACTCCCGATTCTCTCTGTTTCCATGGCTAGCAATGCACCTTTAATCATGTTCCTCGCTTTCGTGGGACTCACGCTGCTCATCACTTTTTGGGCGGCCAAGAAAAACACCGGGGCGAGCGCCTATTTTGCAGCGGGACGAAGCATTACCGGATGGCAAAACGGTTTGGCAGTGGCGGGTGACTACATGAGTGCGGCGAGCTTTTTGGGCATATCGGGGATGATTTGTTTCTCGGGTTACGACGGGTTCATGTATTCGGTGGGCTTCCTGGTGGCCTACATCACGGTGCTGCTGGTGGTGGCGGAGCCCTTGCGCAATGCGGGCAAGTACACGATGGCGGATTTGCTGGCGTATCGACTGAAGCCTCGTCCGGTGCGGGCGCTGGCGTCGCTCAGCACGCTGACGGTTTCGACTTTTTACATGATCGCGCAGATGGTGGGCGCCGGGGTGATCATTCAGCGGTTGATTGGCCTGCCGTTTGCGCCGGCGGTGGTGGGAGTGGGGGTGCTGATGCTGGTGTATGTGGTGTTTGGCGGGATGCTGGCGACGACTTGGGTGCAAATCATCAAGGCGCTGCTTTTGATCGCGGGGGCGCTGCTTTTGAGCTTTTTGGTGCTGCAGTTCCATGAGTTCAGCTTCACCAAATTCTTCAACGCCGTGGCGCATGCGGACTACGGTGGCACAGCTGAGCCGAAGAATCTGATGGAGCCGGGTCTGAAGTTTGGGGTCGCGGCTGCGGGGCCATGGGGGCCGCTGGATTTGATTTCGCTGTGTCTGGGGCTGGTGCTGGGAACGGCGGGACTTCCCCACATTTTGGTGCGTTTTTACACGGTGCCGGATGCGAAGACGGCGCGGTCGAGCGTGGTCTGGGCGATGGCGATCATTGGGGCGTTCTACATCATGACGACGTTCTTCGGCTTTGGGGCGGCGACGATTTTGGAGAAGGCAAAGATTCTCACGGCCGACGGCAAGCCGGACACCAACATGGTGGCACCGATCCTAGCCCAGCATCTGGGTGGCGAGTTGTTTTTTGCCTTCATCAGCGCGGTGGCTTTTGCGACGATTCTGGCGGTGGTGGCGGGTTTGACGATGAGTGCGAGCGCGTCGTTTGCGCATGATTTTTATTCGAACGTGATTCATCACGGCAAAGAGAACCGGCCGGGGATGGAAATTCGGGTGGCCCGGATCACGGCGTTTTGTGTGGGGGCGGTGAGTATCGGGATCGCGATTTATCTGGGGCCCAGCGTGAACGCGGCATTCCTGGTGGGGCTGGCGTTTGCGGTGGCGGCGTCGGCGAATTTGCCGGTGATTGTGCTGAGTGTGTTTTGGAAGCGATTCAACACGAGTGGGGCAGTGGCAGGACTGGCGGTGGGTTTGATTTCGTCGATCGTGCTGATTTTGTTGAGCCCTAACGGTATGTTTGGCAAGGCGGGAGCCATTTTCCCCTTGGAGAATCCAGGGATTGTGAGCATTCCCATCGGTTTTCTGGCCGCCTGGTTGGGCACGATCCTGACGGCGCGTGATCCGGCTGCGGAGGCGAAGTTTGCCGAACTTCGGGTGCGGGCGCATACTGGGTTGGGGTCTGAGAAGGCAACATCCCACTAGAACGAAAGCGTCAGTTCTCAGACTGTGACTGGCCAAAGCCCACAATAGGCACTAGCATCGACTCCATT
>JAIYDW010000125.1 GCA_027487315.1 Verrucomicrobiaceae bacterium | reverse complement strand
TTCGACTACGCTCCCACCGTCACCTCCGCAGCCTCCTACCAAAACTTCCGCAATGGCGCCACCGCCTTCGGTGCCGCCTTTCAGGGCCGCGACTTCGAACTCATCCGCGCCGGGCTCGATGCCACTTGGGAACTCGACTTTTTCGGTCGCGTCCGCAACTCCGTCAAAGCCGCCCGCGCCACCTCCGACGTCTTCCAGGCCGATCTCGACGCCCTCCTCCTCACCCTCACCGCCGAGACCGCCCTCGCCTACCTCGAACTTCGAGGCGCCCAAGCCCAACTCGCCGTCGCCCGCGAAAACGCCGAAAACCAAGCCGGCTCCTTGCGCATCGCCGAAGCTTCCCTCAAAGGCGGACGCGGCAACGCCCTCGACGTCGCCCGCGCCACCGCCCAGTGGAACGCCACCCTCGCTCAAATCCCCGTCCACGAGGAAGCCATCGCCCGCACCATTCACCGCCTCGCCGTCTTGAGTGGCCAAAATCCCTCCGCCCTGCGCCCCCAACTCGCCGCCGCCAAACCCCAACCGCGCGCTCCCGGCAGCCTGCGCATCACCTCCCCCGCCGAACTCCTCCGACGCCGGCCCGACATCCGCGCCGCCGAATCCGCCCTCGAAGCCGAGACCGCCCGCGTCGGCATCGCCACCGCCGATCTCTTCCCCCGCGTCACCTTCAACGGCAGCATCGGCATCGAAGGCCAAACCCTTTCCAGCCTCACCGCTGGCGACGCCGACAGCTTCAGTTTCGGCCCCCGCCTGTCCTGGCCCGCCCTCAACCTCGGTCGCGTCCGCGCTCAACTCGCCGCCGCCGGTCACCGCGCCGACGCCGCCCTCTCCCGCTACGAACAAACCGTTCTCCTCGCCCTCGAAGAAGCCGAAAACGCCCTCACCGCCTACGATCGCGAACGCATTCGTCTCCGCCACCTCGAAGCCGCAGCCACCGCCGCCAAAGAAGCCGAAAACCTCGCCCGCCAGCGCTATCAAGACGGCATCACCGACTTCCTAGCCGTGCTCGATGCCCAACGCGTCGCCCTCGCCGCCCAAAACGAAATCGTCATCTCCCGCACTCGCGTCGCCTCCGCCTGGATCGCCACCCACAAAGCGCTCGGCGGCGCTCCGTAGCACGAACCACCGACTTCCTCCTTCATCGTTTTTAACACACCCCGATTGACCACCCGCACTCCCGCGCCACCCTTTCAGCCATGAACCCCACCTGCGCCTCGTCCGACACCCAGGAACTCATCTCCCTTTATTACCAGACCTTCAATCGCGGTGATCGCCCCGCATTCCTCCGCCTCCTCCATCCCAACGTCCTTCACGACATCAACCAAGGCGGCTCCGAGTCCGGCATCGAAGCTTTCCGCCTCTTCCTCGACCGCATGGACCGCTGCTATGCCGAACAAGTCGAAGACCTCATCGTCATGCCCTCTGCCGACGGCACCCGCGCCGCCGCCGAGTTCTACATCCGCGGCACCTACCTCAGTACCGACGAAGGACTCCCACCCGCCACCGGTCAAACCTACCACCTCCGTGTCGGTGCCTTCTTTGAAATCAAAGAAGGCCTCGTCGCCCGTGTCACCAACTACTACAACCTCACCGACTGGCTCCGTCAAATCGGCTAAATTTCACTCGACCCAACTACCTTTCACCTCCCGGCATCCCTTCACCGGTCGCAGATAAAGATAGCCCTTCACCGCCTCCCCTTCCCACGCCCCCTCCAGTTGCACCGGCTCAAAAGCATACTCCCCTTCCGCCACCCCCTCCAGCTTGTCCAGCCCTCTCAGCCCCTCCTCATCCACCGCCCAAACCTCCCCCTCAATCGCCCCCCCTTCTCCTTCATCCGCCAGCACCATCCCAGGGTAGCCTCCCAGATCAAACATCCGATATCTCGGCACCGTCCGCGCCTCCCCCAGGAACGTCTGACCCCGCAACCACCCGTGGTTACTCAATCCACGCTTCAGGGTCCCGTAAACAAAAACCAACGTCGAACTCATGCCAGCACGTCGTCGCGTGATTCAAGCCACTCCGGAAGCGAATACCGCTTCAAGACCAGCTCCTCCGCCCTCACCCTCACCGCCTCAGGCAGCCCCTCCTGCCGGATCACCTTCCTCGCGAGCCGCGCCGCCCACTCCTCCCAAAACACAGGCTTCAATGCAACCCGCTGCACACTCCCTTGATGCAGCAACCCCAGCCTCCCTCGCCGCTGCCCCGCTCCCGCCACCTTCACCGAACCCCGAATCACATCATGCAAGGCCGGCGCCTCAAAGCAAAACGGCAGATCCTTCACATCCTCCGCCTCGGCCAATCGGCACCCCGGCACCCCGCTCGCTACCAATCCATCCGCCAGCGCTCCATGAATCAGCCGATAGCTCTCCACCGGTCTCGTCTCCGCCCAAACATGGCCCGCTGGCACCATCAGAGTGTAAGTAAAATCCTCTCCGTGAAACACCACACCGCCCCCCGTCCACCGCCGAATCACCGGCCAATCAGGAAGGGCCTCCGCTAGCTTCGCAAAAGGCTGCGCATACCCCATCGTCACTGTCGGCTGATCCCATTCATACACCCGCAGCACAGGACGCCCCACCAGTTCCAAAAGCGCCTGATCCACCGCCATATTCCAGGCTCCCGAATGCGGCACTACGTCCACATGCAACTCCATCTCGTCAAAAAAGGCCACCTCCATCCTCCTCTCTATCACGCCCTCCTCACCATCGCCACCGCATCTTGCACAGCACAAAAAAACCGGGCACCCCCTCTCGGAAGGCCCGGCTCAAAGTTCGTGTCGCTTGGAATCCTATTTCTCCACCCAGCGCACCGCTTCCATCAGCAACTCACGCGCCGATGCCAGACCCAACTTCTGACGAATGTTCGCCTTGTGCGCATCCACCGTCTTCGAGCTAAGCCCCAGCTTCTCGCCGATCTCATGGCTGTCAAAACCACGACCCACCATCTCGAACACTTCGAGTTGACGAT
>JAIYDW010000102.1 GCA_027487315.1 Verrucomicrobiaceae bacterium | reverse complement strand
GCGCAATCGGCTCGCGAGGTTGTTCAGCTCTGTGCCCGCCTCATCGACGCAGGAATACCACACCGCCAGCAGATCGCCGTTCGGGCATTCGGCGATGGCGGGGCTGTGATTGTGCCACGAAAACGTCGGGCCAAAGGAGTTCGGCTCTACTTTGACGAAGGGCTTCGGTCCTTCAAAAACCGGTAGATTTGGGTCCATCCGCTCGATCTTCGCAGGCAAAGGGTTTACGCCCTGCGCATGCAGCGCAGGCTTCGGCTGCGGCCGTTTCTCACCTTGCGGCCATTCGCCGAGCACGACACGGAAGCCGATGCGCTCGTTCACTGCTTCGGGCACCCACGATGTGCGATTTGCTGAGCGCAGCAATCTTGTCTGCACCGAGTGACTGCCACCACGGATCACACGGAAGTCGCCATCGACGCGACCGAGCGGATCGCTCAGTTCGGCGGCTTCATACGGCCCATACCAGTCGGCGCACCACTCAGCGACGTTGCCATGCATGTCGAAAAGGCCCCACGCGTTAGCGGGTGTACGTCCGACCTTTAGCGAAAGCTTCGTGGGCTTCGGCCGATACTCCGGCGGAAGCGTTTCCTCCGGGAAAAAGCGGTCGCGTACACCGGTGTCGTTCGGCCACGAGTGAAAACCGGCCGGAAGTGCCTCGCCAGTGTGAAACACCGTCGTGGTGCCCGCTCGGCACGCATACTCCCACTCCGCCTCCGTTGGCAGACGATATGGTTTGCCCTCCTTCTTCGACAACCACTCGCAAAACGCCACCGCGTCGTTCCAACTCACCTCCGTGACCGCGTCATCGGCATGCTGGCCGCGATGTTTGGGATCAAACTGCCGATACTGCCACACGGTGACCTCGGTGGCGCTCAGATGAAACGCCTGTGTGATCGTCGCGCGATGCGCCGGCTTCTCATCCCAGTCCGCATCATCAAACTTTGCCGCATGCTTCTTCACGTTGTAATCCGCCGCAGGTCCCTCCTGCCCCATCGTGAAACTGCCCGGTGAAACCGAGACCAGCTTCATACCGATGGAGTTGGTGAGGGGCTCGGCGGAGAGCAGTGGGCTGAGGGCGAAGAGGAAGAGGAGCGGGCGCATTCGGATAAGCAAGAACGCTCACTTCCGCTGCCACCTGTCGTCTTTCTCCAGCACAGAGCGTGGCGCTTCGCCATTCAGCCAGGCTTTGGCCTCGGCATCGCCTTTGAGAAAGGCATCCCAGAAGGCGGTGCTGAGGGCGAGGATGACACGGTGGTGATTCGGATTTTGCTGGCGGCCTTCGCCGGGTAGGGCGCGTTCGCCAAAGGCACCGTGCTCAGCATCCTTGAGGACGAGTTCGTATTTGTCGCCTGGAGGCAGGGCGGGATAGACGCCGAGACGTGAGTCGAGCTCACCGCCGAGCGTGATGCCGCCGATGCGGGCCACGTCCTTCGTGCCCGTCATGAGCAGCCACGGGAGCGTCACACCGCCAAACGCCCGCTCCGCGCTGCCAGCGGCGGGTACGCTGGGGCTCATCATGACGGCGGCTTTGATGCGTGGATCGGTGAGGCTGCGACCGATGGGAAAGGCCTGCCCGCTGACCGCTTGCGTCGTCACCGCGCCAAACGAATGCCCGGACATGCCCACGCGGGTGAGATCAAGTCTGCCGCGCAAGGCGTGCGCCTCGTCTGCATGCCAGCGCGTGAGTTGATCCAACACCGCCGGGATGTCCGCCGCACGCAGAATAAAATTCTGCACGCTGGCGGCTTCCTTCATCGCCATTGGGATACGGGCCGGGCCCTGGCCCTTCCAAACGGATTCATCGCTGCCCGGATGCTGCACAAAGACCACCGCATAGCCGCGAGCCGACCAGTGCTTGCCGAGATACGGATTGTTCTCCCGCGAACCCCCCAGGCCATGGCTGAAAAGCACCACCGGCGCTGCTTTCGACGCCGCAGGCAGATACACGCGGATCGGCAGGGCTCGGTTGCGTGTGGCATCTTGCACGGTGAAGTCGAGCGGCGCAGCCAGATCGGCCTTCGGCAGGGTTAGCGGATCATAGGCCAAAACCGCTGGAGTGGCGAAAGAGGTGATAAAAAGGAATACAAGCAACTTCATGGCTTTACAGGCTCATTAAGAACTCCAGGAACTGGCGATGGTCGCGGACAACTTGCGATCACCAAGGTTCCTTAGCGAAAGAGTGTTGGATTTGGTCGAGTTGAAAGAGGATGTCATTTAACCCTGTCATGATTTCGCGTCTCTTCGTTCTTCCCCTCATTCTACTCGTCAGCGCATCGACCGTCCAGGCCGCTGACAAAGCCATGCCACGCAGCACGCCGGAGCAGCAGGGTGTTTCGTCGGCTGCGGTGCGCGACTTCATCGAGACAGCAGACAAGCAGATCAACACTTTGCACAGTTTCATGCTGGTGCGTCACGGTCACGTGATCGCGGAAGCATGGTGGAAGCCGGAGTCGGCAGAGAAGCGGCATGTCATGTGGTCACTGAGCAAGAGCTTTACCTCCACTGCCATCGGACTCGCGGTGGCGGAGGGGACGCTGACGCTTGATGATCCGGTGCTGAAGTTTTTTCCCGATGAAGCGCCTGCGGATGCGAGCGAGAACCTCAAGGCCATGCGGGTGCGTGATTTACTGTCCATGAGCGGCGGGCACGAGGTGGAGCCGAAGTTTGGTTTCGACACAGGCCCCTCCGTGAAGGGTTTCCTGGCCCATCCAGTCACCCAGAAGCCGGGCACCTTCTTTCGCTACAACACGCCCGGGACCTACATGCTCTCGGCCATTCTCACCAAGGTGACAGGCAAAACGGTACTCGACTACCTCACGCCGCGCCTGTTTGAGCCGCTTGGCATCGAGAGTCCGGTCTGGGATGCAAGCGCGGAGGGCTACAGCCTGGGGGGTTACGGCCTGCACATCCGAACGGAGGACATCGCAAAGTTTGGTCAGCTCTATCTGCAACGCGGCAAGTGGAACGGGCAGCGCTTGCTCACTGAAAAGTGGATCGACGAAGCGACCTCGAATCAAGTGGACAACTCCAAGGCCCCGAGCGGTAAAACCTCCGACTGGCAGCAAGGCTACGGTTTTCAGTTCTGGCGCTGCCAGCACAACTGCTACCGTGGCGACGGGCGCGACGGCCAAATCTGCCTCGTGATCCCCGAGCACGACGCCGTCATTGCCATCACCGCGCAAACCGGCCAGATGCAGGGTGAGCTTGATCTGGTGTGGGAGAAGTTGCTTCCCACCTTCACGAAAGCTGCTCTTCCTGCGAACACCGCCGAACACGAAAAGCTCAAGCAAGTTACCGCGAACCTAACCGCGCATCCCGCTCCGCCAAAGAAAGCCAAATGATGTCAGGGAAGTACTTTTATACTCCAAACACGCCATGATGAAACGACTCCTCCTTGCCTTTGCCTACCTTTCCACCCTGCACGCCGCCGAAAGCTGTACTGAGAACCCCGGCAAGGAGGGCGATGGGGCCTTTGAAGTTGGGCCGGAGTATCGGATCGATCCCGATTTGACTGATAAGGGCAATCCGAAGGGGCGGAAGTTCGAGTTCTTGATGAAGCTGGCGGACAGCAAGATTTTCGATGGCAAGGACAAGACGCTGGAGCCCGAGAAGAAGAAGGTGAATACGGAGCGGAAGATCACCGTGTATGTGCCAGCGGCTTACCAGGATGGCACCAAGGCTCCGCTGCTCGTCATTCACGATGGTCCGGGGCAGTTGAAGCTCATCAGTCATGCGCTCGACAATCTCACGATCTCGAAGGAACCGAAGCGCAAGCTGCCGGCCTTTGTCTGCATCGCCGTGCAAAATGGAGGGAACGATGGCAAGAATAGCCAACGCGGCCTGGAGTACGACACAATGTCGGATCGACTCGCTCGCTTCGTTCACGACGAGGTGCTGCCCGCCGTGCTCAGCAACACGGAGATCCGCGCTGCGTATCCGAAGTTCGCACTCACGGAGAATCCGTGGGGCCGTGGAGTGATGGGTTGCAGCTCTGGTGGAGCCGCCGCGCTGACGATGGGCTGGTTCCGGCCCGATTGGTTCCGCCGGATCATCGCCTACTCCGGCACCTTCGTGGACCAACAGGACGACGATGCGCCCGAGGAGGCCAAGTTTCCGCTCGGCGCGTGGGAGTATCACTCCGGCATGAAATTGATCGAAACAAGCGAGCCCAAGCCGCTACGCATCTTCACCCACGTCTCCGAAAACGACATCCGCGCCAACGACCCGGAAGAGACCTACCACAACTGGGTTATGGCCGGGATGCGCACAAACATCGCCCTGGACAAAAAAGGCTACCACCACCGCTACTTGTTCAGCAAGAAGAGCGGCCACTGCGACAAACGCGTCTTTGAGCACACCCTGGGGGACACGCTCGTGTGGCTCTGGCGCGGGTGGGAGGGGTGAGTCCTTCTTCGATTGCCAATCGAAGCTAGTTCGCAGGCGGTGTCCAGAGTGTGGCTTCGATAGTGCGGTTCGAGCCTGTGGGGCCGTTGAAGTAGTAGGCGGTGATAATGCGGTCATCGGGACGCACAAGCGTGCGTGGATAGCCGAGATCACCATCGAAGCCATCGTCGCGGAGGATGATTTCGGGCGACCATGTTTTACCTTCGTCGATGCTGAGGCGAGCGCGGATGCCGAAGGGCTTCTTGCGATGGCCGTAGGTCACGCAGAGGCGGCCATCGGGAAGCAAGACGGTGGCGGGAGGATTGCCGCCGATGTTGCCGGTCACATCGCTGATTTTGGACCACGTTTTGCCGAGGTCATCGCTGCGCCACAGCTCGATGTTGTATTCAGGTTTGCCGCGCCGCAGCGTCGTGAGCAAGGCACCGCCAGCCGTGCGCACGCTGCTGGGCATTATCGCGAAACCGCCCTTCGGTGGTTCATCGCCGATGTAGCCCTGGAGTTTCCAAGTTAGCCCGCCGTCGGTGGTTCGAGCGCAGAAGACGCGGCCTTCTTTGTTGTCCGACTTCTTGCCGCAACTGCCAAACATGAGGCACTCACTCGGCCCAAGCGGGATCAAGTCCGTGCGAGTGGAGATGCCGTCCACGCCCGCGACATCGAACTTAAACGGCCCCTGCCAGGTCTTGCAGCGATCCTGTGTCGTGTAGAACCACGAGGGGCCGATGTGCAGGCTTTTGAAGCGAAACATCATCGCAAAGTCGGGTGCGGTGAAATTGAGCGGTTCCTTTAGCGCCGTGACCTCGGGTTCGTTCTTTCGATCCGAGTAGGGCTGCTCCGCCTCGACCTTCCACGATTTGCCGCCGTCGAGACTGCGAGCCTGCACGCGATGGCTCGGCTTGGTACGGTCGATGCGATGATCCGTGGTCGTCTCCTTGTAATAGGTGGCTGTGAAGCCGACGACCAGTTCATCGCCCCACTGCCACAGCCCCTGATTCGCCGGCCAGCCGCCGTAGCGACCGGGTTCCTGGTAAACGATGAGGTTCTCAGCCGAAGCGGGCTTCCATGTCGGAACAACGGATGCGCTGACCTTCGGATCGCCCGCATCAAGCTTGGTGCCGTCTTGAGCAAGAGCTGACAAAGACGCGAACGATGCGGAAGCGATGAGCAGACTGAGGTGATTCATGATTTGATCCGTCTTTTGCGGCTAAAGACAGCCGATGCGATTACGCCAGCCTGTAGCAATCCGCCCATTCGGCGCGTGGAGGGGGGCCGGCGAGGCGGGCGTTGGCTTCTTCGTTGCCGATGAAGCGTTTGGTTTTGGGGTCGAATTGGAGATCGACATTCAGGTATTCGGCGATGGTGCCCAGGTTAAGCACCTGTGTCAGTTCGCCTGCGATGCTGAAGGGCGACTCGGTGGTGCCTTCGCCCATGCAGGCGTGGATGAAGCTTTCGAAGTGATTGTACTTCGGCGGATGCAGGGCCATCGCGTCTTTGAACTCGACCATCTTGGATCGCGGATAGACGAGCGAGTGGCGGTCATGGGAGCCGCGTTGGACGAGGTAGTCGCCTTGCTTGCGATGCAGCAGAGAACCGGTGCCGCCGGGATTTGGGAGGGTGACTTTGCCATCCTTGCCGGGATCGCCGAACTTCTCTGCGATCTCGATCTTGGTGTCGCCACCAGCTTTCCAATGCAGTTCGACAGCGGGCCTTTTTTCGCCGCGTTCAGGGAACTCGAAGCGGATGTCCGAGCTGAGCGGGTAGCTCACCTGATTGTAGTCCGCGAGTGCCAGCGGCGTGATCCGTGTGGGCAGGCCGAGTTTCAGGTGATCGTGGACGAAATCAATGATGTGCGCGCCCCAGTCGCCGAACATGCCGCCGCCGTAGAGGTGGAAGCCGCGCCAGTTGAAGGGGTGATACAGCTTGCTGTAGGGCTGAACTTCCTGTGGGCCACACCAGAGGTCCCAGCTCTTGAGCGACTCAGGCATCGGCTCGGCGGCGGGATAGCCCTTCACGAGCGCACGCTCGGCGGCGTTCATGAACCAGAGCGAGGGTGATTTCCACGCGTCGATCTTCACGATGTCATCGACGATGCCCGCGGCAAGCATTTGTTTGAACTGGTCAGCGCCGGCGGAGGTGTGACCTTGGTTGCCCATCTGCGTCACCACTTTGAATTTCTTCTCCGCCCGCATGAGGATTTCGGCCTCTTCAAAGGTGTGTGTGAGCGGCTTCTCCACATACACATGCTTGCCCAAGGCCATCGCGCTGATGGCGGCGGTGAAGTGCGTGTGATCGGGTGTCACCACGCTGACGGCGTCAATGTCTTTGCCCATCTGGTCGAGCATCTCACGGAAGTCGTGGAAGCGCTTGACGTCGGGAAAGGCGGTGAGGTTTTTCTCCACACCCTTCGCCGTGACGAAATCCACATCGGTGAACGCCACTGGCGTGGCGATGCCTCCAGCCGTCAGGCCCGGAATGACACTGCCCGCCCGTCCGCCAATGCCGATGCAGCCCAGGTTGATGCGTCGGCTTGGGGGCAACTTGGGATTGTCCGCCGCGCGTGCGCTGGTCAGGTAGGCAGGCAGAAAAGTGAATCCGAAACCAGCGGCGACGGATTGTTTGACGAAACTACGGCGGGATGATGGAGAGGAGGTTTCGGGAGTTTTCATGGTTCGGGAAACGAGTGAGGCAAGCAAAGTTGGGTGACAGCAGAGAGAACTCCATCAAAGGGGCCTCACTTTCGCGGATATGGGCCGAGATGCTCATGGGCGATGAGCCAGCGGCCATCGACCCGGCGCAGAATGGTGGTGCCGCGTCCGCCGCCGGAGGATTCCTGGCCGCTGATGAGGCCTTTCCACCGGAATTCGTAGTGGCAGGTGGCGACCTCATCGGTGACGACGGTCCACGCGATGTCGTGGAGGCTGAACACTTCGTTCTCAATCAGCTGGAACGTCTTTTCGAAAGCGGCCTTGGCGGCAGCTTTGCGGACAAAGGTGTCCTCGGTGAAAAGGAACACGGCATCCTCGGTGACGCAGGGGGCGATCTGATCCCAGGAGTGGGTGTTGAGCTTTTCAACGTAGGTTGATAGAGCAGTTTCGTGGTTCATGGTGGGTTCAGCCGCTGAGAGTGGGAGGAACAGAGTGAGGAGAGCACAGGCGATGGATTTCACGACTTCGGTTTGGCGCTCCAGAGTGAAAGGTTGCGGAACTGGGCGCCCTCTGCTCTTGCGACGAAGCCGATGCGGCCTTTGCGTTCTTTGAAGCGCTCGTGACTGGCTTCGAGGATGTGGTCGTTGATTTTGGCGAAGAAGCGGTCGCCGCAGATCTCGATGGTGATGCGGTGCCAGGTGTTGGGATCGATCTGGACCTCGATTTTTTTGAGTTCCTCACGGCGAGTCTCTTTCGAGATGCCGCTCATCTTTTGAATCCAGATGGCGGTGGGGGTGATCACCACGCGGCCTTGATGGTGGTTTGGTTGGTTCGTGTCGCGGCAGACAAAGCCAATTTGGGGCGAGGGGCCGAGCTTGAACTCGCCGGTCAGCACGTAATCGCCGAGGTCCACGATGTGCTCGCAGACGGCTTCATGGCCATTTGGGCGCTTCTCGCTGGGGCCTTCCTGCACCGCGTAGGCGGCACCATCTTTGATGCTCCAGGTGCCGATGCCGCCGCGCCAGCCGTCGGTGCCGGGCTGCTTTTGCTTCGTGAAGGACTCCGGCTTGTCAAAGGCCTCGGCGGCGATGAGCTTGTCCGGTTGGCAGGTTTGGGTGGCAGGCGGAACGGGATCGGCGGCGAAGGCAAGCGATGAGACGAGGGCGAGGGCAAGGAGCGGTGATTTCATGGGAGATGGTTGGATTCCATTGATCGTGGAGCCATGACTACGAAGGCTTGGACTGGCAATTGAAGCTGTGAGAACGCGATGCGGGAGTTGATCGATCAAGGATTTAACGTGGCAGTCGGATTGTCGGTGGTGAGGGGGAGGAGGTGGGTTTGGGTGGCGTGGGTGACTTCGTACCAGCCGGGGAAGCCGCGGAAGGTGAGTTGGCCTTGGGCGTTGGTTTTGGCGGTGAGTTTGGTGTGCCAGTGTTTGGTGATCCATTCTTCGATGACGGCGCCGCGGGGGCGGATGGTCCAGTCCTTGTTCCAGGAGGCGGCTTCGGGTTTCCAATGCGAGCCTTCCCAGAAGCCCCAAAGGAGGAAGCTGGTGTAGGCGGGGTGGCTGAAAGTGGCGATGAGGACGTCGCGGGTGTAGTCGGCGGCGAGTTGCTCATCCTCGTTGGTGACGATGTCGTATTCGGTGATGCTTTGGCGCGGGACGATGGTGGCGTAGCGGTCGGTGATGGCGAGGAGGTGCTCGGGTGAGGGCAGGTAGCTTTCGTGGAAGTGGGCCTGGTTGCCAAGGCCGGCGACGGTGAGGCCGGCTTGGTTCAAGGCCTGGATGTAGGTGAAGGTGTCATCGCACTGGGGGCCGGGGCGGAAGACTTGGTCTTCGTTGACGAAGAAGGGCAGTTGGGTTTTCTCGCGGGCGAGTTTGAAGACTTCGCGGTCAAGGTGCTCGAGGCCGGGGCGTTTGTTGAGCATGTCGGCGCCGCCCCAGGCGATGGGGTGATTGATGACGTCCCACTCGATGACGCGGTCGTTCACAAAGGCGAGTCGCTCGGTGACGCTGGCGAGGGTGCGGTCGCGAATGACGGTGGAGTCGGTGATTTTTTGCAGGTTGTAGGGTGTGGCGACCTGCATGAGGTAGTGGCCGCGTACGGGGATGTGGCGTTCTTTGAGCCAGGCGAAGGCCTTTTCGAGTTCGGTGTTGCGGGTGGCTTTGCGTTGGGCGTTGAAGTCGGGGGACCAGTTGCCGTCTTTGAGGTCGTTCTCGAAGACGATGATGCTGAAGAGGCGGTCGACGAGATCGCGGTAACGGCGGTCGTCTTCGGAGTCGCCGGAGAAGCGTTTGGCGACGACGGCGGAACCGAAGCCGAACTGGTGGCGGCGGAGAGAGAGGGTGACTTCGGTGTCGGCGAGGGGTTTGCCTGCGGTATCGTTGAGGGTGAGGGTGAGGTCGGCTTTGCGGTGTTTTTCGATGCGGTCGAGGGCGGCTTTGCGCCAGGGGGCATCGGGCTCGCGGCCCGGGTAGGTGCGCTGGATGGGTTTGGCTTTGGGGAAGGTAGTGGTGTCGGTGCCGGCGGGGTATTTCAGGACGCGGATGCTTTCGACTTCGATGGATTGCTGCTTGTGGGCGCAGAGCAGGACGATGGCGGCGGAGTCGGCGGGGATGGGTTCGTCCGGGAGGAAGGTGACGGGGAGTTCGAGCCACTCGGAATGGATGCCGAGGCCGATGGTGGCGCCGAAGGAGGTGTAGGGAGCGGAGCGCAGTTGGAGTTTGGCCAGGACTTCGCCATGAGGGGCACCACCGACCACGCGGGCTTTGATGATGGCGAGGACGGGCTCGTTTTTGGCGATGGCGGCGGTGATGGGAGCGGTGAACTGGGCGCCGTAGGGCTTGCCGGGGAGAGCTTCGGGAATGGTGATGCGTTTGCCTTCCGGGAGGGACTCGACGATGCCGGCACCGTTGTTGGCACTGGCTTGGAGTCCCCTGCCCTGGCGGATGTCGATGCCGCCGGTGGGCAGATCGATGGCGAGGCTGGTGAGGGTCAGGAGGGCGAACGCCGCGAGGGGGAGGATTCTCATGGGTCTGACCCATACACTCAATCGACGTGATTGGAAGCGGGTGTCAGGCTGAGCTTACAAAGGAAGATGGCACCCGAGAAACGCACTGATAGACAGATCGGGAATCATGAATCAATACACTTCATCATGGGTGCCCGTGTTCAGGAGTAGCACGCGCGCGTGGCCACCTTCCTCTTCATAGACGATGCGCAGGTCATACCCCGCACTGATGGCACGCAGACCGCGTAGTTTGCCCGTCAGACCGTGATTTTTCAGTTTGGGGTGAAAGGGTTGATCCATGAATAGCGCCAAAGCTCTCTCCACCCGGCGTTGGTCAAGAACAGCGAGCTTGGCAAAGGCTTTGTCAAACCGACCCGTCGTTTGGATCGTCATGGCTTGGCTTTACGCAAGTGACTGATGAGCGCTTCTGGCGTGGTGAAGGGGCCGCTGACGTTTCCGGCTTTTTTGGCTTCCCGCTTGGCCGCGAGGATCGCCTTGGTCTCACGCTCCGTGAAACGGTAGGGTTCTGGCTCCTCTGCGAGAGCAAAGGGGATGGAGTGCGTGGCCACCACTTTGGTTAGAAACACGCGAACCGCGCTTTCCAGATCCAGGCCCAGACCATCCAGCACCTTAGCGGCCTTCTTTTTCAAGGCAGGATTTAGGGACACTTCGAGGGTTTGCGAACTCATGGATGGATTGTAATGGGAAGATCAGAAGGTCGCAAGGGGGAGGATTCTCATGGGTCTGACCCTTAAACCCAAACTCGGCGAATGGAAGCGGGTGTCAGACGAGGATTTCCTGGATGACGCTGCCGTAGTCTTGTTCGAGGCGTTGGCGGCCGGGGATCATCATGCGGTGGTTGAGGCCGAGTTGGTGGAGGACGGTGGCGTGGAGGTCGGTGACGTATTGGCGGCCTTCGACGGCGTGGAAGCCGAGTTCGTCGGTGGCGCCGTGGACGTGGCCGCCTTTGACGCCGCCTCCGGCCATGAAGCAGGTGAAGCCGTGGGGGTGGTGATCGCGTCCGGAGCCGCTGACGTTGGCGTCGCGGAACTCCGCACCGGGGGTGCGGCCGAACTCGGTGCCCCAGACGACGAGGGTTTCGTCCAACATGCCGCGCTGTTTGAGGTCGTGGATCAGACCGGCGATGGGTTGATCAATCTCGGCGCACATGGGTGGCATCAATTTGGCGATGTCCTTGTGATGATCCCAGCGACCGGCGCTGCCACTGTAACCGTGGAAGAGTTGGACGAAACGGACGCCCTGCTCGACGAGGCGGCGGGCGGCGAGGCATTGGGAGCCGAAGGGGAGGCTCGCGGTGCGGTTGAGGCCGTAGAGTTCTTTGATGTGCTCGGGCTCTTTTGAGAAATCCATGAGGCCGGGCACGGCCATCTGCATTTGGAAGGCGAGTTCGTAGGCTTTGATGCGGGCGTTGAGTTGGGCGTCGGTGGGGTAGTCGATGCCGGAGAGCTGGTTTAACTCGCCGATGAGGCTGAAGGCCTCACGCTGCTCGTCGAGGGTGAGTGTCGGGTCGGCGGGATGGACATAGGACAAAGGGTTTTTGGGATCGACCTTGAGGCGGACGCCGCCGTGTTCGGGTCCGAGGTAGGCGCTGCCGTAGGTGAAGGAGCGGCCGCAGCAGTCGGCGCTGGGTTCGCCGAGCACGACGAACTCGGGCAGGTTGGCATTCATGGAGCCGAGGCCGTAGCTGGCCCAGCCGCCGACGGTGGGGTGGCCGGTGTCGCCGATTTTGCGGCCGGTGTGGAAGGTGAGCTGGGCGCCGTGGTTGTTGTCGATGGTCCACATGCCGCGGAGGAAGGAGATGTCATCGACGGCGCTGCCGACATGGGGGAAGAGATCGCTGACTTCGATGCCGCTTTGGCCGTATTTTTTGTGGCCGGCGATCAGGGGGAGGATCTTCTTGAAGACCTCGCGTTTTTCCTTGCCGGGTTCGACGAGGATTTTGTTGATGCGGGCCTGGTCGGCGGCGTTGCGGTAGGGGGTTTCGTCGATGGATTTGCCGGCGTATTTGGTGAGCTCGGGTTTGGGATCAAAGCTCTCCATGTGGCTGGTGCCGCCGATCATGAACATCCAGATGACGGATTTGGCCTTGGCTTCGCCGGTTTGCCAGGCGGTGAGGACATCGGTCTCGGAGGGGGCGGCCTGAGCGACGCCATCGCGGAACATCATGGCGTTGAGGGCGAGACCGGTGAAGCCCATGCCGGTGTCGAGCAGGAACTGGCGGCGGGAGCCGGAGCAGCCGGGAAGCGGGGTTTTCATGGGGATCAGCGCAGAGTGATGAAGTCGTTGTGATTGAACAGCACGGCGATGAAGTGCTGGCGGAGGCGGGTGGCGTCCTTGCCTGATTGATTGAGGAAGCCGGAGCTGAGGCGCATCTCGTCGGCTTTGGGGGTGCGATTGAGGATATGCTGGAAGGCCGTGGTGACGAAGGCTTGGTAATCGGGTCCGGCTGTGCGAGTGAGGGTTTTTTCCAGGGCGATGGAGGCATCGAGCGTGAGCTGGCTGTTGGCAAGCGCGAGGGCTTGGTGGGGTTTGATGCTGAGTTCGCGCTGGTAGCATTCGCTGGGTCGGGCGCCGTCGAAGATTTGCACCATTTCGGCCTGGGTTTCCTGGGCGTGGCGATGATAGAGGCTGCGGCGGCGGGAGGTGTCGGCGGCGGCGCTGTCGATCTCGGGACCGCCGAGGGTGGGATCGAGAAGGCCGGCGACGTGGAGGAGGTTGTCGCGAACGGCCTCGCCCTCCAGGCGGCGGACGGGGGAGCGCCAGAGCCAGACGTTGTCGGGGTCGGCGAGGTCATTGGGGCCGGGGGCACCGCCGCCGGAGCTGCGACGGTAGACCGCGCTGCTGATGATGAGGCGGTGCATGTGCTTCAAGTCGTAGCCGCTGGCGATGAACTCGGCGGCAAGCCAGTCGAGCAGCGCGGGATGGGAGGGTTTTTTGCCATTGGCGCCGAAGTCATCCGGGGTGGCGATGATGCCGGTGCCGAAGTGGCGGAGCCAGAGGTGGTTGACGGCGACGCGGGCGAAGAGGGTGTTGTCGGGCGAGGTGAGCCAGCGGGCGAAAGCGAGGCGGCGGCCGCTGCTGGAGGCGGGGTAGGCCTTGAACACGCGGGGTTTGTAGTCGGTGGGTTTGGCGGCGGTGGTGGCGGCGGCTTCGGCGGCGGTGAGTTGTTTGGCGGCGGTGGCGGCGGTGGTTTTAGCGGTGGCGATGAGTTTTTTGACGGCGGTGGTGAGGGGCTTGGTCGCGATGGCTTTTTGCAGGGCGGCGTCGGCTTTTTCCTTCGCGTCTTTGGCTTCGGCCAGCGCGGTTTGTTTTTGCAGTTCGGCGACTTGGGTGGCCATGGTTTTCCAGGTGGCGGATTTTTTGTCCATGCCACCGTCTTCGAGGGCTTCGAGCTTCAACTGCTCCTCCAGGGTCTTGCGCTTCATTTCGCGCAGCTCGGCGTCTTTGACGGAATCCACGGCGGCGAGCATGGCGGCTTTGTAGGTGTCGCTTTTTTCGGGCTGGCGGGCGACAAGCGGGAGGCTGACGGGTTTGATGGTGAGGTCGCCCCGGAACAGGGTAGGCACGGCGGGGGCGATGGGTTTGTTTTTGACGGGGAAGCGTTCGTCGCCGCGCTGGAAGAGGTAGGTGACGGCGGTGAGGGACTGGTCGTAGGCGCGGGGCATGCCGTCTTTGAGGGGATCGATCTGGCCGGGGACGGGGTCGGTGCGGACGTTGTAGGGTTCGAAGACGGCGCGGATGGCGTAGTAGTCGGTTTGCGGGATGGGATCGTATTTGTGATCGTGGCACTTCACGCAGTTCATGGTGAGGCCCATGAAGGCCTTGCTGGTGTGCTCGACGATGTTGTCCATCCATTGCAGGCGGTCGCTTTGGAAATTGCGGGCGAGGTAGCCGGTGGCGCGGAGGATTTTTTCATCGGTGGGAGCGAGCTCGTCGCCGGCGAGCATTTCGTGGACCATGCGGTCGTAGGGCTTGTTGGCGTTCAGGGATTCGATGATCCAGTCGCGCCAGCGCCAGATGTGGGGCTGGCTGAGGCGGACAACGCCTTTGTAGCCCTCCCAGTCGGAGTAGCGCCAGATGTCCATGAAGTGGCGGCCCCAGCGTTCGCCGTATTGGGGTTGCTCCATGAGGCGGTCGGTGAGTTCACGGAGGGCGAGGTCGGGCTGGGCGGCGTAGGCGTTTTCGAAGGCGGTGATTTGCGCGGGGCTGGGGAGGAGGCCGGTGAGATCGACGTGGACGCGGCGGGCGATTTGCGCGGGCGAGGCGGAGTCGAGGGGGGTGAGGTTTTGCGCGGCGAGGCGTTCGTTGATGAAAGCGTCGATGGGGCTGGGGGCGCCGGGAGCAGGGATGGCGGGGCGTTTGACGGGCTTGAAGGGTTCCCAGGGGTAGCGGGCGAGGAAGGTGTCCAGGGCCTGCTGTTTGGTGGCGAGCTGCGCCATGTCAGCGGGGACGGGCTTGACGCTGGTGTCCCCGGGATGGCCGCCGAGGAGGATTTCGGCGAGGTTGGCGATGCCGTCCTGGTCGCTGTCGGAGGCGGCGATTTGGTTGAGGCGATCGGGGAGGGGCTTTTTGCCGAGGGCGGCGAGGGCTTTGCCGAAGGCGTTGTGGGGGAAGTCTTCGAGGGACTCGGGGGCGTGGTTGGCCGAAGGCAGATGGCAGAGGGTGCAGTCGGCGAGGGCGGTGGGGAGGAAGTGCTCGAGGTGGTTGGCGGCGGCTTTTTTGTTGGCGGGGGTGGCCGACAGAGGCGCGGCTCCGCTCACCGCTAAAACAGCAGTGATGCGGACCCAAGCGGGGAGCCGTTGAACAGAGCCTATCATCTGCAAACCAACGTCTTTCGGAGCGCGAACTCTCAAAAGGGGAGCAAACTCTTTGGGGTGTGCGATGGTGGGGCTCTTGTTTGTTTGCCGTGCCTGATTCATCTGCTTTTTCCGAAACTGCCACCGCTGAAGCCTTCCGGGCTCGATTGCGGGCGGAGGCGCCGGTGCTGGCGCTGGCGCCGATGCAGGCGGTGACGGACCATGGGTTCATTCATTTGCTCAGGCGTTATGGCGGGGCGGATGTGTGTTTTGCGGAGTATTTTCGGGTGACGGCGGACTCGAAGCTGGACCGGGAGATTTTGCGTTGCGCGACGGAGAACGAGACAGGGCGGCCGGTGGTGCTGCAGATGATTGGGAATGATGTGACGCATCTGGTGCGGACGGCGAAGGAACTGCAGAAGCATCCGGTGGCGGGGATTGATTTGAATCTGGGCTGTCCGGCACCGCGGGTGTTCAACAAGTGCGCGGGGGGCGGGCTGCTGCGGGATTTGCCGAGGATTGACCGGATCCTGGGGGCGCTGCGGGAGGCGATCACGGAGGTGCCGTTCACGGTGAAGACGCGGATCGGGGTGGAGGCGGCGTCGCTGGCGGAGTTTGAGGCGTTGCTGGCGATTTATGCGCGGCATGAGCCGGATCTTTTGACGGTGCACGGGCGGACGGTGAGGGAGATGTATCGGACGGAGGTGCACTACGATTTCATCGCGCATGCGGTGGAGGTGATGCGGTGTCCGGTGCTGGCGAATGGGAATGTGGACTCGCCGGAGACGGCGCTGCGGGTGCTGGCGGAGACGGGGGCGCGGGGGCTGATGCTGGGGCGCGGGGCGATTCGGAATCCGTGGTTGTTTGAGCAGATTCGCGCGGCGGCGGCGGGTCGGGAGGTGGTGGAGCCGACGGGGCGGGAGGTGCTGGGGTATTTGGAGGCGCTGTATGAGACGGTGACGGACGAGGGTTACACGGAGGAGGAGCGAGTGCACCGGGTGAAGAAGCATCTCAACTTCATCGGGTTGGGTGTGGAGCCGAGGAGTGCGTTTCTGGATGGCATGCGGCGGACGCGGAGCCGGGAGGCGCTGTTTGAGGTGTGCGCGGCGTATTTGGAGCATGACCGGCCGATGCGGCTGGAGGCGCCGTCGGTGGAGGAGGTGAATGCGTTGAGTTGAGGGTGGTGTCAGGTGGGTTGGGCGAAGCGGGAGAGGAGCCAGGCGGTGAAGCGGTCGGTGACGGCGGGGAGGGTGGGAGGTTCTGGGGTGGGAGGGGTGCGGCGCAGGAGGCGGGTGAAGTGGTGAGTGGCGAGGAGTTTGAGGGAGGCGAATGGGCCGAGCCAGGTGACCTTGAGGGAGTGCCGACGGGCGAGGTGAAAGACGACCCGGGCGAAGGGTCCGGCGCGCGAGGTGCCATCGCGACGGTAGCTGAAAGGGAGGCGCAGACGCAGGCTGGTGTGGCCTTTTTTGAGTTGTTCGATGGCCCAGGCATAGTCCTCGGCCGTGGGGATGGATTCGTCGAAGGGGCTTTTTTGCCAGTGCCGGCGGCGGATCAGGCCCATGCTGTTGCTGTAGAAGGAGCCGAAGCGGAGGCCCTTGCGCTGGAGTTCGGCGAAGGTGATGGCATCGCTGTAGAAGGGATCGTCATCCCAAGCGAGGCTGACGCAGGCTGCGGCGGAATCGCGCATGGCGGCGACCATTTGTGCGAGGGTGTCGGGGGATTCGAGGACGGTGTGGGAGCTGAGAATGAGGACGAGGTCGGTGGGGAGGAGGCGGAGGCCGAAGTTGAGGACGCTGGCGTGGGCGTAGGGTTGGGTCCATTGAGCGATGCGGCCGCCGATGGCGCGGATGTAGGCGGAGGAAGCGTCGGTGCTGCCGCAGTTCACGCCGAGGATGACATCGGGCTGGAGGGTTTGGGATTTGAGGGCTGCGAGCACGGCTGGCAGGGTGGAGGCGGAATCGGAGAATCGGATGAGGACGCCGAGGGTGGGGGTAGGCATGGTGTTGGGGATCAGGGGAGTTGGGTGGCGAGGGAGCGGGTTTGGAGGTCGAACTCGGCTGGGGTGAGGGCGTCCATGGGGGCGATGAAGATGAGGTGGGCGCCGGGGTGGGAACGGGGGGCGAGGGTGCGGCGGGCGTAGTCGGAGTAGGAGAGCAGGAGTTGGCCATCCTGGACGAAGAACTCGCGCAGCCAGTGGCGGCCATCGGATTGCACCGAGGGAGTGTCCGAGACGGGAACGAGGTCGCGGCCGCGGTATTTGAGGCAGACCTGGACGGTGTGGTGGCGGTCGTTGTTTTGAGCGGCATACCAAACAAGGCGGATGGAGTCTGGCTGGCCGGGGAGGCGGAGTTCGTAGCCTTGGGCGCCGATTTCCTGAACGACGAGATGGGCCGGGGGTAGGAGAGGCGAATGAGGCGTGGCGAAGAGGCTGGTAGCGGTGAAAGGCAGGGCCAAGGCGAGGGCGGTAAGGGTGAGAGCGGCGCGCCAGGCGGGGGTGAGGGGGAATGGAGAGTCGGGTGAGGGAGGGGGGGTTTTGAAGGTGCGAAACAGCATCCAGGCGAGAGCGGAGGCAGCGATGTATTCGCCGAAGGGAAGCATGATGAGGAGAGGGTGGGCGGCGGCGAGGACCAGCCAGAAATCGGGACGAAGGAAAAGTCTGACAGGCAGCAGGAGGGGGCAGACGAGCAGCCAGACGAGCCAGAGAGACTCGATGCTGAGCAGGCCGATCGCGAAGCCAGCGACGAGCCAGCCAGAAGTGAGCGTGAGACGGAGCGGGAGGTGGTCGGAGGCGAGGCGGCACTTCGAAAGCAGAAGCAGAGCGGCGGCGGCGAGCCAGGGACCGCCCGGGCTGGAGATCAAGGGTGAGAGCCAGGCGAGGATGGCAGCGGCGTGGAGGGACTCGAATGCGCGGCAAAGGCGGGTGCGGCCATCGCGCGGAGCCATGAGAAGGATCATGGGGACGAGCCAGACAAAGCCGATGAAGTAGTGGAGTTGGGGGCTTTCGACGGCGGGATAGGCAGCGTGGCGATAGGCGAGCAGAGAGAGGACGCGCAGGGTATTCGCCACCATGGCGGCTGGAAAAACGGAGGCGAGAAGCAGCCAGAAGCGGGGGCCGGCGGGCTGCGTGCGATTGACCCAGACGGTGAGGGCCAAGAGGATGACGAGCAAATTGATGCCAGAGCAGTCGTGGGTCCAGGGGACGTTGAGACGGCCGATGACAAGGGCTTCGCCGGAGTCGGTGGCGGGAATGCCGAAAGCGTTGAAGAGGGCGAGGAGGAGGGGTCGGGTGAGGTCGAGGAAGGCGCCCTGGGAGGGAGAGAGGGAGAGAAGGGAACCGACCGCGATGGCGACCAGCAAGAGTCGGATGGACTGGTGCTGGGTAGGAGAGCTCATCGCGGTCGGCGTGGTGGCGAGGAAGACTGGGCGGATCAGGCTTGTTGCGGAGCGCGTGCCATGGCGAAACGGCTACGGGCGAGCGCGAAAGCACCGAAGACCACGAGGAGAGGCAGAGGCGGGAGGGGAGCGGCGGGGGCGGCTGCCCAGAGTGTGCCTTTGAGGTCGTCCTTGGTGACCAGCTTGGTGTCCTTGCCGGAGACGATGGCGACAGGCACGCCGGGGAGAGCGCCATCGACGATGGGGTCCCAGGCCTCGACGCGCGTCGTGTAATTGTCGGACTCGAATCCAGAACTGCCGTTATTGGTCAAGACGATGCGGTCCCAACTGGTTTCGGCGTCGCCGAAGAAGTTGATGAAAGCGTAGGGTTCACCCCTGTTGAGGGAGCGGTTGATGGGGTTGCCATCGTACTCACCGGGGAGGGGGGCAAGCAAGCTGGCGGTGGTGAACTGAGCGACGAGGGCGTCTTTGTTGTAGAAGCGGAGCATATTATGGGCGTCGCCAGCGGACCACCAGAGGCCAAAGTAGGAACTGGCTTCATCGAGGGTGAGGGTGCTGGAAAGCACCTTGGTGCCGGCGCCCTGGAGGCTGTAGAGAGAACCTCTGGGTGACCTATCACTGGGAGCGCCGCCGTAGATATCGGCGGTCTTGATGAAAAGTTGGTCGAAGGCACCGACACCTTTCCAGACGACATTGGACTGGGCGCCAGTTTTGAGGGAGTCAAAGCTGAAAACATCGGTGCCGACGAGAGTGGAATTCACGGCGTCGGGCTTTTCGGCGTAGGTAATCACGAGCGCAGCGGAGGCTGAAGCTGGGAGAAGGAGACTGAGTGTTAGGAATAGGAGGGGATTTTTTTTCATGGGGGGTTGTGTGTTTGCTAACAGGGCCCGAAGTTAGACTGGAGCCAGAAAAGCAAAAGACCCCCAAATGAGGGGAATGCAGGTCCGGGGGCGAGGACGCATGTTCAATTCGAATGAAGGACCTGATCAAAATGCTGGTGGCACTCGCCCTGTATGGCGGGCTAGCGCCGATTTTGGGCGGGTGGCTGGCGCCACGGCGCTTGTGGCAGCGAGCGGTTTTTGCCGGCATGCTGGTGCTGACGATCATGAGGCCGGGGAACTTCATGATGATGATCGGCAGCATCGAGACCTACCGGGGACACACGAAGGGGTATGAGATATCGTTGATTGAGGTGCTGGCGCTGGCCTTGCTTTTTGCGGTGCGTCGAGGGTCGAACGGGAGTCCATCGGGGCGGATTCCCGGGCTGGGGTGGTATTTGCTATGGTGTGGTGTTAGCATGCTATCGATATTTGGCAGCTATGAGCCGACCTATGCGTTGATGGCCATGAGCCGATTTGCTAAGGGAGCGATTATCTTTGCGGCGGCGGCGGTTTATCTTCGGGATGAGAAGGATTTGCGTTGGGCGGTGGGGGCGCTGGCGGGGGCGCTGTTTCACCATGGATTGCTGTGCTTGAAGATGCGGTTACTGGACGGGTCATGGCAGGTGAAAGGGTGGTTTGAGCATCAGAATCCGATGGCGATGTGGTGTTACTTGAGCGCGCTTCCGGTGTTGGCGCTGATGCTTGAGCCGAAGGTGAAGGGGCGGTTGTTCTGGCTGTGTGTGGCGGGCTATGGCGGGGCGGGTTTGTGCATTTTGCTGTCGGTCTCGCGAGCGGCCTTGGCGGCCTATGCGGTGGGGTCGATGATGCTGCTTTTGGCGGCGTGGCTGCGCGGGCCGAATCTGCGGGTGACGATGGTGAGCGTGATGGGAGCGATTGGGGCGGTCGTGGTGTTGGTTTTTGCTTTGGATTCGTTCAAGGCGCGGTTGAATGAAGTGGAGCAAAGCAGTGAAGTGGTGGAAGAGGATCTGCGGGACATCCTGAACAAGCAGAGTGCGGCGATGTTGCGGGCGAGTCCTTTGACGGGAATTGGTTGGAACAATTTTGGGGTGGCGAACAGTCGGCCCCGAGGGGGGGAGTTCAGTGAGATTCTAGAGGAATGGGACCAGGAGCGCGGGTTTACGATCTATGACGAGAACTACTATGCGAATCCTTTGACGGAGAGTCTCTATTGGCTGTGGTTGGCCGAAACGGGGTGGTTGGGATTTGGCAGTTTCATTGTGTTTGCGGTCATGACGGTGTGGTGGGCGCTACGGAATGCGTGGCAGCGGCGCGGAACGTTGATGGGTGCGGTGGCTTTGTCGTTTCTGATCGGGCTGACGATCTGCTACTCGCATGGGACCGTGGAGCGCATTTTGACACAGACGAAAAATCTATCCCATTGGCTGATGCTGGCGGGGATGGTTGCCGGGATGGAGCGGTTGAGGCGGGTGGGCAGGTAGGCGTCCGGGGTTTAGGCTTCGAATCCCATGGGAATGCCCCAGGAGGGTTTGCGGGCGGTGTGTCCCAATAGCCAGTGATAAACCTCTGTTATTTGAGCAGCTTTTGCCTGCCAGGTAAAGTGGCGGCGAATGTGCCTTTGTGCGGCTAAGCCTTGCGCTATGAGAGGGGTGGGATTTGCAGCGAGGCGCGAGAGAAGAAGGCGCAGGTCATTGATGATTTGGCCGCGGCTTTGCAGGGGCAGAACGTAACCGGTTTCTGGGGGGACGAGTTCGGGTGGGCCACCGTGATTGAGGACGATCGGGGGAAGGCCGAGGGCCATGGCTTCCAGAACGACGCCGCCGCCGAATTCCCTGATGCTGGGCAGCACGAGGACGTCGCTTTGGCTGAGGCGGGATTGAAGTTGGGCATGGTCAACCCAGCCTTCGAGTTGGGTGCCGCTGTGGATTTGCTCGCGGTCGACGAGAGCTTGCAGGCGGGGGCGCTCGGGGCCGTCGCCGATGAGGTCGAGGTGGATTTTGCCCTGTTTGACCAGAGGAGCGGCGGCTTCGATGAGCATGTCAACGCCTTTGAGGGCGACGAGCCTGCCGACGAAAGCGACCCGAAGCGGGCCGGGAACGCGAGGGGGCTTGGGCTCGAGGGTGAACCGGGAAGTGTCGATCGCGTTCTCCGGGATGAAGACGCATTTGTGGTGGAGCTGACTGGGAATTTCTTTGAGGGTGGTGCGTGCGGCGGTGATGATGGCGGAAGCGTCCTGACGGGTGCTTTGGCTTCCAGGTAGGAGTGTGTGGAATCGACGGAGGCGGCCGGCGGCATCTTTTTCGAGTTGCCGGAGGTCATCGAAACCAGCAGGCCAAGGTACTCCGCCGTTGAGCGGGCCGAGGACGAAGGGGACAGCGATTTTTTTGAGTTTTGAAGCGATCCAACTGGGGGTGGTGGGAGACAAGGGGAGGATTCGGTGGACAACATCGAACTCGCCTGCGCGGAGACGCGATTTGAAGTGTTTCCAGACGGCACGTTCGAAGAGCGGGTAGGTGAGATTTGAGAAGACGGCGTAAAGGCTCCAACTGAAAGTGTCCTTGCGGCTGAGCAGCTTGGTGGCGCGCCAAGCGAAGCCCTGGGAGCGGCGGGTGTTGATGGCGGTGAAGTCTTTGCCTTCGACGAGACCGGCGCGCAGGAAGTCGTCACGATTTCTCCATTCCGTTACGATATGAGCATCTGTGACATCAGCGATGGCTTTCGCGCAAGACCAGCCGACGAGGGAGGCGCTGGTGAGCGCGGGGTTGGCGCCTTCGGCGATGAGGAGGGGGCGCAGACGAGGGGGGCGAGAAGACATGAGGGTCAGGGTGTAGCGGCGCTCAGAGGGACGTTGACGCCGACGTTGCCTGGGCGCCCGGTCGCGGCGGCGGAGCCTTCGCTGGCGGCGAGAACTCGGACGAAGGTGTTAACGGCTTCTTTGCCGATACTGGCGAGCGAAAGCTGGCCGGCACCGGGGACGAAGATGATGTCACCCGGCTCGAGTTTGACATTGGTGGCGTTGCCTTTCATGACGTCACGAGCGTCGACGGTGGCGACTTGGGGATTGGTCAATGAACCGCGAATGATGCTGACGCGACTGAGATCCGCATCCGGGCGGAGGCCAAGTCCCCGACCCAGAGCGGCCATGAGATTCATTTCGTTCATGAAGCCGACGGGTCGTGGCTCAGTCACAGCGCCGAGAACGTAGACCTCGTTGGTGAGGCTGGAAGGGAGGTAGATGAAATCGTCTGGCTGGAGGTAAATGTTTTGGGAGAGGTCGCCTTCGCGGATAAGTTTTTGGAAGTCGACGGGCATCATTTCGCCTTTGCGAACGAGGAAGCTGTGTTGGAGATCGGCGAGTTCTTCGGTGGTGCCGGTAAAGCGGGAGGTGAAGAGGCCACCAGCGAGAGAGACCGCATCCAGCACGCGGAGGGGGCGTTTGAGGGGATAGATGCCCGGCTGATTGACGCGCCCAAGAACCCAGACGCGCTGGCTGCTCACATCGACCAGGTTGACACTGACCTGGGGGTGTTTGTAGAACTGAGTGAGGCCTGATTCGAGCTGCTGCTTGAGCGTGTTGGTGGTGATGCCGTTGACGTTGATGCCGGGCAGGAGATCGAAGTAGATTTTGCCATCGGGAGTGACGAAGGTTTCGGCTCTGGAACCGGTCTCGCCGAGGATTTCGATGTCGAGTTTGTCACCGGGGCCGAGTGTAAAGGGATTGGCGGGTTGTTGAAGGAGATCCTTGGATGGAGTTGCTGGGGCGGCCTCCGTCACGAAGGCCGGGGTGACGGACTGAGAGGCGGGGTGCGCGCGCGCATCGAATTGATTTGGCGATTTGGTCGAACAGGCAACCGGAAGCAGGGCGAGGGCGGCTAGGAGGATGAGACAGCGGTTCATGGTGAAGGAGAGAATCTGGGGGACCACGACGGCTGTGAGAATCAAACGGGATCCTCACAACCGCCGGGCAACAGCCCCAACGTGTGGGTAATGACGGACGATCCGATGAAACAAGCCAAGTCTCAATCCCCGCAGATGTGGGGAGAACAGGCGACAGGAGGACGCTTAGCCGACGAAAGCGGGCTGATGCTACTGGGTAGCTTCGAGGTATTTGATGACGGCCTCGGTGCGAGAGCGAACGTGGAGCTTTTGATAGACTGCTTTGAGGTAGTCGCGGACGGTTTCGTAGCTGAGGGAAAGGTCGTGGGCGACCTCCTTGGGAGCCATGCCTTTGGCAAGACGCTCGAGGATCTGGCTTTCGCGGGGGGTGAGGCCGGGGATCTCTTTTTTCTCGGCTTTGACGGGTTCTTTGAAAGTTTGGATGAGAAGGCGGGCGATGTCCTGGCTGAGAGGAGCGCCGCCTTCGCTGGCCTGACGAATACCGGCGGCGATGTCTGAGGGTTTGGCTGTCTTTAGGAGATAGCCATGGGCGCCAGCTCGGAGGGCGCCGAAGACTTTTTCAGGGTCATCGTGAATGGTCAGGACGACGAAGGCGGTGCCTGGCATGTGCGGGGAGAGTTGTTTGATCATTTCTACTCCAGATACGCCAGGAAGCTCCAGATCTACGATGACGACGTCAGGCTTATCCTTGAGGAGGACGACGGCCTTCTCAGCGCTGTCAAACGAGCCAGCGGGGACGAAGTCGTTGTCCTTTTTCTGGATCAGCTTCTCGATGAAAAGGCGGAGGGTGGGATCATCCTCGACAACAGCGACCTTTAGAATTCGGCGGGTGGGATTGGCTGAATCGGGGGCGGAAATGCTGGCTGGCATCCCAAAATTTGCCACACGACAGGGCGACTGACAACAGAGTTCCTATTGATCCGGAGAGGAATGCATCAGCGCATGGTGGGCAGGATCGCCTCCTGAATGAGCGGAATGGTGTTGGCACCAACCCAGCCGGAGATGGCGCCCTGGGTGAAGGCGTTGAGGGCGAAGCTGAGGAGTTCTTCGGCGCGGGCCCAGGGTTTGTCGGCGATGAAGACGATGTCTTTGGGCTCAAGCTTGAAGCCTTTTTCGCGGCCTTCGAGAATGGCCCTCATGTTGACGGTGAAAGTCTGGGGGTTATCAAAGGAACCTCGAACGACCAGGACACGCTGGGTGTAGGCGCGAGGGGTGAAGCCGCCGGCCTGAGCGATGGCGCTGTGGACGGAAGTGTGGGCCAGAAGCCCTTGGGTGCCCTGCATTTTGACATTACCGAGGACATAGATTTCGTTCGAGTTTGCTGAGGGGAAGTAGAGGTAGTCACCTGGTTGAACGCGGACATTTTGGGTCATGTCGCCTTTGAAGAAAAGGGCTTCCATGTCGATGTCGACCCGGGATTGACCCCGCATGAGAAAACTGCGTCCGAGGTCGGCAAGTTCGACGGTGTTTTGCTGGAACAGCCCTGTTTCGAGGCCACCCGCCTCAGCGACCGTTTCGAGGACGGTCATGGGGCGATCCAGGTTGATGGCGCCCTTTTTCACTACTTTGCCGAGCACGTAGACCTTTCGACTTTGGAAGGTCATGGGGGTGACCACCACGATGAGATTTTTGTGATAGCGCCGGAGTTCGGTCATGAGCTTCGTGCGAAGCTGATCGATGGAGAGGCCCGCAGCGGTGAGATTTTGCGCCTGAAGATAGGTGAGACAACCGTCCGGGCCGATTGCGACATCGTTGCGGGCGTATTCGGGGCGGCCAGGAACGGTGATGTTCACGGCATCGCCAGGGCCCAGTGGCAGGACATCGGATTGGGCCGAAACGGGAAGGCTGAAGGCCAACCCAAGAGCGCAGGCGGACAAGGCCCATTTGTTTAGAGGTTGGAAACCGAACGTGTGCACACCGTCTAACATGGCGCCGACGAATCGGCAGCCTGCGGCCCGATAGTTTTGGAGGAGATTTTGCAATTTCTCAGGATGGGTAGCGGCATTTTGGTCGATCCAAAGGAGGTTGGGGAGCCGCTCTGCCACCAGCAACGTTTCGGCTGATTCTGGAGACGAAAGCTGGACGAGAATGACTGTGCCACGGAGCTGCGACCAGCGATCAAGAGCCCGGTTCCAGCTCTGGCGCTGCTCTGGCGACCAGTTCCAAAGATCATCGAGCGTCAGATGCAGCACTTGATGAGGTGTGCGAGTCAACTGAGCGACGACTTGCTCGGGAGAGCCGATCACTTCGGACAGAGGAGCTGAAACGGACATGGCTGGGCCCTGACTGATCAAGATGACGGACTGTCCACGACTGGCGGCAGCGGCAGCGAGCAGGCCGGGGAGGCGGCCGGTGGAAACGGCATCGTTTGTGAGGAGACCGCAGATGGTTGCGGGCGTGGAGGGTGGCCTTAGGAGTTTGGGCTGCAGGCGGGTCCAGGTTTGGAACGCCCACAGCGTGGGGTCGCCATTGCCTTCGGCATTCAGGGCACCCAGGATGGGCAGACCTGTGACGCGTCGAAGGTCGGCCACGGTTCGAATGCGCCGGTCTGAGAGGCACAAGACCGTGACGACGAGCGAAGTGATTCCTGCCGCCGCTGCAAAGCCGCCAAGGCTAAACAGGGCGAGTTTTTGGGTGGGGCGAACAATGACGACATCCTGAGGCCGGTCCAAACCCAAAAGACGGAAAGAACCTTGGGCGTTCTGCGAGTGCATCAAGGCTTCGCGGTGACGAGCAGCGAGCAGGGTCCGACTGGTTTCGAGATCCTGTTGCCGTGCCTTGATGCGGGCGTATTCGAGGGCCTTTCGAGGCAACAACTCTAACTTTGCGCTGAGCGCGCCGCGGATGGCGGTGAGCTTTTGCAATTGCTCGCCAAGAACCTGTTTCTCGGACCGGTAACGAACCAATTCCATGTAGAGGCTTTCAGCGACGGTGCTTTCGCCTGGCCGAGGCGGGGCATCGATCCTGGGTTTATCATCGTTGAGGGTGGCTTGAAAAGCAGCGACGCGGTCCACCGCCTCCATGATGGCGGGATGCTGATCGGTGTAACGAAGACGGGCCTGGGCGAGTTCGTCCTGGGCCTGCTGGAGTTTTGCAGCGGCCGGGCTGACTTTTGAGAGTTCTTTTTCGATGGACTGAATTCTGAGATCGAGAGTCTCGTGATCGAGTCGGGTGGCCTCGAACTTGAGGCTGAGGTTAGCCAATTCGCCGAGGTAGGCGTCCATTTGTTTATCAGCATCAATCAACTCCTCACGGCGGGCGTAGGCGAGCAATTCCTCATTGACCTTGAGGAGCTCGGCTTCTGCGATGGCGGACTGATCGGCCAACAGCTCGACCATTTCCGATGCGTCATGTTTTTGGATGTCGCGAGCGAGAGACAGGACTTCCTCGATGTAAGCGCGCAAGGCTGAGACGGCTTCCTGCGAGCCACTGTCGGAGGAAAAGGAGACACGCAAGATGTCGGAATTGCGCTCCGGGGTGATGACGAGACCGGCTTTGACCTGGCCCTCTGTGAGCTTTTTGTCCAAGCGTTCGCTGGTCTTTTCCAAGACAGCCGATCCGCGCATGAGCGCCATGAGGGTGGGGATGGGAAGTTCGTGAGGTTGATAGGGCTCGCCACTATCGGAATGACGCAGGGGCGAGGAAGGCTCTGTTTTGATCAATTGGGCGGTGGCAATGTGACGAGTTTCAAAGCGGTTCCAGCCCACCCAAGCCAGGATGCCCGCTGCGAGCAAGCCGAGACCAAGGATCCAAGGCAGACGCTTCATGAGGGCATCGAGAACGAGCAGCGGGTCGAAAGGAAGCAGGAAACCACGAGGAGCGGCATGAGATGAGCCCAAGGAAGTCTCGGTGATTGGATCGAGGGGATGGCCCTTGGGATCGGCCTCATCACGCAGAAGCGGAGGCCTGAAGGCGGCACCCTTGCGCTTTTGCTGGATGGCGCTGAGGCTAAAGTCCGAATCGTTTGTCATGGGCAGGATTGGCTGAGGTTGGCGACGTGGTGGCGCTGCAGATCGCGATAAACGGAGTGAACATGCTCAGCGGTGAGACGATCCGATTCGGTCAGCCAACCGTGCTCGAGAGAGAGCTTGGCGAGCCGATTGATGAGTCGCGGAATGCCGCGTGAAAGCTGATGGATGAGGGCAGCCGCCTCCTGATCAAACAGTTCTCCATTTGGATGCCCGGCGACATGGAGCCTGTGGGCGAGGTAGGCAGACGAGTCGGAGACCGATGCGAGCGGTTGAAGATGGAAGCGCAGGCCGACGCGTTGATCCAAGGCTGGCACCGACTCCACGAGCGAACGAAGATTGGGCTGTCCGATCAACAGCAACGACACGAGGTTGCGGCCACCGCCATTAAAGTTTGTGATCCAACGCAGGCCACTGAGAGTCTCGGGTCCCATGTCTTGAGCTTCATCGAGCAAGATGACGACCTGCCGTCCTGCATCGGCGTGCTCGTTGAGGAGACCTTGAAGCCGGTCCATCTGAGCGAGGCGCCCCTGAGGGAGCGTGCTGCCGACGGGAGCCAGCCGGGAGAGGATCGTCAGCGACAACTCCTCGACAGTGAAACCGCCGTTTTCGATGGTGACGAAGCGGAAATCAGAAGCGGCCAGTTGGTGTTGAAGGACGGCTCTGACGAGTGTTTTGCCACAACCGATTTCGCCTGTCAGCAAGCCAAAGTTCATGCCGCCTTCGAGGACGACATACATGAGACGGTCCAAGGCCTCCAAGTGCTGGGTGCCGCGGTAAAAAAAGCGAGCGTCCCAGGCGGCCTCAAAGGGGCGTCGAGCGAGGTTCCAGTGGAGCAATGAATCGGACATGGGAAGGAGGGATGACACGTGAACCATCCCCCTTTGCCCGCTCCCTCACAATCCCCCCAACTGGAGGTGGACGACGCGCCAGCCGACAAGTCTGGAGGACTTGGGCCGCGTTGGTGTTCCAGTTGAAACGCCGAGCATTCCGGAGGCCTTCATCAACGAGGCGACGACGCGTGGTCGGACTGGAATGCAAGGCGTGGAGGGCCTGAAACAGACTGTCGACGCTTTCCGGATCGATGACACGGGCGGCATTTCCAATCACCTCAGCCAGAGAGCCAGCGGCCGAACTGATGACGGGACATCCGCAGGCCATGGCTTCGACGGGAGGCATGCCAAAGCCTTCGAACAGCGAAGGATAGACGAAAGCCGCAGCGGACCGATACAAGTTTGGGAGGTCGGCGTCTTTGACAAAGCCGAGGAATCGAATGTCAGCGGCAAAGGGCGATGCGGCGGCGGCGGCATGGATGTGTTCGGCACCGTGCCAATCGCTTCCCCCGAGGGCAAGCAACCAAGGCGAACCCGTTTTGGCCTTGAATTGGTTGAACGCCTCGATCAAGCGAACATGGTTTTTCGCCGGATGTTCGAGGCGGGAGATGTAGAGGAAGTAGGGTTGCTCAAGACCAGGAAAAGGTTGGGAGGGCGCGGGGTGGAAGCGGTCGTGATCCAGACCATTCAGGATGAGACGCTGGCGCTCGAGTGGAATGCCAAGGAACCTCTGGATGTCCGTTGCAGTGTTTGTGCTGATGGCGATGATTTGATCCTGTCTTTTTGCGAGCCACTTGACGAAGACGCGACCGTAGATCATCCGCGCGAGGTCGTATTTGCCCTTCACGTGGAAGGGGGCGAGGTCATGGATGGTGGCAATGGTAGCACATGGGGCGCGCCAGAGCATTCGGCGGTAGCTGGGGACGTGGAGGACATCGATGCCCTCTTTTTTTAGCCATCCCGGCAGAACGAACTGGTGCCAGAAGATGTTCTTCACGGCGGGGCGCCATTTCTCAGCGATGGGGATGATTTTCATGCGATCTCCGACGAAGTCGAAGAGTGGCAGGTCTTCCTGGAGGACGAGGAGATGGAATTCGTGCTCGTGGGCTTGTTCGAGGAGGGATCGGACGAGGGCGAAGACGTATTGGGCGACGCCGGTTTTGCCGCGTTGGATGACGCTGGTGGAGATGGCGATTTTCATGCGCGGGAGGCTTGAGGGTTTTTGAGAAGTTCCTTTGCGGCACTGAGACCAAAGACGAACAAGTCGGTGGCGTAACGTTTGAAGAGGCGCCGGGGTTCTTGAGCGAGACGGAAGACCCACTCGGCTCCGATGACTTGCATCCAGCGAGGGGCGCGCTTCATCGATCCGGCGAGGAAGTCGATGGTTGCGCCGACGCCGATGCAGACTGGGACCCCTGCGGCTTGGTAGTTGCGGGCAATCCATTTCTCTTGTTTGGGACACCCGAAGGAGACCAGGAGCACGTCGGGCTTGGCCTCCCGAATGCGGGCGCAAATTTCCTCATGAGGCATTTGGTCGAGGGGGGCGAAAGGAGGTGAGTAAGCACCGACGATGCGGAGGTTGCGATGCTTCAATCCGACATTCTGAATTGCTTTTTCGAGGACTTGTTCCTGACCGCCGAGGAAAAAGACACGCCAGTCTTTTTGTTCGGCTTTGGCCAACAACTGAGGCACGAGATCCGAACCGGCAACCCGTTCTGGGAGCGAGCGGCCGAGCAGTCGTGAGAGCCAGACGAGAGGAGTGCCGTCGCAAACGACGAGATCGGCTTGCTTCAGGATGCTGTGCAATTCGGGATCGCTCTTTGCCTGGACGCAGAAATCGACGTTTGCGGTGGCGATGTAGTGAGGTTTTTGGCTGGCGATCATTGCATCGATCCGATCCAGTGTTTCGGGCATGGTGACGGCATCAAAGGGAACGTCGAGGAGTTGAATGCGAGGACTTGAGTTGGGCGAGAACCGTCGGTATTCGGCGCTGAGTTTGGCAGCGATGCCTTTCCAACCGAAGCGCTCTTTGGCTAAGGCAATACCATTGTACCTGAGGTGCTGGCGGAGGGGTGAGTTGTGCAAAGCACGAACGGTTTGCTCAGCGAAGGACTTGGCGTCGTCCGCCAGAAGCGCATTGGCACCGTGGATCAGGTCGAGGCCTTGGGCACCGATGCTGGTGGACACGACTGGGGTGCCGATGGCGAGGCTTTCTACGATTTTCAGGCGAGTGCCGCCGCCGATGCGCAGTGGCACGATTTGCAGCCAGGCTTTTCGATAGTAGGGCCGCACGTCATCGACGCTTCCGGTGACGATGACTCCGGGGAGCGAGGCATAGGCCTGGACCTCCGGCAGCGGTGACTTGCCGACGATGAAGACCTGGAGGTCAGGCACCTGTTTGAGGATGCGCTTATGAATTTCCGCAAAGTACCAGCGCAACGCGTCCACATTGGGCGTGTAGTCCATGGCACCACAGAAGAGGATTGATGGTTTGGCGGCGAGAGGTTGCTCAAGCACTTCTGCCTTGAAGAAGTCGAGATCGACTCCGTTGGCGACGACCTTGAGCGGCACCTTTTTGCTGATGTGGCGTCGGACGAAGGCTTCGTCGTCCGGACCACAGAGGACTTGCAGTTGAGATCTCTTGGCGATGCGACGTTCGTAGAACCAGAGCTTCGCCATGTTTTCCCAGGCGAGGGCTTTTTCCTTTAGAGAGGTCGTGTTGAAGGCGGTTTGTTGAAGTTGGAACTGCAAGTCCACGCGGCTGCGGTCGATGGAGAGCGGGATGTCTTGGTGCTCTTTGAGAAAGTATTGGGCGAGCACGATGTCGCAGACATGGACGAGGTCGTATTGGTTGCGGGCGAGTTGGTCGTGAATGGCATCAGCGAGTTGAGGCAGGTTCCAGTGGCGGATGGTGGAGGGCGTCCGGTTGAGGAGGCGATCCGGCATGAGCTTGGGCCAGGCAGGATGCGTGAAGGGAACGAAGCGCACATCACGGCAGAAGGATTCAAAGACGTGGCGTTGATTCAATCGCTCACCTTTTTCACTGAGAGCGATGAGGTCGACGGTGTGCTCACGGGCGAGTTCACGGAGGAGGTGAAAGGTGCGCTGATAAGTTCCGCGATCGAGCGGAAAGGGAATGTAAGGATAGACGACGAGTATGTTCATGAGGCTACTGATTGAGAATGTAAGACACGGGCAGGTACTCCCGCTGCCACCGCACTTGCGGGGATGTCACGAGTGACGACAGCGGAGACGCCGATGACGGCTTTAGCGCCGATGCGTACAGCGCCGACGGCTTTGGCACCATCTCCCATGAAGACGCCGTCTTCGAGATGCGGGCCGTGCTTGCGGCCATGAGAAAGGACGAGGCGGACGTCAGCGTAGAGGTCGCAGTTGGCACCGATCACAGAGTGGGGTGCGATGATGATGCCCATGGGGTGAGGGAGGCGGAGTCCGGGACCGATGGTGGCTTTGCTGCTGATTTCGATTTTGAAGAACCAGAAAAGGATCTTGCTGGCTAAGATGCCAGGCAGGTGATGCCGAGCGCACCAGAGTTGGAGGCGGATGAGAGCCACCGCATGGATGCTATTGAGGGTCAAGCAGAGCGCGGCACGACGCAACGCCGACTGCGGGCCGTAGTCGCGCAGATTGCGGGTGATGTCCTGCCGGAGGTTGTCGAACATGGGTCAGTTGAAGCGGTGCCAGAGGGATTCATAAGCTCTCACCGAGCCGTCCAGAGAGGAGTCGCCACAGTTCAAGCAGGCGGAGAGGATCGTTTGATTTGGGGCGTTCGTCTGCCCCCACAAAAGGAGGGAAAGCGAGCGGAGGAGACGTTCACGAGGGTAGCGGGTGCGGAAGCGGGAGAGGAGGCCTGAAATGCCGAAGGCGCGGAGGTTGCAAGCGAGGTTGCGGAGGATCGAGCGCTCAGTGCAGAGTGAGCCACGCGCTTTGGCGTAATCGCTGCTGGAGGCGAAGTGGGTGCCGATTCTTTTACTCTCAAGACAAAGCCACAATTGCTGAGCGAGTTCAGTCAGATCGGTGTGCTTCGCGAGGAGCGAGGGCTTCATGGAAGCGGTAGCGCGCTGTGGATGGAGTTTGAAGGCAACGCCGACCGCATGGTGAAAAGCGAGGCGTTTTGACCATTCGTCACTGGCCTTTTTGAGGCGCTTTTGACGTTCGACACAGCTCCAGTGGTAGGCACCCTGCGTGGCGAGCCAGGCGTCACCGAGAGCCAGTTGCGCTTTGGCGAGGTTACGCCCGACGAAGTCAGCGTCTTCATCGGTGAAAGGTTCCCGTTGAAGACGCTCTTTGGCGTAGAGCAAGCCGGAGCAGCGATTGAAGAGGAGCCTGGTGGCTTCGTGCAAGGGGATGCGGGTTGGATCGCGGTGATGATTGCAGGCGGCAAACAGGGAGGCATCCCCAATCAACCACTGATGACCCATGACGAGGTCGTAGTAGAACATGCTGGTGTCACTGCGGACGAAACTGGCGAGGGAGAGGATTTTGAATTCGACCTCGATTCCGGCTTGGGGTGTCAGCTCTGCGGCGAGTTGATGCAGGGAATGGCGGTAGCGGCGGTCATTTAGCAAGGTATTGCCGCGGATGAAGACGAAGAATTCGAGATCGTTGTAGGGCGAATCGGCGGTCTCGGTCTTGAGGACACCGCCTTCGCCACGTCCATAACCACCGGCGAGGACGAGGCCTTCGAGCTTGTGGTTGGGGATGCGTTCGAGGACACCTGCCTGCACTTGATCGCAGACGGTTGAGAGGTGGGACTCCAAGGCTTCACTGCCATCGATGGTGAACCTTTTTTTCATGCAGCGAGGTAATGAGGCAGGTGGGAGGGCTGCCAGATTTGGAGGGTTTCCTCGAGGTAGTTTTCGACCTCGGAGACGATGGCGGAGAGGTGGAACTGGGACTGCATGAGTTGCTGGCCTTGGAGAGCGATGTCTTTGCGCAAGCGGGGATTGGCGGCGAGTGTGGCGATGTTTTCAGCGAGTTGGATGGGATCACCTGCCTGATAGGTGAGAGCGTTCACGCCTTGTTGGAACAATTCGGCGCTGCCGCCGGTCGTGGTGCCGATGACTGGCAACCCGCTGGCCATGGCCTCCAAAGGGGTCAGCGCAAAGGGCTCTTCCCATTCGGAGGTGAAGAGCAGGGCATCATGGCTTCGATAGACCTCGGGCATCTGCTCGGGAGTGGCGCTATGAAACGTGACGGGAAGCGACTGATCGGCGACGAATCGGGTGAGCATCTGCACGTAGTCGGCGTCTCCTTTTCCGTAGACGTGCAGGGACCCCTCGAATTGGTGCTTCAAGGATGCCATCGCTTTCAATGCGGTGAGGATGCCTTTGTCTTCGGAGAGCCTGCCAGCATAAAGAAGCTTTTTCATGGGCTGAGCTTCGGAGCGGACGTTGCCGTGATAGGCCTCTGTGTTCACGGGGCAATGAATCACCGCTCCATGCCCGACCTGATAGCCAGCCTGAACCGTGATGTCACGAAGTCGGCGGCTGCAAAAATAGATGCGTTGAAAATTGAGATGCCGGAGAGGATTGGTGGGGGCTCTTTGCTGAAGGGCGCGTCTTTGACCTGTGGCCGTCAGACTGCTGCGGGCGATTCGGGCGCTGATGGAGGCATTATCGCGGTTCCACCAATCGAGCCAAACATCGCCGATGAGGCTGCGGGCGATCCAATGATCTGAAACATCAAACACCGTTGGGAGATTCAAACGCTGCAAGGTGAGAGCCAGCGATTTGGAAATGCCACCGAGGTTCCAGACGTGGACGAGATCTGGTTTGAAACTTTTGATCGCAGCCACGAGGCGAGCGTTGTTGTGCTGTTCCAGCGCGAGGAGATCACGAACGCCGAGCCAGGGGTGACCAAAGAAACCGTGAACGCGCAAGGAACGCTCAACGGGGTAGTCGAAGGGGGAATCGAGCGGGGCGACAGTGTGATCGGAGGTGAGAACATGCACGGCGTGGCCGCGCGCTTTGAGAGATTCGGTGATGTCTCGGCAGCGGAGTTCGTAGCCGCCGACATAGTGGGGAGGGTAGAGGTTGGTGAGGACGAGGATGCGCATAGGTTGCTTGGTTGGGACGAATTTAGGGTGACGGAGCGATGGCGTCAGTCCCCGCAACCGAGGGTAAATCGAATCGTCCCCCCCAATTGTGGGGGGTAGGTTTAAGTCGTTAACTCTGCGTTCGGAGTTACCTTAGTGAGCCTTCATGCCTTCTTTGAAATCAGCATCACCTTTGGAATCCTCACCGACCCCCAGCCAAGCCGCCAAAAGGCTTTGGTTGGGCTGGCGGCCGCAGGTGGTGGGTGCCGCGACGTTTGTGCTATTTGTCCTGCCGATGTTGGGCACCATTTGGAACGTGTACAATCGGGCGAACAGGATCCTCACGGAATCGATTCAGAAGCAACTGCTGGGCGCGGCGCGTGTGCTTGCTCAAGAGGTGGATGCCGACATTCATCAAACTTTTAGCCATCCGGAGCAGGAGAGCTCTCAGGCTTATCAGAATGAGATCGACCGATTGGAAAGGGTGAAGATGGCGCTTGATCCGGCTTTGATGATCAAGTTCGTCTACACCTGCACCTTGAAAGGCGACGAGATCCGATTTGTGCTCGATACCACCCCGAGCGGGGACCTGGACCGAGATGGAAGGGACGACAAGGCGCACATCATGGAGCACTATGAAACGCCGAGTGATGCGCTGCGCGAGGTGTTCAGAACTGGAGTCGCCAAAGTGGATCAAACCCCGTATGAAGATCGCTGGGGGACGTTTTTGAGCGGCTACGCGCCGATCCTTGATGCTGATCAAGGGCTGGTCGGTGTTGCGGGGGTTGACATTGAACTGACGGAATACGAGCTCCAGCTTTCGGGGGTGCTGAATGTGGCGGTGCTGAGCGCCGTGGCGGCGCTGGCCCTTTCGCTGCTGGCTGGAATCGGCGTGGCGGC
>JAIYDW010000205.1 GCA_027487315.1 Verrucomicrobiaceae bacterium | reverse complement strand
TAGCGGCCGCCGAAGATGGCGGTGCCGACTCGGATGAGGGTGGAGCCTTCTTCGATGGCGATTTCGAAGTCGTGGCTCATGCCCATGGAGAGGGTGGGGAGGGGGAGATTGGAGCGGGTTTGGAGTTGGTCGCGGAGGTGGCGGAGGGAGGCGAAGTGGGGGCGGGTGGCTTCGGGGTTTTCTTCGAAGGGGGGGATGGCCATGAGGCCGTCGATTTGGAGGCGGTCGAGGGCGAGGAGGTCGTCGAGTTGGGCTTTCAGTTGGTCGGGTGAGAAACCGTGTTTGGAGGGTTCGGCGGCGATGTTGATTTCGAGGAGGATGCGGGGGCGGAGGTTAAGTTCGGCGGCGATGCGGTGGATGTGGCGGGCGATGTCGAGGGAGTGGACGCTTTGGATGACTTCGACGTGGGGAAGGATTTTGCGGACTTTGTTGCTTTGGAGGGGGCCGATGAGATGCCAGCGGAGGTGAGGTGGGAGGAGGGGGGCTTTAGTGAGGATTTCCTGGACGCGGTTTTCGCCGAAGAGGGTTTGGCCAGCGTCGACGGCTTCCTGGATGGCTTCGACGGGGAAGGTTTTGGAGACGGCCATGAGTTCGATGGAGGCGGGGTCGCGATTGGCGCGGGAGGCGGCGCGGTGGAGGCGTTCGCGGATGGCGGTGAGGCGGTCTAGGAGGGGGATCATGGGGGGAGGGGGCAGTGAGCAGTAATCAGTAATCAGTGGTCAGTGGTCAGTGGTCAGTGGTCAGTGGTCAGTGGGTGAGTTGTGAGTTGTGAGTTGTGAGTTGTGAGTTGTGAGTTGTGAGTTGTGAGTTGTGAGTTGTGAGTTGTGAGTTGTGAGGGGGATAGAGTGGGGTAAGATGGAGGGATGTCGAGTGGTGCTGTTGAAGGAGTGGAGAAAGCGGGGACGCCGTTGGGGCTGCCGCGGGAGTTGTTTTGGGATGTGGATCCGGCGAAAGTTGATACCGACCGACATGCTCGTTGGATCATTTGCAGGGTGGTGGAACGTGGTGGCTTGATGGACTGGAAGAGGATGCGAACATTCTATGGTGACGAGTCCATCAAGAGTGCTGTGTTAGGTGCCAGGGACTTGAGCCCGCAGAGTGTGGCATTTTGCTGTGCGATTTTTGATTTGAAGAAGGAGGATTTCCGATGCTGTGCTTCGAGGCCGTTCCCCCAGATACGTTGGAGTTGTTGAGGCGGCTTTGCCGAACAGAAGCTTTGGGCCAATTTGCTTTGGTTGGAGGCACCTCATTGGCGTTACGACTTGGGCATCGTTTGTCGGTTGATCTCGACTTCTTCACGCCCGAACCCTTTTCTTGTGAGGTGTTGCGGGAAGAGTTAAGGCGGGATTTTGAGGTTAATGACTCGACCATGCATGGAGGCGGCATGGGGCTTTTTATTGAGGGTGTGAAAGTGGATGTGGTCACTTATCGATATCCATTGATGGCACCCTATGATCGGATCGATGGCGTTCGGTTGTTCAGCCTGCCTGATGTCATTGGGATGAAGTTATCGGCTTTATCCAATCGAGGAGCCAAGAAGGATTTTTTTGATGTGGCCGAGTTGGTGAAGCGATTTGGGCTTGGGGAATTGTTGAGGATTTACCGTGCCAAGTACCCGCTGCAGGAACCGGTTATCTTGTTGAGAAGCTTGGTGTATTTTGACGATGCCGAATTTGAGCCTGATCCGGTGAGTTTGACGGGGGTGAGTTGGGAGGAGGTGAAGGGGGGGATTGTGGGAGCGGTGAGGGAGATGTTGTGAGTGGGCGAAATGGGGATGAGGGGAGAGAAGTTGGGGTTTGGGTGCGTTTGGTTGGGCTATGAGTTTGATTTCACGTCGCCGGTTTCTTCAGAGTGGGGTTAGTGGTTTGTTTGCGGGTCCTTTCGTGACGAGCGGGATGCGGGCGGCGAGTCCGAACGGGAAGTTGCGGCATGCGAGTTTTGGGGGTTCGGGAATGGCGATGAGCGATATGAGCGCGCTGTCGAACCATGAGATGTGGGAGCTGGCGGCGGTGTGTGATGTGGACACGCGGAATTTTGCGGGGGTGAAGAAGAAGTGGCCGAATGTGCGGGTGTATCAGGATTGGCGTGAGCTTTTGGAGACGGAGGGGGACAAGATTGATTCGGTGAATGTGTCGACGCCGGACCACATGCATGCGGCAATCGGGATGGCGGCGATGCGGAAGGGGAAGCATCTTTATGGGCAGAAGCCGTTGGCGCAGACGTTGTGGGAGTGCCGGCAGATGATGCTGATGGCAAACAAGGCGGGGGTGATGAGCCAGATGGGGATTCAGGTGTCGTCGGCGTTTACGGAGCGGATGGCGGTGGCTTTGGTTCAGCAGGGAGCGATTGGGAAGGTGAAGGAGGTGCACACGTTTTCGCACAAAAAGTGGGGAGACATGGAGCTGCGGCCGAAGACGAGTGATGAGGTGCCGGCGGAGTTGAATTGGGATTTGTGGCTGGGGGTGGAGGAGCCGCGGAGCTACATCAAGGGGTATGATCATCCGTCCAACTGGCGGAAGCGGCGGGCGTTTGGTACGGGGACGCTGGGGGACATGGGGTGTCACATGTTTAGCGGGTGGTTCCGGGCTTTGGACTTAGCGGCACCGATTGCGGTGGAGTCGGCGGGTGCGAAGCCGAATGTGGATAACTGGGCGATTGACGGGCAGGTGGAGTACACGTTTGCGGGGACGAAGTTCACGGAGGGCGGTGAGGTGAAGGTGACGTGGTATGACGGGGACAAGCGGGTGCCACAGGCGGTGATGGATTTGGTATTGAAAGAGGGCGGGAAGTTTTCCGATCAGGGGTCGATTTATCTGGGGACCGAGGGGGTGTTGTTGTCGCCACACGGGTCGACGCCGATGCTGTATCCGAAGGCGAAGTATGCGGGGTTCAAGTATCCGAAGTTGGAGCCTCGGGATCACTGGATGGAGTTTGTGGATTGTTGTTTGAAGGGTGGAGCGAAGCCGAGTGCGAATTTTGACTATGCGGGGCCGCTGACGGAGGCGGTGCTGCTGGGGTGTTTGGCGAGTGATTTTCCGGGGGAGAAGCTGACGTGGGATGCGGCGAACTTGAGCATTCCGAATTCGGATGCGGCGCAGGGGTTGGTGAAGCGGACGTATCGGGCGGGGTGGGAAGTGGAACCGGCGTGATGCTGGAGCGGGGGCAGCCGTTTTTTTAAACGGCGATAGCTCTCAAACCGCGCCCTTGGGGTGTTGGGGGTGTTTGTCAGAGAAATGTAAGAATTGAAACGGTTAGGGAAGTTCGCGTTGCATATAATTATGGAGATTATAAAATCGGGCATTCTATTATATGAGGCTGCCTATCTCTTTCTTCTCCAAGCTGCTGCAGAAATCGGCAGTGCTGATGGTTTTCGGGGGGCTTTGGGTGCAGGGGCAGGAGGTGAATCGGAAGGGGAAGTCGTTTCCGGAGTTGAAGCTGCCTGGTTGGGTGCCGGCGTCGATGGTGGAGGCGGTGGCGGCGGGACGGTTTAGTGAGATTGCGGCTTGGTATGGGTATGATGACAAGTCGTTTCGGAAGATGCTGAAGGAGGACGGGAGGTCATTGAAGGCGGACCGGAAGGGGTATTTGCACTATGTGTGTCCGGGGTTGGTGGCGTCGACGGGTTTGCCGGTGGGTCCAGCGGCGGTGGTGACGCAGCCGGTGTATCCGTTGTCGCAGACGTTTTTGCTGCACAGCAGGCCGGGGGCGACGAAGGTGATTTACCTCGACTTCAACGGGCATGTGACGTCGGGGACGACGTGGAACACGAGTTACACCGGGGGGAGCAACATTGTGACACCGGCGTATGATTTGGATGGGAATGCACTGGCGTTTAACGACACGGAGTTGGCGCGGATTCAGGGGATGTGGAAGCGGGTGGCAGAGGATTTCATGTTGTATGATGTGGATGTGACCACGGAGGATCCCGGGTTGGAGGCGCTGAGGAAGTCGCCGAGCACGGATACGGTGTATGGGATTCGGGTGTGTGTGGGTGGGAACAGCAATGACTGGTTTAAGTCGGCAGCAGGGGGGATTGCGTATTTGGGGAGTTTTGATTGGAGCTCTGACACGCCTTGTTTTGTGTTTTCAGCGCAGTTGGGTTCAGGGAACGAGAAGTATACGGCGGAGGCGATCAGCCATGAGGTGGGGCATACTTTGCGATTGCAGCATGATGGTTTGATGGATGCGGCAGGGGTGACGACGGTGGACTACTACGAAGGGCACGGGAATTGGGCGCCGATCATGGGGGTGGGCTATTACAAGGAGGTGACGCATTGGAGTAAGGGGGAGTATGCGATGGCGAACAATTTGGAGGATGATACGGCAGTGATGCTGGGAGAGGGGATCACGCTGAGGTCGGATGAGCATGGGGATACGACGGCGAATGCGACGGTGCTGAGTGGGACGTCGGTGGCGGCGACGGGGATTGTGGGGACGCGGTCGGACATGGATGTGTTTCGGTTTACGACGGGGGCGGGTCCGGTGAGTTTTACGGTGACACCGGCGGTGCCTTCGGCCAATTTGGATGTGCAGTTGGCTTTGTACAATGCGGCGGGGAGTTTGGTGGGGCAGATGAATCCGACTGGGATGGCCGGGGCGCTGACGGCGACGCTGGCGGAGGGGACGTATTTTTTGGCGGTGGATGGAGCCGGGACGGGGGATGCGGCGACGGCTTACAATGACTATGGGAGCCTGGGTGAGTATGCGCTGTCCGGGACGGTGGCGCCGACGGTGAATCAGCCGCCGGTGGTGGTGGCGAGTGGGACGCCGACGACGGGTGTGGCGCCTTTGGCGGTGACGTTTTCGAGCAATGGGACGTTTGATTCGGGTGGGGCGATTGCTTCGTATAGCTGGGTGTTTGGGGATGGGACAACATCGACGGCGGCGAATCCGGCGAAGACTTACACGACGGCGGGGACGTATCAGGCGAGGTTGACGGCGCAGGACAGTGGGGGTTTGACGGCCACGGCGACGGTGACGATTACGGTGACGGCTCCGACGGCGCCTCCGGTGGCACCGATCGCGGTTGCGGCAGGAACGCCGACGACTGGGACGGTGCCGTTGGCGGTGGCGTTTTCGAGTGCGGGGAGTTCGGACCCGGATGGGACGATTGCGTCTTACAGTTGGGTATTCGGGGATGGGACGACATCGACGGCGGCGAATCCGGCGAAGACTTACACGACGGCGGGGACGTATCAGGCGACGTTGACGGTGCGGGATGCGAGCGGGTTGACGGGGACGTCGGTGGTGACGATCACGGCGCGGGCACCGAATGCGGCTCCGGTTGCGAGGGCGGCGGCGAATGTGACCACGGGTGCGGCGCCTTTAGCGGTGACGTTTTCGAGTGCGGGGAGTTCGGATTCGGATGGGACGATTGCGTCTTACAACTGGGTGTTTGGAGATGGGACGACATCGACGGCGGCGAATCCGGTGAAGACGTATTCGACGGCGGGGACGTTTTTGGCCACTTTGAGGGTGATCGATAATGCGGGAGCGGCGAGTGCGGCGGCGACGGTGACGATCACGGTACAACAGGCGACGAACCGTGTTTTTGTGACGAACATTGCGATGGCGGGAAAGGTGAGCCGAGGTGCGAGGAGTGCGACGGCAACGGTGACGGTGAAGAATTCCAGAGGGGCACTGGTGAGTGGTGCGGTGGTGGCAGGGACGTGGTCGGGGGCGGTGTCCAGGAGTGTGACGGCGACGACGAACTCGAAGGGGCTGGTGGTTTTCACATCGCCGACGTCGACGGTGGCGGGGACGTTCACGTTTGCGGTGACGGGTATCACGCTGAGTGGTTGGACGTATGATTCGAAGTCGAACGTGGAGACGACGGATTTTGTGAGGGTGCAGTAGCGGGGCTACTTCCAAGTGCCCCAGGCGCCGGAGCCGCCGCAGAAGGCACCGCCCAAGCGGGGTGTGGTTTCGGTTTCAGGAAGGGTCCAGATTTGGCGATGGCGGCGCTGGGTGGCGCGGGTTTTGGCGAGACGAACGAGGCGGCGGCCGGCGATGGCGAGGAGGAATCCGAGGAGGATGGCGATGGTGATGAGGCTGGCGGTGGGGAGTTCGAGGAAGTGGGGGAGGGAATAGGGGGTAGGGGTGGCTGGTGGTAGTGGGGTGCTGGGGCCGACTTCGGCGAGGGGAGGGGTTTGGGCGGTGTCGGCGAAGGCTTTGATGGAGGAGTCGGATTTGTTGAGTTCTTTTTGGAGCCAGAAGAGGCGGATGGAGAGTTGGACGACGTATTCGTGGAGTTGGTCTTCAGGGGTGGAAGCGGTGTCGGCTTGAGTGAGGCAGGCTTCGACGAGGCGAGTGAGGAAGGAGGTGGAGACGGCTTCGTGGGCGGATTGAGGGAGGAAGAGGCGGGCGCGCCAGGGTTCGCCGATGGGGTATACGAGGAGTGCGGCGCGGCGGGCGGAGAGGGAGCCCTGGGCGATGGTGTCGAGGGAGGTGGTGGAGGGGAGTTTTTCGTCTTTGGGGAGGACGAGGACGACAATGGGGATGTGGGATTTTTCGGCGTGATAACCGAGGAAGCGGCGGAGGTCTTCGGCTTGGGTTTCGGCGAGTTCGGCGGCGGGGTCGATGAGGGGGTCTTCTCCGAGCCAGGCTTCGGCGCTGGCGAGGAATTCGGGGGTGACGTCCTTCAGGTGGATTACCGGGGTGGGGCGTTGGTTTTCGCGGGGGGGGGTGTTGGGGGCGGTTTGGGAGGGGAGGCCGTTGGGGAGGAAGAGGGAGATGCTGGCGCGGAGGGCTTCGGGGTCTTCGGGGAACAGGGGTGGGGGGGCGTCGGCGTATTTGGGGCTGAGGGCGGGGCCGAGGGATGAGGTGGTGAGATTGGGGTCTTCGCCGAGGCTGGGGAGGAGACCGCCGAGGGGTGCGGGTGCGGCTTCGCGGGCGATTTTTTGCCATTCCTCCTGGTTCCACATGGGGAGGGGGAGGTCGTCTTCGGTGAAGCCGGGAGAGGGTTGTTTTTCTTCGGCGCCGATGAGACCGCCGATGGCCAGGGAGGCGGCGATGAGGCTGCGGAGTCGGCGGAGAAGCGATGAGGCCATCGGATTTAGGCGCGGCGGGAGGGTGTGCGTTCTGGGTCGGCTTTGCGATGGCCGGCGCGAAGGGGGGCGAGGCCGAAGTCGGCGGGGGATCCGCCGCGGGAGGGGGGAGGCGGAGTATCGATGCGGCGGTGGGAGGCTTTGCCGTGGTCGCGAAGGACGGAGGAAAGGCTGGCGATGACGAGATCCGCGGCTTCGGCCCAGCGCGAAAGGCGGAGGGGGGTGACCATGTCGGAGAGGAGGGTTTCGACTTGGGGGGTGGGGATGAGGGGATCGAGGGCGTAGCCGAGGGCGATGCCGTGGCGACCGGCGAGGGGATCGATGACGCAGACGGCGCCGAAGTCATTGCGTTTGGCGAACTGGTGGGTGGAGAAGGCGCCGTGGTTGAGGAGCCACATGCCGAGTTCGAGCGGATTGAGTTTGGGCGGGAGGGCTCCGAAGTAGAGTGCGAGGAAGGACTGGGGGAACTGGCGTTCGAAGTCGTCGAGATGGACTTCGAGCTGGCGGGATTCTTCGAGTCTGAGGCAGTGGGCGGCGTCGGTGATGCGTTCGAGGCGGACCCATTCGGTGCCGAGGTAGGCGGCGAGGTGGGCGTCGCTGAATCCGCAGCGTTCGCAGAAGGTCTTCTGCGGGGCGATGGGATGGGAGCAGTGAGGACACCTCATGTTGTTAATTTGCCATAATAATCAAAAAGACTCAATAAAAAAGAATTGTGAGGGGAATTTTTTGGAGGGGGGTTAGCGGGGTAGGGGGTAGAGAGGTGTGTGGGGTGTTTTGATCGGGCTGTGGTGACGATATCGTGTGATGTTGATATCGAGATCAACCATCTATACTATAAGCCAAAATGTCCGACGAGATTGACCCTATCGATCGTGCTATTTCACGAATGATTCCGCACGGCACGTTGCTTCACGGAGATCGCTCATTGTCGGTTGCCTTCCTCCTTCGTGAGCGCGATTGGCGGCCACTGCGTGCTCCCTGGTGGCGCGGCAAAGAAGTCAGCATCATCGGCGCGGATCTCGATGGGAATTTCTATCTCCGCCACTGCGATGGCTCGGTCCGATTGTGGAACCATCAACGCCAGACAGACGAGATTGTGTCGCCCAGCGTGAAGGAATTTGCGAGGAAGATAGAATAAATGAGGGCTAAGACGCTCCATCCTACAGTGGGCAACGTTCTCGTTTGAGTTAATTCCTACCCCTGCCGTGGATTAGCTAGTCGTTCTCCGAAGTTTTTAGATGTTTAGGGATGCCAAGTTAGGGGGTCCAGGGTGCGGGGGGGGTCCAGTTGGGGCGGGGGGAGCGGGTGCGGATGAACAGGGCTCGGTGGGGTTGGAGGATGGGGGTGTTGGATTGGTTGGTGAAGGTGTTGTCGCCGATGGTGGTCCACTGGCGGAACGTGCCGGAGCCGAGGTAGAACAGGCCTTGGTAGCCCTGGGCGGTGGGTTGGGTGTCGGCTTGCCAGCGCTGGATCTGGTCGGCGAGGCTGGAGCTGAGGTTGGCGGTGAACCCGTTGGCGGC
>JAIYDW010000167.1 GCA_027487315.1 Verrucomicrobiaceae bacterium | reverse complement strand
TTAGCCGTGTTGCATTCACGGCGTGTTCGCGAACGTGAGATGGAGATCCTGCGTCAGCGCATCTCGCGCGATCTGCATGATGAGATCGGCAGCCATCTGGGCAGCATCCGGCTGATGTCGGAACTGGCGCTAAGGGAAGGTACGGCTTCGGATTCATTGGATGAGATTCATCGCCTCGCAGGAGAAGCCGCCGAGTCCATGCGCGGCATCATCTGGCTGGTGCGCGAGGGCGATGCGCCCAAGCTCACAAGCCTCGTCGAAGCCATGCGCCAAAGCGCCTCCGCACTACTCAAAGGCATCGACTCGCACCTTCAGACTCCCACAAGCGCCGATGTGGCAACGGCCTCACTCACGTTTCATCGCCAAGTATTTCTTCTCTTCCGCGAAGCCATGCACAACATCGCCAAACATGCGAACGCCACAGAGGTGGAGATCGAAGTCTCGTGGCAGTCTAGGCGCTTTCGTCTTTGCATCGTGGACAATGGCTGCGGCTTCGATGTCGCCGCTGTCACTGCCGGAAACGGTCTGAGCAACCTCCGGCATCGCGCCGAGGTGCTCGGCGGCGAGCTTCACTTCACCAGCGAGCCCGGCAAAGGCACTCGCATCACGTTGGAGGCGAACCTTTCATGAAGAGCATTTGGATCATTGAGGATCACTCCGCCTTCCGTCGCACGCTTGTCCGTGTGGTGAATGCGGAGGATGGCCTGCAATGCACGCGTGATTTTGATTCATGCGAAAAAGCTCTCGCCGCAATGGTCCACGATCACGCGCCAGACTTGATCCTTTTGGATGTGGGACTGCCCGGCATGAGCGGGCTCGACGGCATTCGGCTGATCAAAGAGCGCTCACCCAACGCACTCGTCGTCATCCTCACAGTCTTCGAGGATGATGACAAAGTCTTCTCCGCCATCTGCGCCGGAGCTGCGGGCTATCTTTTGAAAACCAGCAGCGTCACCGAGATCACTCAAGCGGTGCGCAATGCCCTGGCTGGTGGCTCACCCATGACATCGCGCATCGCCCGCCGCGTGCTCGATATGTTTTCCAAGCTCGCACCAAAGCAGAGCGATTACGGCCTCAGCGACCGCGAGAAAGAGATCCTCCAGCTCATGACCACCGGCCTGATCAAGAAAGAAATCGCCGACCGCCTCACCCTCAGCGTCCACACGGTCGATACCTACCTCCGCCGCATTTACGAGAAGCTGGAGGTGAACACAAGAACGGGCGCAGTGGCAAAAGCACTGAAAGAGGGACTGGTTTAGACTTGTCCCGCACTCGCGTGGCATGACAATCACTCACAGCTTCGTTTATTTCACATCATGGTTCGTCCCACCAGCCTGATTCTTCTGGCCGCATGCTCGCCTCTCATTGCGGCACCAGTGGACTTTGCACGCGAGGTAAAGCCCATCTTCGAGAAGCATTGCTATGAATGCCATGCCACCCTCAAACAAAAAGCCGACTATCGGCTCGACATCAAAGCCGTCGCTCTCAACGGAGGCGCGGAACACGCTCCGAACGTCGTTCCCGGCAAAAGCAGCGAAAGTCCCTTGTTCCGCTTCATCAGCGGAGCAGACGAAGAAATCGCAATGCCCCCAAAGTCGAAGCTCAACTCAGCGGAAATCGATACGTTAAAACGCTGGATCGATGAAGGCGCGGTCTGGCCAGAAGGCATCGACACGGCGAAACTGGAGGACAAAACCGACTGGTGGAGCTTCAAGCCATTGAACATGCCTCAGGCACCCAAAACCGGAGAAATCGACGCCTTCATTCACACCAAACTCAAGGCCAAAGGCCTGACTACCGCCCCTGAAGCAGACGCACGCACCCTCACTCGCCGTCTCTTCCTCGACCTCACTGGCCTGCCGCCCACACCCGAAGAAATCGCTCACTACGCCGCACTCCCCTATGAAAAGCTTGTCGATGACTTGTTAGCCTCTCCCCGCTACGGCGAACGTTGGGCAAGGCATTGGCTCGATCTCGTCCACTATGGTGAAACGCACGGCTACGACAAAGACAAGCCGCGCCTAAACGCGTGGCCCTACCGTGACTACGTCATCCGGGCCCTCAACAACGACAAACCCTACCCACGCTTCGTCGAAGAACAGATTGCAGGCGATGTGCTCTATCCAGGCACCACCGATGGCATCACCGCCCTCGGCCTGATTTCTGCGGGACCTTGGGACTACATCGGACACTCAGAAGTTCCAGAAACCAAACTCGACGGTAAGATCGCCCGCCACCTGGATCGCGATGACATGGTGCAAAATGCGATCGGCACCTTTTGCAGTCTCACCGTCCAGTGTGCTCAGTGCCACAATCACAAATTCGACCCCATCTCTCAGCAAGACTATTACTCGCTCCAGGCCGTCTTCGCCGGCATTGACCGAACGGAGATCGATTACTATCCGGACGACGCTTCAATGCAGAAATTCGCGGTACTTCAGAAGCAGAAGAAACAGCTAAGCGACCAGATTGCCGCTTTGGAGGAGCCCTTGAAAAAGAAAGCCGGAACCGCCTACACCTCCCTCAGCAAACGGATCGATGGCGCCACTGAGAAAAACTCAAACCCAAATATCAAACCCGACTTCGGCTACCACAGCAGCATTTCACCCAGCCAGAACGCCATCAAATGGGTCCAGATCGACCTCGGCAAAAGCATTCAGGTCGGACGCATCATTTTGAAACCCTGCTATGACGACTTCGGCAAGATCGGCAGCGGTTTCGGTTTCCCGGTGCGTTTCAAGATCGAAGTCAGTAATGACTCCACTTTCAAGACGGGAGTCACTCTTGTTTGGCAAAAACACGATCTCACCTTCATGAACGACTTCGCCAATCCGGGGCTAAAGCCCTTTGAGGCCACCACCGCAGGTGATGACGGCGTCATCGGCCGCTATGTGCGCGTCACCGCCGTAAAACTCGCTCAGCGCAGCAACGACTACATCTTCGCCTTGGCTGAACTGGAGGTTTACGACAGCAAAACAGGTCCTAATCTCGCCGCAAACCGCCCCGTCACCTCCCTGGATAGCATTGAGGCAGCACCTCGCTGGCGACGCGCCAATCTCACCGATGGCATCGCGCCCGAAAGCCGTTCAGCAGAAGACAAACAACAACTCATCCGCGAGCGCGATGCCCTCATGCTCGCCCAAGCCGATGATGCCACTCAAACCAAACTCCGCGCCGCACGCAAACAGCGCGACGCCCTCCCCCAACTGCCTGCCCCGCAGAAGGTCTATGCCGGAGCCATCCACTATGGCACTGGTTCGTTTAAAGGCACCCACGGCACACCTCGCACCATCCATCTGCTCAAACGTGGAGATATGAAACAACCCGCGCAGGAGGTTCGTCCCGGCAGCATCGACCAAATCAGCCAACTCTTTGGCCTCCCCTTTCAAGTCAATGGCACCGACGAATCCGCCCGACGTGCCGCGTTAGCCCAATGGATCACAAACAAAAACAACGCACTCACTTGGCGCAGCATTGTGAATCGCATCTGGCAGCATCACTTTGGCCGCGGTCTTGTGGATACCGCCAATGACTTCGGTCGCATGGGCGGCAAACCAAGCCACCCCGAGCTGCTGGAATGGCTCGCCTTGACCTTCCGCGATGACCTGGGCGGCAGCTTCAAGAAGCTGCACAAACTGATCGTGATGAGCCAAACCTACCGGCAGAGTAGCGATGGCACCTCACCGTCAGACGCCAACAACGTCTTCCTCTCCCATCAAAATCGCCGCAAACTGGATGCCGAGTCGATTCGAGACAGCATTCTTGCGGTTAGCGGCAAACTCAATCTCACGATGGGCGGACCCAGCTTTCAGGACTTCGTCATCGAGAAGCCTCAGCACAGCCCGCACTATCAATACCATTTGCACGATCCCGAAGACCCCGCGAGCCACCGCCGAAGCATCTATCGCTTCATCGTCCGCAGCCAGCAACAACCCTTCATGACGGTCATGGATTGCGCTGACCCCTCCATGCGCGTGGACAAGCGCAATGAATCCCTCAGCCCTCTGCAAGCCCTTTCGCTCATGAACAACGGCCTCACCGTTGCTATGGCGAAACACTTTGCCGCAAGAGTCGCAAAAGCAACTCCGGTCCTAGATGCGCAGATAAAGCTGGCGTTTGCCCTGGCAACCTCCCGAGCCCCCCTACCCGACGAACTCGCTCCATTGACTGCCTTCGCCGAAAGTGAAGGACTCGAAAACACATGCCGCCTCATCCTCAATCTCAACGAGTTCAGCTTCATCGACTAAGCCGACATGATCACACGCCGCCAACTTCTTCAAACTTCCGGTCAAGGCTTCGGTGCCATCGCCCTTAGCGCCCTGAATGCTTCAGAGGCTCCCCAGCGCGCCCTTACCGTGGCGCCAAAAGCCAAGCGCGTCGTGCAACTCTTTATGGGCGGTGCCGCCAGTCATATCGACCTCTTTGATTTCAAACCCGCTCTCATCAAACATCATGGGGAGGATGCAGATTTCGGAGAGGCCGTTGAAGCCTTCCAAAACGGACTCGGCCCCTGGAAAAAACCGGTGTGGGACTTCAAACCCTACGGTCAAAGCGGTAAGAGGCTCAGTGATGTCGTCGCGCCACTCGGCCTCTGCGCTGATGACATGGCCTTCGTTCATAACATGATCGGCAAAACAGGCGTTCATTCACAAGGCACCTTGCTCCAGGCGACCGGCTTCAATTTGCCCGGTTTTCCCGGTATGGGCTGCTGGGTAAGTTATGGCCTCGGCTCGCTCAGCGACAACTTGCCCACCTTTGTCGTCCTGCCGGATCACCGTGGCTTTGCGTCCAATGGTCCGAAGAACTGGGACAGCGCCTTCCTGCCCTCCCAACATGCCGGCACCATCATCTATCCTGGTGCCGAAACGCCCATCAACGATCTTTTCCCTCACAAATCCGGCCGCTACATCAAGGCCACCAGTGACCGCTCCAGCTTTGCCCTGCTGAAACAACTCAACCACATCCACCAGCAGCAGCGCGAAGAAGACAGCCGTCTGGATTCCCGCATCAAAAGCTACGAACTTGCCGCCAAAATGCAGCTCGCCGCACCCGAAGCGCTCGATATCAGCAAGGAATCCGCCGCAATCAAAGCCATGTATGGCATCCAGGAACATCGCAAAGAATGGCCCACCCAAATCAATGCTGCCGAAGAAGCCGACTACATGGGCCGAAAATGCCTCGCCGCGCGCCGCCTCCTGGAACGTGGTGTGCGCTTTGTGCAGATCTGGAGCGGCAATGACAATGGCTTTCCCCGCCGCAATTGGGATAGCCATGAGGATGTCGAACGCGATCATGGCCCGCTCGCCTGGGGCATGTCAAAAGCCGTCAGCGCGCTCATCATGGACCTCAAGCAGCGTGGCCTCCTCGACGATACGATCATCCTCTGGACCACCGAGTTTGGTCGCATGCCCAGCACCCAAGGAGGCAAAGGCCGCGACCACAATCCCTACGTTTTCACCAATTGGCTCTGTGGCGGCGGCATCAAAGGCGGCGTGACAGCCGGAGAAAGCGACCAATGGGGCTACAAACCCCTCGACCGCGCCAGCCCCACCACCTGTTATGACATCCACGCCACCATGATGCACCTTCTAGGCATCGATCACGAGAAACTCACCGTCCGTCACAACGGCATCGACCGCCGACTCACCGACGTCCACGGTCACGTGATAAAAGATCTTCTAGCTTAGCCACCAAGAGCACTCCAATCCCAAACCCCTGTTAGTGCCGCATCATGGGTATCCCTGACTACCCACAGTCGTCCGAAATCATGTCGAGTGCCGGAACAGTTCTCCGTATTACCCAAGATGATCCGTTCTGCCTTCCTCCTCATTTTTGCCTTCCCCGCCACCGCTCTCGAATACCCACACGTCACCGCCGAACCCCAAAAGACCGGCTGGCCCCTCACCGCCGAAGAACGTGCCTATGTGGTTGATAAGCCGGAACATGATCGCCGTCCTGGCCGCGAGTCGAACAAGCATCTGCCGCAACTTTGGCCCCAAGTGCCGACCGCCGGCCATTTCGGCGGCGACTCCTGGCTGAGGCTCCACGAGGCCCATGTGAAAACCGTGCAGCAAAACCAAGGCCCCATCGACGTCCTGCTCGTCGGCGACAGCATCACGATCCAGTGGGGCGATTCCTGGAAAAAGCACTTCCCCGATCTCAAAGCCGTGAACATCGGCATCGGCGGAGATAAAACGCAGAACGTGCTCTGGCGCCTCGACCACGGCGGTGTCGATGGCCTTCAGCCGAAGGCCATCGTTCTTATGATCGGCAACAACAACATGTTCTTCACTCCCGAAACCGGCATCGAGGCCGCCGCCAAAGGCATCGAGATGTGCCTGAAGAACCTCCGCGAGAAGTTTCCCGCCACGACCATCATCGTGGCGAAGATTCTGCCAGCCCACACGCCCGGCAATCGCTTTTACGAAGACATCAAAAAGACCAACGCCGCCCTCGACCCCCTCAAGCTCGATAGCGATCCACACGTGAAAGTCCTCGATCTCTGGCCCGACTTCACCAACGCGGACGGAACGATCAAGAAAGACCTCTTCACCCCGGACAACATCCACCTCTCGCCAGCGGGCTATGCGTTGTATGCAGAGCGGTTGAAGCCGCTGCTAGCGCCGAAATAGCATGAATTCGATCACTAAAGCATCAACGAAGCGGTGCATCACAACCTCATCGATCCTTTTAGTTTAGTCACAACTCAAGAGTCGTGACTCGCCACTCAGAGCAGTGGGCCGATGCCCCAAACGATGCGAAAGCTGCTCAGCGAACTGCTTAATCTCGGCCCCGAGCTTGTCCAAGCTGCCCGGCGTGACGCGATCTGACGGGCCGCTGATCCAGAGGGAGGCGACCGGATGGCCGCGATGATCAAAAACAGGCGCGGCGACGCAGGCGAAGGTTTCGCTCTCCTCGCCGCGGTCGAGGGCGTAGCCTTGTGCATGGACTTTTTTGAGTTCGGCGAGGAAAGCGGTGGCGGTGGTGATGGTGTGACGCGTGTGTTTGGTGAACTTCATCTGCTGCACGAAGGCTTTTTGCGTGTCGGGGCTCCAGTGGGCGAGCATGGCCTTTGCAGGCGCGGCGGTGTGCAGGGTGAAGGCGTGGCCAATCTCGACGACGACCTTCACCGGATGCGAGGACGGCACCTGGTCGAGCACCACGCCATGATTGCCGGCAAGCGTGCCGAGCAGCGCGGTCTCGCCCGTGGCATCGCGCAAGGCGCTGAGGATGGGCGCTGCCGCCTGGATGAGGCGCTCGCCGCCGACCGCGGCATGGCCGAGGCTGAGGAGCTTGCGGCTGGCACGGTAGATCTTCGTTGCCTCGTCGCGCTCGGCATAGCCGCGAAGCGTGAGCGTAGTGGCGATGCGGAAAACGGAGTTCTTCGGCATTTGGAGCGCCTCGGTCATCGCGGTGAGGGTCATACCTTCGGGATGCCGCGAGAGCAGCTCCAGCAGATCCAGCGTGCGGTCGAGGATGGGCACCTTGTAACGGCTGAGAGGGTTGGCGACGGCTTTTCGGGTTTTGGGCATGGTTTGATATACAAAACAAGATTTGGTATTGCAAACGCGCATTGGATGACCTTGAATCCGCTTCTCCATTTCAACACGCCACCCAAATGACAAACCTCCCTGAATCCACGATCATCGTCACCGGCGGCTCGCGCGGCTACGGCGCGGGCATCGCAGAGGCCTTGGTGAAGGCGGGAGCGCGGGTCTGGATCACTGGACGCAATGCTACCCAACTCACCGAAACCGCCCGGCGCATCGGAGCATCGCCCTTTATCGCCGATGTGGCGGATGGAACGGCCTGGGACCACTTGATGGCCGATGTAATCGCGCAAACGGGGCGTCTCGATGTCTTGATCAACAATGCCGGCGAAGGCGTCAAAATAGGCCCGGCGAGTGAGCAGACGGATGCGGCCATCGAGCAAAGCCTCGCCAGCAATCTCACGGGTGCCATGCTCGGCTGCCGTCGGGCTGCCGCCATCATGCAAAAGCAGGGCAGCGGTCTCATCGTGAACATCGGCAGCGCCTGCTCCACGCATGCCTGGCCGGGATGGAGCGTGTATTCCGCCGCGAAGGCCGGTTTGCTCATGTTCACGCGCTGCCTGCTCACCGAGCTGAGGCCTCACGGCGTGCGCGTGACCTCCGTTTTGCCTTCCTGGGGCCAGACCGAGTTCACCGACGCCGCAAACCTGCCGCCGCGTGATCCTGCCGTGCTCGCCCAATGCATTTCGCCTGCCGACATGGGCAAGCTCCTCGTTCAAATCGCCCAACTACCCGCGCACCTCGTGACCGAAGAGATCAAGCTCTGGCCGATGGTGCAGCCGATGACCCAACTTTAACCCAACCCTATCGAACATGCGTTTACTCATCCTCCTCGCCCTCGCCCCGCTCCTTCACGCCGCCGAGCATTCGATCAAACCCGGCGACAACCCTCAGGCAGTCCTGGATAGCGCGGCTCCCGGCGACAAACTGGTCTTTCTGCCCGGCCTGCATCAGCACAGCCTCACAAAGCACCGCTCCATCCTTTACGTGGACAAATCGATCCACATCGAGCTGAGCGAAGGGGCCACGCTGAAGCTCGCGGACGAAACGACGAAACTCGAAGCCGAACCGGAGATCACCACCGATCAGGACGCGGGCAAGAAACTCGATGATTTGGAAATGGGCGGACGCTTTGACCTCATCAAGGCGTGCATCTTCACCATCCGGATCGACTCCGAAAGCAGCACTGGCAGCGCGGACACCTTTGCCTGGGGCGTGTTTGAGAGCGCGGACAATCCGCAAGGCACCGCGAAGCTTCCGCCTTCCTCCAGCAAGTTCGCCGAGACGCCGCATCAGCGGGTGGCGATCACGGGCGACTGGCAAACGCTCGCGCATGGCGTGCAGATCCGCTTTGGCAGCAAGACCGGGCACAACAAAGGCAGCACCTGGTTCAGCACCTACGATGGCCCCGTCGCATACGGCATCCGAGTCGGCCATGGACGCCAACCGGACATCATCGAAAACGTGCGCATCACTGGCAAAGGAACCATCGACATGAATGCCACGCATAACGTGCAGCCCGGCTTCCTCGTGAAGGACATCAACGCCTGCGTGCTCATCCATGGTCGCGTGCGCGGCGTGCTGGTGGAAGGCATCACGATGAGGGACACTAACCGCTCCGTGATGTGCTACGGCGAGCACACGGGCAAGTTCCTCGCCGGTGGCAAAACCGGGCCTGGCGAGTCCTTTGACGCCGAGAACATCACCATCCAACGCACCCGCACCATCAATCCAAACGGTTCCGGCTATTTGCTCGGCCATCCTTCGTTTCGCGGGCATCTGCGCAACGTGAAGTGCAACTACAACTACATGGAGACCGGCGTCACCAGCATCGAGCCAAACTTCAATCTCGATGGCTATGAAGTCATCGGCAACGTCATCAAAAGCGGCGGCAGCGCGATCCACTGCTGGCGCTGTTCTCGCAATGGCTTCGTTATGGACAACCTGCGCATCGACGACATCAAAGGCCAGCACGTCGTCCATCTCGGTGCTCCGCGCGGCTGGGAAAGCCCCGAGCCGCCTCTTCAGCGAAACAATCGCAACCTGCTGAGCGATCCCGTGCCGGTCGTTGCGCCGCAAGTCGCACCTTTTGGCCGTCGTTTGCTCGTCAGCGACTACGGCGGCAACAAGGTCGCCATCATCGCTGCCGATGGCCGCGTGGAGTGGGAGCATCCCGCCGAGAAGCCGCAGGACGTGTGGATGCTCGCGAATGGCAACGTGCTCTTCAGCCACCTGCGCGGCGCACGCGAGGTCACACTCGACCACAAAGTCGTGTGGAGCTATCGCGCCCCGGAAAAGACCGAGGTCCACGGCTGCCAGCCCTTGCCCGATGGCAACGTCATGGTCGTCGAGTGCGGCACGAAGCGGCTCATTGAAGTCGGTCGCGATGGCCAGATCGTGCGCGAGATCGCCGTGCCGGTGAAGACCAAGAACACGCATGATCAAATGCGCGGCTGTCGTCGCACGAAAGATGGTCGCTACCTCATCAGCGCCAAAGGCGACCGCGCCATCCTTGAACTCAGTCCCGAGGGCAAACTTCTCCGCACGATCAAAACTCCCGGCGATCCCCATGAAGTCCGCGAACTGCCCAACGGAAACGTCCTCATCGCCTGCGGTGAGGGCGAGGCCATGCTCGAACTCGACCGCGAAGGCAAAACCGTGTGGAAGCTCGGCACCCAGGACGTGCCGAACAACCCGCTCCGCCTCATCAGCGGCTTCCAGCGCCTGCCCGACGGCCACACCCTCGTCATCAACTGGCTCGGCCACGGCTACCTCGCCACTACCGCCCAGTTCTTCGAACTCGACGAGCAAAAGCAAATCGTCCGCCAATTCACCGACCACGCCCGCTTCACCAGCATCAACAAAGTGCAGATTCTCGACATTCCGGGCGATCCTGCAAAGGGTGAGGTATGGCGGTAAAAAGGCCTTTTGTGGTCCTCTCCTCCACATCATTCCCACCGAATTGCTGCAAAACTCTCAAGAGTGTTCGTTGAAGCCTTTCTAAAGCCCTAAACCTGTCTTCGATAATCAAGCAACACATTCAAGGTGAGTTTAGCTTCCGCAGTTGGAATCAATGAAACAGTCGCATTTCACACACTCTTTGTCGTGGCGTGAAGTAGGGTATGTTCGCTATCATTGGAAACAATGAAAACCATCCAAACTGACGTCCTTGTCTGTGGCGGCGGCTGCGCGGGTATCGCGGCGGCGCTTTCCTCGGCTCGAAATGGAGCGCAAACACTACTCATCGAGCGAGCGGGTTTTTCCGGCGGCATCATCACTACCGTCGGGTTGCCTTACTTTGACGGGCTGATCGACAAGCCGAGCGGGCGCTTTGTCGTGAAAGGCATCGCGCTGGAGCTGTTGCAGCGACTGGGCATTGCGAAGCCGGGGGCGAAGTCGATCGACGATCTGCCGCCGGAGCTGGTGACAAAGTATTGGGGCAGCATGTGGATTCCGAATGTGGAGCACTTCAAGGTGCTCACCGATGACCTCATCCTGCAGCACAAGGACAAGCTCAAAGTGCTCTACCACAGCGTCGCCTGCGATGTGGAGGTGAAGGAAGGTCGCGTGGCCGCGGTGATCATAGCGAACAAGGACGGCCTCACCCGCGTGGAGGCGAAACAGGTCATCGACTGCACCGGCGATGGCGACATCGCTCACTGGGCCGGATGCCCGACGATTTCATCGAAGCCGCTGATGCCGCTGACGATGCATTTCCGCATCGGAAACGTCGTGCCGGTGAAGGAGACGAAAGAGATGGCGAAGAAGGTGCTGATCGAAGCGCACAAGGAAGGCCGCCTCGTGAACTTCTACGGCCCCGGACTTATCTTCGCCTTCGCGAAGGATGAGTGCTACGTCCACGCCACCCGCGTGCCCGCCGATGCAACGAACGCTGCCGATTTCACCCGCGCGGAGATTCAGGGGCGCAAAGACGCGTGGACCATCTTTAACGAATGGAAGGCGAAGGTGCCCGGCTTTGAAAACAGCTACTACATCACGAGCGGCCCCTACATCGGCGTGCGCGACACGCGCCGCATCGTGGGGCTGAACGTGCTCACGCTCGAAGACCTGCAAAAGACCACCCGCCACGACGACGCGGTCGCCACGGGCTGCTGGTTCCTCGACATCCATCCGCCGGAAGTCTCCGTCGATAAGCCCTTCACCGGCTCCGGCTTCCAACCGAAACCTTACGACATCAGTTATCGCACGCTCGTGCCGCAAAAAGTCAGCAATCTGCTCGTCGCCGGTCGCTGCCACAGCGCAAGCAGCGAAGCCAGCGCCTCCAGCCGCGTCACCGCCACCGCCATGGCCCTCGGCGAAGCCGCCGGAACCGCTGCCGCGCTGGCAATGAAGGCGAAGAGCGAAGTCGGCTCCTTCGACGGCGTGAAAGTGCGTGAAGCTCTCGCGGAGCAAGATGGCGGCCCCTTTAGCGAAGCCTGATTCCAATGTGGTTGAGTCCTCTGGACTCATCTGATCAGCCCAGAGTGCTGAACCACACTTTCAATCCCATGAACACCGAATCCAACACCCTCACCCGCCGCGAGGCTCTCTTCAGTGCCCTCAAAGGCACCGTCGCTGCCGCCGTGGCCGCACCGATCATCGTTCAAGCCGCACCTGAAGCTCCCGCTCAAGCCGAAGCCACTTTTGTGCCCGAGAATGATTATCCCTTCTTCGGCTACGAGCCTGATTCAGTCGCATGAAACCCTTACTCACTCTCTTTCTCACTCTCACCACCGTGCTCGCGGTCGAGCAGGAGGATGTCGTTGTTGTCACCGCCAATCCAGCCGAAATCGCCGCAGCCGTTTCCGCTGCAAGGAGCGGCGCCAAAGTCATCGTGCTCGAAGAATCCGCGCATGTCGGCGGCATCGTCGCGGGTGGCTTGACGAACACGGACATTCGCAAGCACGGTGCGGTCGGTGGACTCTACAACGAGTTCAAGCGGCGCATCCTCGAGCATTACACAACGACTTACGGTGCGGACTCGAAGCAGGTGAAGGTGTGCAAGGGCGGCAACATGTTTGAGCCGCACATTGCTGAGAAAACCTTCCGCGACATGCTCGCGGCGGAGAAAAACATCACGCTCCTCCAGCGGCATCGCGTGGTCTCCGCGAGTGTCGTGCGCAGCGATGGCGTGGAAAAGATCGCGACTCCCGGCAAGCGCATCGACGGAGCCGCGCCGAAGGATTCCGGACCGACGGTGAAGCTGGTCAGCATCACGGCGGAGGATTTGAGCAAGCCGGGCACGAAGACCGAGTTTCGCGCCACGACCTTCATTGACTGCACCTATGAGGGCGATCTCGCGTCGCTCGCGGGCGTGCCGTATCGCGTCGGGCGCGAGAGCCGTGCGACCTTTGGCGAGCCTCATGCCGGGCACATCTATGTCCGCTTCAAAGACTACAACCCGCTGCCCGGTTCCACCGGTGAGGCGGATGATGGCATCCAGGCGTTTTGCTTCCGCTTTCACCTCACGAAGGACAAGGCGAACGCCATGCCGGTGGAGAAACCTGCTGCTTTCAATCGCGACGACTACTGGCACGTCCTGGCGCAAATCGCCGAAGGGAAGATCACGCGCTTCAATCAAGTCATCCAGCTCTACGAGATGCCGAATGGGAAGTTTGAAGTGAACAGCGACCATCCGCATCACGATACCGGCGTTCCTGCCGAGTCGCTCGATCTGGCCGAGGAAAACTGGCGCTGGCCCGAGGCCGGCCCCGCCGAGCGTGAGCGCATCTTTGCCCGCTACTGGAGCCACAACGAAGGTCTCGTTTGGCTGCTGCAAAACGATCCCGCCGTGCCCCAAGCCATCCGCGACGAAGCCAGCCAGTGGGGCTTTCCGAAGGATGAGTTCACCGATCATCGCCACCGTCCGCACCACATCTACGTCCGCCAGGGCCGCCGCATCTGGGGCGAATACACGCTCACGCAAAACGACGCCAAGCCCGTCTTCGAGACCGGTTTGCCCGCCCGTTTCGCCGATGGCATCGCCGTCACCGAGTTTGAGTTCGACTCCCATACCGTGCGAAAATACGACCCCGCCTATCCGCTGCTGCGCCCGGGTTACTTCTTCATCTCCCACGATCCTTTCCAGCTCCCGTATCGCATCCTGGTGCCGAAGTGTGTGGATGGACTGCTTGTGCCCGTCGCGTGCAGCGCAAGCCACGTCGGCTACCAAACCCTGCGCATGGAACCCGTCTTCATGGCGCTCGGTGAGGCCTGCGGCATCGCCGCGATGAAAGCGCAAAGCAGTGGCAGCACCGTTCGTGCTGTGGATGTGAAGTCTGTGCAACGCGAGATCGTGAAACGCGGCGGTGTCATCCTCTACGAAAACACCGCGATTGTCCCTGAGGGGCTATAAACAAAGTGGTTTCGGCTTTAGCCGAATCTTACCAGAATACGGCTAAAGCCACACCCACTCTTTAAACCCATGCGCCGCCCCATCATTTCTCTGCCTCTTTCTTAGCCTCATCGCATTCTGGCTCATGCGGACGGCTTTTCAGCCGAAAGAGTCGGTTTATACCTCCAAAGTCCCGACAGCACTCAAAACAAGAACTTTGGCTCCAACTCCGCCCAAAGCCGAAAAGCTTGCAGTGACTCGAAAGCCGATCCGATTCACATCCAAGGCCGGAATTCGCCTCAAACCCGATGAATAGGCCGTCATAGGCTATTGGGAAATCGCTCCCGCAATCAACGGCATCGTCATTGTGACGCAAGAGACAACGCATGAGGGGTAGGTGAAGATGACCGCGAGAGTGATGCCATTTCTGATGCGGTGGTATCGAAGGCCGACGCTCAAGATCTATTTTTCAATCTGCACGACTTCGAGATCTACAACGCCTTCGACCAGAACCGATTGCCCGTCCAGGCAAACGCGCCAACCTCTCCATCGGCATCTCGAACGAGTCCACACTTTCGCCGGGCCTCCAGTCGAATCCTATGCTCCCGAATCGCGGCTGCGGTCTGAGCCTGCAACCTCAAAGGCTCGAACCATAAGATCGTTTCAAACACTACCACATCATTATGGAACGCGGTAGACCCAAAACAACCAAGCGAACCCTCAAACACGATTCGACTTCACCTTCATGTCGAGAACAGGCCGCTTCATCCGTACTAACTGAACTT
>JAIYDW010000182.1 GCA_027487315.1 Verrucomicrobiaceae bacterium | reverse complement strand
CTGTTCCCCGATATCTTTGACTTCGAGAACTACAGTGCCATCGGCCAGCAACGATTGAGTGAGCTGCAAAGCTCTCTGCAAAACACTCGCGGAGTCGATATGCTCTCCATGCCCACTGTGGTGAGCCATCCCGGCCAGCAAGCCCGCATCTCCATCGGCAACTCGAACGACTCCATGCTCTCCCTCGGCCTCCAGGCCGATCCTGTCGCCGATGATGGCGGCTACGATCTCAGCCTCGATTTTCAACGACAGCAATGACAAAGTGGTTTCGGCTTTAGCCGAATTGTTCTCTCCAAAAAATGTCAAAAACTCTTCACATCATCGACGCTTTCACGGGCCAACCCTTCGCCGGCAATCCGGCAGCTATTTGTATCCTGGATCAACCTGCGGAAGATACATGGATGAAGTTTGTCGCTCGTGAGATGAATCTTTCCGAGACGGCATTCCTGCATCCGATGGAAGGAGGATTCGCGCTTCGGTGGCTGACGCCGACTGTGGAGGTAAAGCTCTGTGGTCACGCCACACTGGCGGCAGCCTTTGCGCTGTGGGAGACAGGCGTGCTTTCAGCGGATCAGGAAGCGCGATTTCATACCTTGAGTGGCTGGCTGACCTGTCGCCGAGAAGGTGACTGGATCGAAATGGATTTCCCGGCGGTGGCTTGTGACCCCTGTGACGTCCCTGCGGGTATGGAGCAGGCTTTGGGCTGCGAACTGATTGCCTGCGGGTTCAACGGCATGGATTACCTCGTCGAAGTGGCCAGTGAAAAAGTGCTTCGCGGCTTGAAGCCGAATCTCGCGGCCTTGTCCGCCTTCCCCGTTCGAGGCGTCATCGTGACCTGTCGCGGCGAAATGGCCGAACATGATTTCCTCTCTCGATTCTTTGCTCCGGCTGCAGGCGTGAATGAAGACCCAGTCACGGGCTCCGCCCACTGTGCGCTCGGACCTTATTGGCAGGGTAAACTCGGCCAATCCGATTTCACCGCCTTTCAAGCCAGCGAACGCGGCGGACTCGTGAAACTTAGCGTGCGAGATGATCAAGTGTTATTGCGTGGACAGGCCGTGATGATGAGCAAGGTGGAATTGATGCACTGAAGTATGATCCCCATCGACCTCAGCCACACCATCGAGCACGGCATGATCACTTACCGTGGTCTGCCAGCGCCGTTGATCTGTGATTATCTCAGTCGCGAAGCCTCGCGTGGGCTTTATGCGGAAGGAACGGAGTTTCACATTGGCCGCATCGACATGGTAGCGAACACGGGCACGTATCTGGACTCGCCGTTTCATCGTTATGCCGATGGGAAGGACTTGTCCGAGCTGCCGCTGACCTCGCTCGCGGGCTTGGACGGTGTGGTGGTGCGTTGTGATGCCATGGCAGTCACTCGGGAGGCGTTTGAAGGTCTCGATTTGCAAAACAAGGCCGTGCTCGTGCAAACCGGTTGGGATCGGCACTGGCGCACGGATGCCTATTTCGAGGGAAACCCATTCCTCACCGAGGAGGCGGCGCTGTTTCTCAAACAAAGCGGCGTGAAGCTCGTCGGCATCGACTCCTACAACATCGACGACACGCGCGGCAAAGCACGTCCCGTGCACAGCACGCTTCTGGGTGCGGAGATCCCCATCGTCGAGCACATGACGGGCCTGGATCAGCTTCCCGAAGCCGGTTTTCGCTTCTTCGCCGTGCCGCCGAAGGTCAAAGCCTTCGGCACCTTTCCGGTCCGAGCCTTTGCGATGGTGTGAGGGGCAAAACCACAGGTGATTCACATGCCACCCTCCCTCCTCGAACAACTCCTCACCCTGGTCGAAGATGAGGGGCCGTGGCGCATCAGCTTTTCGGATTTGGCAGGGTTGGCGCGACGGGTGCCGGACTTGGCTTTGCCGGAGCAGTGGAAGATTCATCGCTGTGAGTTTTGTGTGTTGGCGAAGACGGGAGCGACGCTGCGCGGATGTCTGAACAACAAGCATGCAGTCAATCGGGTGCTGATCCGGCGTGGCGTGGGCTTTGTCGGTCAGTGCCATCTTGGGCTCACGGACATGGTGGAGCCGCTGGTGGTGAAGGGGCGTGTGCTGGGGGCTTTCTATTATGGATCGGTGATCGTTCGTGGGACCGAGGCGGAGGCGGAGCGGCGCATCCGGCGGTATGCGCAGCGTCGCGGAGTGCCTGCGGAGCCGTTGTTGCAGCAGATGATGAAGACGGCGCACGTTGAGGCGGCGGAGATCGAGCCGCGTCGTGCGAGGTTGCGCCTGGTGGCGCAGATGGCCGCGCGATTGGCGGAGGCCTGGGGCGTGCCTCTGGAGAATGACCTGCCTCGACGTGGTGGGCTGCCGTGGATTTCCGCGATGGAGTTTCCGGTGATGCTGCGGCGTGCGATGGAGCTTGTTCACCATCATTATGCCGAACCGATGACGCTGGCTGGCGTGGCCGAGTCACTGAAGGTGAATGCGGATCATCTGGGCCGGCTTTTCCGCCACCACACAAAGGGCACGCTGGCGGATTTTCTCGGTCGTGTGCGGGTGAATCATGCCTGCAGGATGCTGGAGAGCGGTCGCTACTCCGTGGGCGAGATCGCTTTGCGCGTGGGTTTTGCGGACGCGGCTCATTTTGGTAAGGTCTTCAAGCGCCTCATGCAAAGCACACCGGGCGAGTATGCGGCGCGTGCCACCGCCTGACGCTGTGTCGGATCCAGACCAAAGATCAGTCGTCTGGAGACATGGAAAAAAGCCGGTCGCTCGGCAAGATCATCGTTCGATGAAAACCACGTTGGCCGCCACTCTTCTGCTCGCCGTTTGCTCCCACGCCGCTGATCCGCTCAGCGTCTCCGGCATCTATCCGCATCTCACGGTGTTCAATTCCGACCCAAAGCGCGAGAGGTCGGCCATGGAATGCGGACTCGGCGCGGCGGTGCCGTGGGCGGGGAAGCTGTGGAGCACGACTTACACGTCTCACGACCTCGGGCGCGGCAATGACAAGCTCTTCGCCATCCTGCCTGACATGTCGCTGGAGATCCGGACGGAGAGTGTGGGCGGCACGAGTGCCTGCCGGATGATTCATCGCGAGTCGCGGCAGTTGTTCATCGCTTCGTATGCCATTGATGAAGCGGGCAAGGTGCGCGTCATCCCACGTGATAAGCTGCCTGGACGGCTCACCGCTTTGGCGCGGCATCTCACCGACCCGGAGCACAAGGTGCTCTACCTCACGCAGGAAGGTGCGGTCTATGAAGTGGATGTGCATTCGCTGGCGGTGACGGAGCTTTTCAAGAAACCGCTGCCCGGCTGGCACTACAAAGGCGCGTGGACAGCTCAGGGACGCTTCTTCATCGCAGCGAATGGTGAAGACCCAGCGCCGTCGCCCTTTTGGAAAGTGGACTACACCAGCGCGGCGACGAAGTTCGAGACGGAGAAGCTGACGTGGCCGTATCTGCAAACGCCGTGTCAACCGCTCGCCACGCCGCGCCAGACGGGGCAGACGATGTGGCGCGGCATCAGCGAGGACATCGGCAACCTCGGCGAGTGGGATGGCAAAATGTGGCGCATTCTCTCGCGGCGTCAGCATCTCGATATCACCGGCCCCGGTGGACTCACGGGCGCGACGAGCGATGACGAACCGGTCTGGGCGCTCGGCTGGGACTTGCGCTCGGCCTTCATCAAGGTGCGCGAGAAGTCTGGCACGTGGACGACTTATCGCCTGCCCAAATCGAGCTACACCGCCGATGGCATGCATGGCTCGAACACCGAATGGCCGCGCATCTGCGACGTGGGCGATGGCCCGCGTTTGATGTTCCTGCACAACGGCCTCTACGAGCTGCCCATTGGCTTTCGCCACGGCCATTGCGCTGGCTTGCGACACATCGCGTCCACGCTCGTCACCGTCACCGACATGACGAAATGGAACAAACAACTCGTCTTCAGTCAGCAGGCGACCTCGGTGCACGGCATTCCTTTCACGGTGCCCGGCCAGCCGCACTCAAACATGCAGTTCCTTCAACGCGATGACCTGCCATCGTGGGGCCCCGCCGAAGCACGAGGCGGCGTGTGGGTGGAAGATGCGGTGAAAGCGAACACGCCGAGCGATGCCATCCTCATCGGCGGCTACGAGCTGCGCTGCCTGCATCTCGTGAATCATGGCGATGCCGCGGTGAGTTTCACCATCGAGACCGATGCCGATGGCAGCGGTCAGTGGAAAGAACTCATCACCCGCGACCTACCGACCAAAGGCTACTCGCCCCTGATCCTCCCGAGCGACCTCAAGGCTCCATGGTTACGCGTGAAGGCGAACGCCGACGGCATCGCCACCGCCTTCCTGCACGTCTCGACTCCGCGCCGTTCCTCGCCCGATGAAGCTTGCCTCTTCGACGGTCTCTCCATGGCCTCCAAATCCGCGACCAGCATCGGCGGCATCGTCCGCGCCGGATTCCCGACGACAAACTTACAGTTCCTCACCCGCGATGGTCGCTACTTCGAGGTGGATGAAAAGCTCGCCTTCCACGCCACCGAAGCGCCAGCCGAAGTCGCCAAGCTGCAAGACACGCATGCCTTGAAGAACGAGTTCGCCGAAGACGCCGCGTCGATCATCGTGACACGCTACGACGGCCAGCGCTTCCGTTTGCCGAAAGGCGATGCCGCCCTCAGCAGCGCACCCGCTTCCCGCAGCATCCGCGAGTGCATTCAAGAGCGCTACCTCGCCAACTACCACGGCACCTTTTACGAAGTCCCGCGCGGCGGCACCTCACCCTCCGGCCAGCGCAACATGCCCGACTTCCAGCGCATGAAACCCGTCGCCACGCACCACAAACCCATCACCGACTTCTGCGTCTGGCGCGGCATGCTCGTCCTCAGCGGTGTGAAAGCCGATGCCGCCAACGACGGCCACATTTTCGGCAGCACCGATGCCAAACTCTGGTTCGGAGCCATCGACGACCTCTGGAAAATGGGCAAACCGCGCGGCACCGGCGGCCCATGGCGCGACACCGCCGTAAAAGCCCACGCCCCCAGCGATCCCTATCTCCTCACCGGCTACGACAAGAAGACCCTCACCCTCTCGCACGACGCCCAACACCCCGTCGAGTTCACCCTCGAAGTGGACTTCTACGCCGACGGCCAATGGCACGCCTACCAGCAACTCACCGTCGAGCCCGGCAAGCCCCTCGTGCACGAATTCCCCCCAGGCTACGCCGCCCACTGGCTCCGTGTGAAGGCCAGCGCGGACTGCACCGCCTCGGCGCAGCTTGAGTATCGGTGAGTCCCCAAAGTGGCTTCGGCTTTAGCCGAATCGTTCGCTCATTGATGCGGCTAAAGCCGCAGCCACTTTCGGCCCCTCCAAACGCGAACCTACCCCCTTCCAAAGGGGCGCCAATCGTGAAGCACGCCACCAAACGGGGCTGTGATGTCAGTCTTGGGGTGATCCCTGATGGATGCCTCACTCAAAAGCTTCATGGCGGCAAGTTTGACGGGTGTGGACGTTTTTTTCGAAAAACCTTTTGATTCTGTCGCTGCAAGAGTGTATATACACACCATGAAAGAAAAAGCCAAAGACATGGAGTCACAAGAGAACTGCGTTTGCTTCAACCTGCGGAGCGTGACGCGGGCGGTGACTCAGTTTTATGATGCGGAGATGCGGAGGCATGGAATCCGGCCCAACCAGTGTTCGATTCTCGCGGCGGTGACCGGGAAGGACAGTTGGAGTATGGCGGATTTGAGTGACTTTTTGGGTATGGAGCGCACGACGCTCATTCGGAATCTTCGTCCACTTCAGCGCGATGGGCTTCTGCTGACGGAGGCCATTGGGCATGGTGGCCGCATTGAAGTGTCTATCACTCCCCTGGGGAGGAAAAAAGTCCAGGAAGCACACCCGGCTTGGCTCGCTGCCCAGCAGGCCATTGTCGAAACTCTCGGTAAAGATCGTTGGTCAGCCATTTTCGCTGACCTGGAAAAGGCCACGATGGCTCTTAGCAAGTAACACCATAAAACAAGAATCAGAACGCCAGCACGGCAATAACTCAAAACTGTGTATATGCACACTAAAACAAAAAACAACAATTGGGCACTCATCACGGGTGCATCTAGCGGCTTCGGTGAGGAGTTCGCACGTCAATATGCCGCACAGGGCCACTCGCTGGTCCTTGTGGCCCGCAGAAAGGATCGGCTTGAGTCGCTGGCTGAGTCTCTGCGCTCCAACTATCAGGTGGAGGTGATCGTGGAGGGTGTGGACCTTTCTGATCTGGAGAGTGTGCGGCAACTGCATCAGCGTGTGCAGGAGCGTGGCATCACGATTGACGTGCTGATCAACAACGCCGGCTATGGGCTGCAAGGAGGTTTCCAGGACGCCAATCTGAACGACGCGCTGGGCATGGTGCAGTTGGACATTGAAAGCCTTACCGCCGTCACTCATCTGTTTGCGGCTGACATGCGAGCAAAGGGGAGCGGCAAAATCCTGCTCGTGTCGAGTTTGCTCGCTCATGTGGCTGTGGAGAGTTTTGCGGTCTATGCAGCTGCCAAGGCCTACGTTTTGCGGCTTGGAGAGGCGCTTCATCGGGAAATGAAGAAGGATGGCATCACGGTCACCACGCTCTGTCCTGGATTGTCAGACACGGGTTTTGCCGCGGCGGCTCAGATGCACGTTACGCCTCTGTTGAAGCTCCTCATGATGAAGCCACAGCCAGTGGTGAAAGCAGGGATTCGCGCTCTGAATGCCGGACGCATCAGCGTGGTGCCGGGTTTGCCAAACAAGTTCATGGCTTTGTTTATCTGGGCGAGTCCACGGTGGCTGCACCAGGCCGTGTTCGCCCAGGTGATGAGCCCGAAGCCAATCTCCAAGATCCAAGGAGGTAAGGCATCATGAAGGCTCGACTTATTGCATCTACCTCGGTGATCCTGCTTACGCTGTCGGCTTGTGTCGTTGGCCCGGACTACAAGCGGCCTGCCGATGCGGTTCCATCTGAGTTTAAGGGTGCCGATGCTGGCTCGTGGAAGAAAGGACAGCCAACGGATAACCTGCCCAAAGGCAACTGGTGGACCGTTTTCAATGACCAGGCACTCAACAGCCTTCAGAGCAGGGCTGCTGAGGCGAACCAGCAAGTGCAGGCAGCCATCGCCCGCGTGGATCAGGCCAGGAGTGCGGCCAGAGTGGCGAGCGGTGAACTGCTGCCGCAGATTGCCTCAGGCTCGAGTTTTTCGCGGATGAAGTTCTCTGCGAATCAAGTGCCTAGCTTCGGCGGCATCACGGCAAACCAGTTCCGGGTGCCGTTGGACTTGAGCTATGAGATTGACCTGTGGGGCCGCGTCCGCCGCAGTGCCGAGAGTGCTCGTGCTGATGCGGAAGCTTCGCTGGCAGCGTTCCACGGCGTGTTGCTCATTCTTCATGCGGATGTGGCGCAGCATTACTTCTCCCTGCGGGCACTCGATGCGGAACTCCTGACGCTCGCAGACACGGTGCAGTTGAGAAAGAAGCAGCTAGAGCTGGTAGTGAACAAATCGAAAGGCGGTGCGGGCAATGAACTCGACGTTACCCGGGCAGAAACAGCCTTGGCGAGCACCGAGGCCGAAAAGGCAGGCCTCAGCAAGAGGCGGGCAGAGTTGGAGAATGCTCTGGCGATTCTCGTCGGAGCCAATCCTTCCACCTTTTCCTTTCCCGCTGCCTCAGGTGGCAAAGGTCAGGACTGGAAACCGACACCGCCAAGCATCCCTTCCGGGCTTCCCTCGGATCTGCTCGAACGACGCCCCGATGTGGCCGAAGCTGAGCGCCAGTTGGCTTCCGCAAACGCTCGCATCGGTGTGGCCAAGGCCTCCTTCTTTCCGGCGGTAAGCCTCACCGGCTCGGGGGGCAGCGTCAGCGCTGACTTTCAGGACGTGTTCAGTTGGGACAGCCGGGCATGGTCCATCGGTCCGAGTGTCTCGCTGCCTATTTTCGCGGGTGGTCGAAATCTTGCCAACTACCGCAGATCAAAGTCCGGCTACCAGGAGGCGGTCGCACGTTATCGCCAGAGTGTTCTCGTGGCCTTTGGCGATGTGGAGAGCAGTCTCGCAGGCATCCGATTTCTGGCCGAGCAGTCCGCTGCTCTCGACCGCGTCGTCACCAGCAGCAGCCGTGGCGCTGAACTGGCCAGCCAGAGATATGAAGCAGGCGTCGTGAGCTACCTGGAGGTCGTGGATGCCGACCGGGAGGCTCTGCAAGCTCAACGAGCCAGGGTTCAACTGACAGGCCAGCGCCTCATTGCGTCCGTCCAACTCGTCAAGGCACTCGGCGGAAGTTGGGCCGCCACTCACTAATCAACCTTTCACAACACCCCACGACTATGACTACACCCAAACAACATTCACACGTTCGCTTGCTGGCGAGCGGCCTAACAGCGGCGCTGCTGATCACCGGATGCTCCAAGCCTTCGGTTGAAGATCCCCGGCTTCAACCTCCGACGGTGGCTGTCTGCCATGCGAAACCTGCTCAAGCAACGCAACGCACCTTCACCGGAGTCGTAGATGCACGAGTCGTCAGTGCCCTCGGCTTCCGAGTCGGTGGGAAAGTGCTGGAGCGCTTTGTCAGCGTCGGGCAGCACGTCAAAAAGGGCCAGCTTCTCATGAAGCTGGATGCGGTGGACCTTCAACTCTCTGTCGCAGCACAGCAGGCGAATGTGGCAGCCGCCCGGGCAAGATACATCCAGACAAAAGCAGATGAAGCCAGAGTGGCAGGGCTGGTCAAAACAGGTGCCATTTCAAACCAGGAGTATGACTTGGCTCGGGCCTCACTCGACAGCTCGAAGGCGCTCCTTGAAGCAGCCGAAGCACAGGCAAAGGTCACCAACAACGCGAGCACTTATGCCGAGCTGCTGGCGGATGCCGATGGCGTGATTGTGAAGACCACGGGTGAACCCGGACAGGTGGTGTCAGCCGGGCAGATGGTGATTCAGTTGGCACAAGATGGCCCGCGAGAGGCCTTGATTCATCTTCCGGAAGGTCTGCGCCCAGCTTTGGGCAGTGCGGCCACAGCGCAGTTGTATGGTCAAAAGACACCTGTCTATGGAGCCAAGCTACGCGAGCTTTCCGATGCAGCGGACCCGATGAGCCGAACGTTTGAAGCACGCTATGTGCTGGAGGGTGCCGCTGCACAAGCACCCTTGGGTTCGACGGTGGTGGTGACGATCACATCGCCTCAAGCCCCTGGAAGCCTCGCTCTTTCGCTACCCATCGGTGCCGTCCATGACAGCGGCACAGGCCCCGGCGTCTGGATCGTGGATGAATCTTCATCCGTGAAGTTTCGCGCGGTGAAAGTGGACCGCATTGGCAAAGACGAAGCGGTTCTCTCCAGCGGAGTGAAGCCCGAAGAGACCGTCATCGCGCTCGGAGCACACATGCTGCACGAGGGCCAAACCATCCGAATCACAACCCAGCCAAATTTCTCCGATGCAAGCCTTTAATCTCTCCGCACTGGCGGTGCGGGAACGCGCCATCACCCTCTTCCTCATCATCGCCTCAGCGTTTGCAGGCATCTACGCCTACTTTCACCTGGGACGCGCAGAGGATCCATCTTTCACGATCAAAGTGCTCACCGTGTCTGCCGTGTGGCCCGGAGCCACTGCCCAGGAGATGCAGGACCTCGTGGCAGAGCCGATGGAAAAGCGACTCCAAGAGCTAAGCTGGTATGACCGCGTCGAGACCATCACACGTCCCGGCCTGGCCTTGATGACCCTCCAGCTCAGCGACAAAACGCCGCCGAAGGAAGTGGCGGAACAGTTCTACCAAGCCAGGAAGAAGCTGGGGGATGAGGCTCGCAAACTGCCGCAAGGCACCATGGGGCCGTTTGTGAACGATGAGTATTCCGATGTCTCCTTCGCTCTCTATTCAATCGAGGCACCTGGAATGCCAATGAACCAGCTCACCCGCACCGCCGAGGATCTCCGGCAACGGTTTCTGCATGTGCCGGGCGTCAAGAAGGTGGACATCGTCGGCGAGGAACAGGAGCGGATCTTTGTCGAGTTCTCCAACGCACGGTTGTCCTCGTTGAACATCTCGCCAGCCGATGTCTTCAACGCTCTGGCACGACTGAACGCCGTCACTCCAGCCGGTTCCGTGGATACCGATGGAAAGCAAGTGTTCGTCCGGCTGGACGGAGCTTACACCACCCTCGACAAGGTGCGCGATACCCCGATTGTGGCCGGGCAGCGGAGTTTCAAACTGTCAGACATTGCTGAGGTCAAACGTGGCTACGAGGACCCCGCCACCTTCCTTGTGCGTCACAACGGGCAGTCATCGCTGCTGTTGAGCGTGGTCATGAGAGACGGTTGGAATGGGCTGGAGCTGGGAGATGCACTTCAGTCAGAGAGCACCAAGATTGCATCCAATTTGCCTCTGGGCGTGAGTCTGAAAAAGATCACCGACCAAGCCGTCAACATCAGCTCTGCCGTGAATGAGTTCATGATCAAGTTCGCGATGGCCGTCGGTGTGGTCATGCTGGTTAGCCTCTTGAGCCTCGGATGGCGGGTGGGGATCGTCGTGGTGGCAGCCATTCCGCTGACGCTCGGCGTGGTGTTTGTCATCATGAAGCTCACAGACCGTGTGTTTGATCGTATCACTCTCGGGGCACTCATCATTTCCCTCGGGCTGCTGGTGGATGACGCCATCATCGCCATCGAGTCCATGGTGGTGAAAATGGAAGAGGGCATGAACCGCATCCAGGCCGCAGCCTACGCGTGGAGTCACACCGCTGGCCCCATGCTCTCGGGCACACTGGTGACGGTGGTCGGATTTGTGCCCGTGGGCTTCGCCCGATCCACGGCAGGCGAGTATGCCGGCAACATTTTCTGGATTGTCGGATTCTCCCTGATCGTCTCATGGATCGTGGCCGTGGTTTTCACCCCTTACCTTGGCGTGAAGCTCCTGCCGGATATCAAACCGCCCGCAGAAGGCCATGCAGGACTCTATTCCACTCCTGGCTACCAGCGCTTGCGGCGTTTCGTCGTCTGGTGTGTGCGGAGGAAATACACGGTGGCCGCGCTTGTCCTTGTCGCCTTCGTGACCGCTGGCGCTGGCATGGTGCCCGTGAAGAAGCAGTTCTTCCCTCAGTCAGACCGGCCTGAGCTATTGGTGGAAGTCCAGCTACCACTGGGCACCAGCATCGAGACAACGAGCGCTGCGGTTAAGAAAGTCGAAAGCTGGCTGGCGAAGCAGCCTGAAGCCAAAACCGTCACCGCCTATATCGGAGCCGGAGCACCCCGCTTCTTCTTCTCTTACAATCCCGAATTGCCGGATCCATCCTTTGCTAAAATCGTGGTTCTAACACCGAATGCCGAGGCAAGAGACAGCCTCAAGATACGCCTTCGGCAGGCTGCCGTTGACGGTTTGGCCGTGGAAGCCCGGATACGCGCCAGCCAGTTGGTTTTCGGCCCCTACTCGCCATTTCCCGTCGCCTTTCGTGTCAGCGGGCCTGATCCGTCAAAGCTTGGTGAAATCGCCAACTCCGTGGCTGAGATCATGCGTGGCGATCCAAACATGCGCACGGTCAACGTGGACTGGGGCGAGCGAGTGCCCAGACTGCAGATCGTTTTGAATCAAGAGCGTTTGCAGCTCATCGGCCTCTCACCCCAGGAAGTATCGCAGCAGCTTCAGTTCCTCCTCAACGGCATGACGATCACACAGGTCCGTGAAGACATCCGTGCAGTCAGCCTCATGGTCCGTAGCTCAGGTGAAGATCGGCTCGACCCAGCCAGGCTGGAGAACTTCACGCTCATGAATCGGAGTGGTAAAACCATCCCGCTCACTCAGATCGGGAGCATCGAAGTTCAATCCGAAGCCCCGCTCATCAAACGTCGCGACCGTGAGCCAACCGTGACCGTCCGTGGCGACAACAGTGAAACAACCCAGCCGCCAGATGTCTCCGCCGCCATCTGGGCCAAACTTGAACCCCTGCGTGCATCGCTTGCCGACGGCTACCGCATTGAAGTCGCAGGTTCGAGCGAGGAGTCATCCAAAGCCAACGTCGCTCTTGCTCCGCTGTTCCCGGTCATGTTGCTGTTCATGCTGGCGATCATCATCGTCCAAGTGCGCTCCTTCTCGGCCATGTGGATGGTCATGCTGACGGGCCCGCTCGGGCTCATCGGAGCCGTTCCGGCATTGCTGCTTTTCCAGCAACCCTTTGGATTCAATGCCATCCTCGGCTTGATTGGTCTCTCGGGCATCCTCATGCGGAATACCCTCATTTTGATCGGCCAAATCCACACCAATCAGCAAGAAGGGCACACTCCCTATCAAGCCATCATCGAGGCCACCGTGCAAAGATCACGCCCGGTCATTCTCACCGCCCTCGCGGCCGTGCTGGCGTTCATGCCGCTGACGCATTCCGTCTTCTGGGGTTCCATGGCTTACGTGCTCATCGGCGGCACCGCCGTCGGCACGGTGCTGACGCTGGCCTTCCTGCCTGCCCTCTACGCCATCTGGTTCCGCGTGGACCCAGGGGAATACAACCATCCCAACCCGCAAGGTGAAGCCCAGCCTCATTAAAAGTGCCAAACCACAGGCCCACCGGTCTTCCTGCCCCTTGGCGTGCGCCTTGGACATCATCGGAGACCGGTGGACCTTGTTGCTCATCCGCGACCTCGCCAGCGGCAGCACCCGGTTCAAAGACTTTGCTGCCTCTCCAGAGCGTATCCCGACCAATATTCTCAGCGACAGACTCGAGCGTCTCACAGAGGAACAACTCGTTGTTCAAGTTCCCATCTCCGAAGGCTCAAAGAGGCTCGCCTACCAGCTCACCTCCAAAGGCAAAGCTCTCTTGCCCATCCTGAGCGCCCTTCAGGAGTGGGGCCTCACATGGGTGCCGGGGACGATCCCTACATCGGAAAAATAGAGAACTTTTAATCCGCCATCTTCTGCCAACGACTTATCCTTCGTCTCGCATGAAAAACAGTTCACCCGGCAAACCAATCGTGCACGATTCACCATCGGCCACTCTGCACTGAAGAGTTGCAGATGTTGGCGGAGATTCGATAAAGTGGCTTCGGCTTCAGCCGACGTGTATGCATTGAATGCGGCTAAAGCCGCAGCTACTTTCATGAGATCCACGCTTCTATTCCTCGCCGCTCTGTCGCTGACTTCGCTCCACGCCGCCTATGCTCGCGATCCTGTCTCGCCGTCACCGGCTGCGGAGTATCGGTTCAGCTTTGATCTGCCTGCCGGGCCGGTGTTCACTGAGGCGGAGAAAGTGGAGCAGCGGGCGAAGGGGGCGCAGGTCGTGCCGATGGTGCGGAAGGCGTTTGAGGCGGGGGCGGAGTCGGTGACGCTGGCTCCGGGGGACTATCGCTTTGGTCAGGAGACCTGGGATAAGGACGGCCCGGTGTATGCGCTGGATTTTCGCGGCCTGAAGCGCGACTCCGCGAAGCCGTTTCGCATCGTCGCGCATGGGGTCACGTTTTGGTTCGATCTGCCGCCGGACGCATGGCCCAGCAATCACTTCGCGCTTGGCTTTGTCGATTGCAGCCATGTGACGCTGGAGGGGGCCACGCTGGATCGTGATCCGCGTGGCTGCATGGAGGGCCGCATCACGCAGATCGACACGGAGGGAAACCGCATCGAGATCGAGGCGACGCAAGGCACGCTCGATCTCACGAAGGCCGGTGGAACCACGAGTGGGCGGCTGGTGCCTTTCAATGGCGACGGCACGTTCTGCGCTGCTTTCTATTCCTTTCAGGTCACCAGCCAGGCCGGGCTGAACTTTAGCCGCGTGGAACCAGGCACGGCGCACGGACGCTTTTGGGTCGTGCTGGATGCGAAGTCCGAACTGCTGAAGGCCAACAGCGATCCCGCGTGGATGCGTGCTTATGGCACCAGCGGCACGCTGCAAGTGGGCGATGGCTTGTGCCTGATCCGCACCTCCACCACGGCGATTGGCGTCATCGGCTGCACCGGCATGACGTTCGTCGGCGTGCGCAACTACATCACCAAAGGCGGCCTGCTCGAAGCGCGTGGCGGCGGCGGGCATCTTTGGAACGACTGCTTCTTCGGCCCGCGACCGGGCACCTGTCACTGGCAGGGCTCCGATGGCTTCCTCAGCGGCGGAATGGAGCGTGGCAGCACGCTCGTTGGCTGCACCATGCTGCACACCACCGACGACCTGATCAATTTCAACGGCCTCTGGGGTTACATCGAGAAGGTCTCAGGCCGCACGATCACGCTGCATCGCGATTCCGAGATGCCCGCCCATCCCGGCGATCGGCTGCAGTTCTATGACTCGCAAACCGGCGCACCGCTGGGAAGCGCCGTCGTCGAGTCAGCGAAGCATCTGGAACTGACGCTCGACCGCGATGCCGCGCCTCTGGCCCGGGCCGTGGCGGAGAATCCGCGCTGGCAAAACAACGGCTGGGAAGTCCGCGACTGCGATTTCCGCGATTGCTACCAGCGGTTTCTCATTCAAGGCAGCCGCGGAGGCACGCTGCGCAACTGCCGCTTCACCCGCATCGGCTCTGGGATCGAGTTGGCGAGCAATTTCTTCACCCGCAACGAAGGCGGCCTCTGTCACGGCATCCGCATCCTCGACAACGTCTTCGAAGACGTCGCTATCCATCCCGATGGCGTGGCGCTGTCGGCCGGCTTTCAGTCGTTGAATTACGCCGCCAGCACGCCGTTGCTGAGCGACCTCACCGTGCAAGGCAACCGCTTCATCAACTCAGGCCGACGTGCCATTGAGTTCAGCCTCGTGTCCGGCGGCAGCATCACGGGCAACACTTTTGAAAACTCCGGCAAGCCTCGTGCGCTCACCGGCAAAGCATCGCCCCAGGACGACTCGCAACCGGTGCTGCTGAAACAGTGCCGGGACATCGTCGTCAAAGATAACCGACCGCTCACGGACCCATAAAGTGGCTTCGGCTTTAGCCGAATCATTCGCCATCAGATGCGGCTACTGCGAAGCCGCGAAGCGAACCCACAGCCACTTTCCTTTCGGCCTTTCGTTCGCATTTTGTTGCCATAGTTTGTTCCTGCTTGTCCGTTTACTAAGCATGCTCAGACACCTCCTCGTTATCGCCCTCATCATCGCACCGTTGGCCACACTCCACGCTGCTGGCGGAGGCAGTCATCTCGAACCCTTCGAGCCTGCGAATGGCGAGAAGCTCATCAACTACCATCCGCATTTCCAATGGCGCGGCCCGGAGATGACGCTCGATGATCAGCCGGAGTGTGAGATTCAGATTGCGGCGGATTCGGATTTTCGGAGGGTGCTCGCCACGGATGTGATCGGTGGCGGAATGAATCGTTTCTACTCCATGGTCAGCCTCACGGAGCCGCGGGAGTATTTCTGGCGGGTGCGCATTCAGAAGCCCGCGGCCGGGCCGTGGTCGGCGACGTTTCGCTTCACCATCGTCGCGCCGGAGAAGCGGTTCACCATCGCGAAGGGCAGTGACAGCACCATGGTGCTGGAGACGCTGCGCAAGGCTGCGGCGACGGCCAAGGCTGGGCACACGGTGGAGGTGGCTTTTGAGAAGGGTGACTACACGCTGGGGCCGATGGAGGACCGCGTGGCTTTCCGAATCGATCACGCGCCGGGATTCCGCGTCGAGGGCAATGGCTCCTCCATTACGATGGTGAGCGCGACGCTGTTTTCCGAGGTCTCGGGGAGTCAGAACGTCGAGTTCCGGCAGCTCACGATGAAATGGGCCACGCCTGGCCATATCATGATGGAGGTGACGAAGGTCCTGCCGGAGACGCGCGAGATCGAGGTGGCGATCCCGTCGTCGTATCCGGTGAAGGATTTGGAAACTTACTGGCCCGAGAGCGGGAACAACACCTTCCTGATCAAGGTGCATCCCAAGTTCCCCGGCAAGTATGCGGGAGGCTTCCGAGCAGGAACCGCGAGGACAAAGCTGAGCGAGGGCGTGTATCGCATCGGCTCGGCCGATGAAAAGGACCGCGGCGACTGGGAGCGCAGTCATTGGCAGGTCGGAGATCGGATCGCGGCCACGCATTACCGGCCGGGCTTCATTCAAAACCAAAACAACGACAAGCTCGTGCTCAAAGACATCACGCTCGTCGATACTCCGGGGGCGATTTCCGGCAATGGCGGACGCAATGACAAGGTCGCGTATCTGAATGTGGATGTGGTGCCTGACACGCGTTTCCCGGATTGTCGGCTCGCGGGTCACGCCTCCTCGGAGGGCGGACGCATCGCCGCGTGGATCGAGCAGTGTGATTTTCACCTCCTCGGCGATGACAACTACAACGCCGGCTACTTCTTCGACTACGAGCTGCTGCACCAGCACGATGAGCCGACGCTGACCATGAAAATCCAGCCCTGGGACGAGCTGATCTTTCCCGGTGACCGCTTGCGTTTTGCCGATCAAAAAACCAATCGAGCCGTCGGCGAAGCCATCGCGGTGACCGTGGACACTAGCGTGAAGGACGAAGTCAAAGTCACGCTCGACCGACCGCTGCCGTCGTTGCCAGCCAGCACCATCGCGAGCAACAATCAGGGCACGCAGCGCTACGTCTATCGGAACAACCGGCAGAATGGTGGTCGCGGGCACGGTTTGAAATTCAAAGGCTACGGCGCGCTCATCGAGAACAACACGTTCGAGAACATCGCAGGCATCGGCATCTATCTCGGCTGTCCCGAAGGCCCTCAGACGATAGCCCGCTCGGCGGACATGGTGACCGTGCGGCGAAACACCGTCACTCTCTGCGGCTGGCACAGCATCGAAGCCGGACAACCAGCCGCCCGCTCCGAGCGCCTTCGCATCGAAGACAACGTGATCCGCGATTCCAAAGATGCCGGCATCTCCCTGATCAACGTTCACGGCGCGTTGGTGCGCGGAAACACCTTCGAATCCATCACTGGCTTTTTTGAGCCGAGAGAAAGCTATCGCTCTCTGATCCTGAAGGACTGCACCGATGTCCGGGTGTCTGGAGAAGTGCTCAAAGACAATCGCGTGAAAGCCAACCCGTAACTTCCCACTGAAATGAATCCCCCCATGAAACCTTTGCTGATCCTCTTTGGCTCATTTTTTCTCGCGTCTCCGGTTTCGCTTTTTGGAGCCGATGCTCGCGATCACCTCTCGCCGCATCAACGCGTGATCTTGGAATCCAAGTCACCACCGCCGGCGGAGTATCGCTTCGGTTTTGACCTGCCCGCCGGGCCGCAGTTCACCGAGGCGGAGAAGGAGGCGCAGCGGGAGCTGGGAAAAGGCGTGATGCCGATGGTGATGAAGGCGTTTGAAAGCGGTGCGGAGAGTGTGCGCATCCCGCCGGGGGACTATCGCTTCGGCCAGGAGCGCTGGCAGGGGGCGAAGGTGATTTACCCGCTCGGCTTTGAGAACCTGCAGCGCGATGCCGAGCATCCCTTTGTGATCGATGCTACGGGCGCGACGTTTTGGTTCGACCTGGATGACAAGCAAATGCCGCCGGGGCATCGCTGCGTGGGCTTTCGCAACTGCCGCAACATCGTCCTTCGTGGTGCGATCATTGATCGCGGCACACGCGGCTGCATCGAGGGCCGCATCACGCGCATCGACCGCGAGGGCAATCGCTTTGAGATCCAGCCCTCGCCCGGTGTGGTGGTGCCCACGAGCTACAAAGGGGCCGATGAGCAACGCTTGTTTCCCTTCAAGAGCGACGGCCGCTTCTGCGTGCCGCTCTACGACATGCAGGCCGGTGTGCGGAAGCTGCGCTACAAAGACATCACACCTTCCGATGGCGGGCGTTACTGGGTGAACATGCTCGAACCGCAGCTCATGGAGCGCCTTCACGATGCGAACTGGGAGCGTGCCTATGGCGACCTCGGCGTGGTGCGCGTGGGCGACGGCCTTTCCTGCCTCTACACCGGCGCGGGGGCCATCGTGCTGGATGATTCAGCGAACATCACCCTGCACGGCGTCAGCGTTTATGTGGCCAAAGGCGGCCCCAGCGAGAGCGGCGGCGATGGTGCGCATCTGTGGAAAGACTGCTACTTCGGCCCGCGACCCGGCACCAGCCAATGGAAAGGCGCGGACGGCTTCCTGTGCCGTTCCACGCGCTACGGCTGCGTGATGGACAACGTCACCATCCGCCACACCGCCGATGATTTGCAGAACTTCCACGGCATCTGGGGCAAGGTGAAATCCGTGTCCGGCAAACAGGTCACTCTGGAGATCAATGGCGCGCTGCTTCCCACGCTGCGCAACGCCCGTGCTGGCGACCGCTTGCGCTTCATCCATCGCAAAAACGGGGCTTTGCTCGGCGAGGCGAAGCTCATCTCGCACCACGATTACCAACTCACCCTCGATCAAGACGCCACGCCCTTTGCCGAAGCGCAGGCCGAGTGGCTCGACCACGAATGCGCGGGCTGGGTGGTGCAAAACTGCCGCTGGGAGGACAACTTCCAGCGCCTGCTCATCATGTCCGGCCCCGGCCTCGTGCGTGGCTGCACCTTCACCCGCATGGGTAGCAACATCAGCCTCAACACCGGCATGGGCCTCGTCGGCGGCATCCCCAGCGACATCACCATCACCGACAACACTTTTATTGATGTCAGCTCACGCCCCCATCAGCCCGCCATCGAGGCGCACGCGCACAATGCGCAAGGCGGCTTCGGCACCCCACCCATCGAGCGCCTCATCATCACCGGCAACACGATCACCCGTAGCGGCGGCCCCGCCATGAACCTCATCGGCATCCAAGACTCTCGCATCGAAAACAACGTCATCGACTCCCCCGTCCGCGCCACCCTCCTCGCCCGACCCGACGACGAAACCGACCGCCAAGCCATCCTCCTCCGCCACAGCACCCGTGTGACCTTAAAAGGCAACACCCTCACCGATCCCGAAAACCACACTCAGCTCGATTCCACGAGTAAAAGCCGCGTAGTCGGTCTGGAAGCAACGAAAGAGATCACGCTGGATGGCAACCAGCTCCAAGATGTGCCAAAGACAAACTCAAAAGCGAAATGAAACACATCCTCTCACTCATCACGGCTCTGCTTCTCGCGCCGCTGGCCGTTCTGCATGGCGCTTCAGGAACACCGCAGGCAGGAGTGCCTGCGTCACGGCCCAACGTCCTCATCATCCTCGTCGATGATATGGGCTGGGGCGATCCGCAGTGCTTCAATCCGCAGTCGAAGATCGCGACGCCGAACATCGACAAGCTCGCGGGGGAGGGCATGAAGTTCACGAATGCTCATGCGGGGGCGTCCATTTGTGTGCCGAGCCGGTATAGCCTGCTCACGGGACGGATGCCGTATCGCACATGGAACTCCAAGGACGCCAAAAAAACGACCCGCAACGGTCACGAGGTGCTGCATTTCCCGCTGCCGATGCTCCAGTCGGAGCCGCAGCGCTTGAACCTCGCCACGCTGATGAAGCGGCAGGGCTATGCGACGGCTTGCGTCGGCAAGTGGCATCAGGGCATGTCCACGACCGCTCAGGCGGATGGCACGCTGAAGATGTCGCCCGTGGACTTTGGCTTCGATGACTACTTCGGCTTCGATGCACCGGAACAGGCACCGTATGCGTTCATCGAGAACAAACGTTTCGTCGTCGCACCGACGGAGACCATCGAAGACCATCCCGGCGAAGGCGTGACGAATCCCGAGACGCAAGGCGCACACTGGCGCAAAGGCCTCGCGGCACCAGGATGGAAGTTCGAAGGCTATCTCTCCACCATCGCCGGCAAGGCGGATGCCTGGCTCGAGAAAAGAACCAAGAACCAAGAACAGGGAACCAAGAACAGTGCCCCCTTCTTCCTCTACTACGCCATCCCCGCGCCTCATGCGCCGTGGGCGACTGCGAGCGAGTTCAAAGGCAAGAGCAGCGCGGGTCAATATGGCGACTATGTGATGAACGTGGACGCCATGATCGGCCAGGTGATGACCACTTTGGACAAGCTGAAGCTGCGGGACAACACGCTCATCGTCTTCTCCAGCGACAACGGTCCCGTCTGGTATCCGCAAGACATCGAGAAGTTCGGCCACCGCGCCGCCGGTCCGTGGAATGGCATGAAAGGCGCACTCACCGAAGCCGGACATCGCATGCCCTTCATCGCGAGCTGGCCGGGGCAGATCCAAGCAGGCAGCTCATGCGACGAGTTGATCTGCTTCAGCGACATGATGGCCACCATCGCGGCGCTGCTCGGTGAAAAACTCCCGAACGATGCCGGCGAGGACAGCTTCGACATCTCACCGCTGCTGCGCGGCGAGAAACCCGCGCAACCCATTCGCAACGGCATAGTCCACGTGAACTACGGCTCCTACACGCTCGCCATCCGCGATGGCGACTGGAAACTCATTCTGCCCTCCTGGATCTATACCGTGAAGGACGGCACAATCACGCCTGACGCCATCGTCGAAACCACCGGCAAAGGCCCCACTGAAAAGTTCCAACTCTACAACCTCCGCACCGATCCCGGCGAAGCCACGAACGTCTTCACGCAAGAGCCCGACAAAGCGAAGGAACTCTTCGCCGCGCTGAAGGCGGACATTGCGCGTGGACGGAGTCGTTGATTCCATACCCGCGTTCAGCCGGGCGAAATTCAACGCAGGCAAGCGCAAGCTGCTGAGGATGCAAAACGGCGACGAGAAAGGCATCGAGATTGATGACGTCCATGTGATCGCTACAACAACCCAACCCTGATGAACCGAATTTCCAAACTCCTCTCTCTACTGCTTTCGATCCTCGGCATTCAGACGTCACTACTCGCTACGGACGATCCTTTGCCCGTCTTCATCTTCGCTGGTGGCAGCAACATGAGCGGTGGTCGCTCGAAGTTGGAGGCACTGCCCCAGGATCTGAAGGCTGAGCAAACCAACGCGTTGTTCTTTGATGGGACGCAGTGGCTGCCGGTGTCGCCGGAGAAGGTGAACAAGCGAGGCTTCGGCTCCGAGGTGTCTTTTGCTGCGAGCATGAGCGAGAAGCTCAAGCGGCAGATCGGCATCATCAAGCATTCGTCGCATGGCACCAGCCTCGATACCGTGTGGTCGCCCGCGACGCCGGATTCGCTTTACTGGGAACTCATTCGCAAAGTGGAAGCCGCTCGCAAGGTGCGTCCGATCCTGATCATCGGTCTGATCATGGTGCAAGGCTCCGGTGATTCGAAGGACTCGAAGAAGGCCGAGGCGTATGCCGCCAATCTACAAGCCTTCATCCAAGCCGCGCGGAAAGATCTGCAAACGCCCAATCTGCTCTTCGCATGCAGCCGTCTGCGTGCCGGCCAGCCGAAGGACAAGTTTCCCTTCGCCCCTTTGGTTCGCCAAGCGCAGGAAACCAGCGCGGAGTTCGTCGATTGCGATACCCTCCAAGTCGGTGACGACGAGGTCCACTTTACCGCGCAGGGCCAAGTCGATCTGGGGCGGCTTTTCGCGGACAAGTTGCATGAGATGATGAACAAGGCCGAGGGGCAGCGCTGATCGCTTCGTGTGCCAAACGTCGGCTCGAATCGCTGGGAGGTCTCGCCGGGCATGCGCGGCAATTTCGTTGTCCAAATCGGGCTTTGGGGCACCTATTCAAGAAACCTCATGAAGTCCCTCTTTCTCGCTTTTTTCGCTTGTTTCACGTTTTCGGTCTCCGCAGCGCCGGCTGAAACCGATCTCTGCATCTACGGCGGCACCAGCGCGGGAGTCATTGCGGCGGTGCAGGGGGTGAAGATGGGGAAGAAGGTGGTGCTGGTGGAGGCGGGGCGGCATCTGGGGGGTATGAGCGTCGAGGGACTGGGCGGCACGGACATCGACAACCAGCCGTTTCAGAACAGCCCGGCGGTGGGTGGGCTGGCGTTGGAGTTTTATCGTCGCGTGAGTGCGCAGTATGGTCGCTCGGAGGCGTTTGAGGCGATGCTGGCGGCCAAGGGCAAGAACACGTCGCTGTGGCGCTTTGAGCCGCATGTGGCGGAGGCGGTTTGGGAGGCGTGGGTGAAAGAAGCGGGCGTCACCGTGCTGCGCGGGCATCGTTTGAAGGAAACGAACGGCGTGACCAAGGACGGCACGCGCATCATGGCGCTGCATTTTGAAAGTGGGGCCGAGGTGAAGGCCAAGATGTTCATCGACGCGACCTATGAGGGCGATCTGCTGGCGTTCGCGGGCCTGAGCTTTGCCGTGGGGCGCGAGGGCAATGCGAAGTATGGCGAGACGAACAACGGCATCCGCACGGACACCACGCACAAGCAGCACGACAAACCCATCGATCCCTATGTGACGCAGGGCGATGCGAAGAGCGGCCTGATCTTTGGCGTGCAGGACACGCCGCTCGGCGAGCACGGCGCGGCGGACGAAAGCATCCAGGGCTACTGCTTCCGCCTTTGCCTCACAAAGGACCCGAAGAACCGACTCCCCTTCGAAAAACCCGCGAGCTACAATCCGGCGCACTACGAGATGCAGCGGCGCTACCTCGCCGTGGGCGGCGTCATCAGTCCGCCGCATGCTGCGGTGCCGAATGGCAAGACCGACCCCGGCACCTGGCACTCACTGGCGTCGAATTTTACTGGATGGAACCATCGCTACCCCATCGCCAGCTACGCCAAGCGCGACGCGATGCTGCGTGAGAGCCGCGATTACATGCAGGGCTTGTATTGGTTCATGGCGCATGACGAGTCCGTGCCCGCGAAGCAGTGCGAGGCCTGGACCGCGTGGGGATTGTGCAAAGATGAGTTCACCGACAACGGCGGCTGGCCGCGTGCCTTTTACGTCCGCAACGGCCGCCGCATGATCGGTGACTTCGTTTTGACCGAGGCGCAGCTTCGCAATACCAACCCCGAGCCCGTGAACGACAGCGTCGGCATGATCTGGTGGCCGCCGGACTTTCACAGCGCTCGTTGCCTCGTGAAGGACGGCCGCGTGTGGAATGAAGGCGCGGTCTTCAATGTCTCCAAAGAGCCCGACTGGATCCCCTGCGGCATCCCGTATCGCTGCCTCATTCCCAAGGCCTCCGAATGCACCAATCTCCTCAGTCCCACCTGCCCGTCATCGAGCTACGTGGCCTACGGTGCCTATCGCATCGAGTTCACTTTCATGGCCGCCGCGCAATCCGCAGCCACCGCCGCCGTGATGTCGATGGAAGCTGCCACCTCCGTGCAAAGCGTGAGTTATGCGAAACTGCGGGAGCGTTTGCTGGCGGATAAGCAGGTGCTGGAAGTGCCGGTGAAGTGAGTGAATGGGTTCAAAAGCACCTCACGCTTCAGAGTTCGGGCTCAATTTTTGCTACCTTACTCCTTTGCCTTGGGCTTTTTGGGGGTGACGGGGTAGCGCTTCACTTGGACATCGTTCTTTTGGGGTGCGCCGGGGGTGCTGCGGCCGTTGGTGATGAGTTTTTCGAGTAGAGCTTGCATCTGGGCGACGCGGTCGGGTTGTGCGGCGGCGAGGTTGTTGGTTTCGCCGATGTCACCAGCCAGATCGTAAAGCTGGATGGGCTGGATTTGATTGCCACCTTTGCCCCAGCCACCGGAACCTGGTGCGGCGATGTATTTCCAAGTGCCGAGCCGAAGGGCGGGTGTGCCGCCGATGGAGGTGCTGATGGCGTTTTCGCGGATGGGTTTGTCTTCACCTTTGAGCAAAGGCATCAGGCTGTGGCTGTCTTCACCGGCGGTGTCGGGCAAGTTGGATCCGAGAATTTCGGCAAAGGTGCGAATGAGATCTGCCTGATGAACCAGTTGGCTGCAGGTGCTGCCGGGTTTTACTTGGCTGGTCCAGCGAATGATGAAAGGCACGCGATGGCCGCCCTCCCAAGCGTCGGCCTTGTAACCGCGCAGCGGTCCGCTGGGGAAGTGGCCCATCTGCTCCAGATCCTGCACGCCGATGTAAGGAGCGCAGCCGTTGTCGGAGGTGAGCACGACGAGCGTGTTGTCCGCTGCGCCGCTTTTGTCGAGAGCCTCAAGCACACGACCGATGACGGCGTCTGTTTCCATCACCAGATCGGCGAAGGGATTGAGACCGCTCTTGCCTTTCCAGGCGTCATTGATCGCCAATGGTGTGTGCGGTGTGGTGAGTGGCAGGAAGAGCAGGAAGGGTTCGGGCGTTTTGGCTTTCTGTTCGATGAAGGCGACCGCGTGATCGCCGAGGGCGGGCAGGATGCCTTCGAGTTTCCAATTCTCAAGGGCTGGACCCTGCTTGCTGGCGCGGTTGTTTTCCAAATCTGCGGGAGGCAGGAAAACGCTGGGCACGCCGATGGTGCGATCATTCTCAATGAAGCAGAACGGCGGCCAATTGGGAATATCGGTGCCGAAGTAGCTATCAAACCCGCGCGTGGTGGGTCCTCCGGCGATGGGTTGAGTGAAGACCTGACGCCAGGCGGCGAGGTGCTCGCCTGTGGGAACAGGGGCTTCATCGTTTTTGCCCTTCTTGCCTGCGAACTGGAAGAACCTCTTTTGATCGTCCGGAATGGGCCAGTCCCAGCCGAGATGCCATTTGCCGACGATGGCGGTGTGGTAGCCGTGTTGTTTGGCCAGGGTGCCGATGGTCATGCGATCTGGCGCGATCAAGGGGGGGCCGAACACCCCAACAATGCCGCTCTGCAATTCGGTGCGCCAGTGGTAGCGTCCTGTGAGAAGTGTGTAGCGGGAAGGGGTGCAAACACCGGAGGACGAGTGTCCGTCTGTGAAGCGCATGCCTTGTGAGGCGAGCTTGTCGATATGCGGCGTGGGGATTTTGCCGCGTTCGGGGTTGTAGCATTGCACATCGCCATAGCCGAGGTCGTCGGCGTAGATGATGACGATGTTAGGTTTTGATTCCGCTGCGGAGGTCAGCTGAAAACTGAGGAGGCTGAGAAGGGGGATGAAGAGGTGTTTGATCATGATCGGAGAGGTTAGGTTTTCGAAGGCCGCCGTTTTGGGAAGCTGATTGGCGCCGCTCACGGCAGGGCTTTGGCGATTTCCTCGGCGACTTTTTGGGCGAGAAACTGATAGCCCTCGGTGCCGTAGTGCAGGTCTTTGGGATTGTGCAGGCGATCGAACTGCGGGGCGATGTGCGCGTTGAGATCGTCGATGGCAATGCCGTTCTCGGTCATGACGCGAGCGGCGATGGCGTTGTATTCCTGAACGCTCCCGAAGCGGCGCGAGGGACTCAGTTCGCCCTCTGGGATGGGGGTGGTGCTGGCCCAGATGAGCTTGGCGCCCGTTTGTTTCATCCGGGCGACGAGGGTGCGGAGGTTCTTTTCATAGTCGGCGGCTTCGACCTGGCGTTTGCCATTAGGCATGTATTTGAGGTCGTGGATGCCCCAATTGAAATGGATGACGTCCCATTTTCCTGTGCCGAGCCATTTGTCGATGTGGGCGAGGCCATTTTTGGTTGGGCCGCCATTTTGGGGGATGCGGTGCAGATTGGCTTTGCCGGTCAAGAGGGTCCTGGTGGGTAGGGTGTAGCCCATGGAGATGGAATCGCCGATCAGAAGCACGCGCGGCAGGCCTGCCACATCCTGGATGGGGGCGGTGACGGGGCTTGGTGCACGTTTGGGCTTGGGGGTTTCAGCGATGGCGACGGTGGACAGGCAGAGAGCGGTGGCGAAGAGGAGTCGAAAGTTCATGGGATGGCTGATGCTCAAACGCGGTGTGCTGGCGAATCTGACAACTCACTTCGCCTTCAGTGTGGCGATGAGATACTCGTGGGCGGTAGCGATTTTGGTTTCGGTAGAGCCGGGATACCAGAGTTCGCAGGGGACGCCGTTGGCTTTGCAGTGTTCCTGCAATTTCACGCCGAAGTTGGACGTGTGGGTGGGGTCTTTTTGCTCCTGACCGAGGCCGGGAACGGCATTGTAGGTCATGTAGATTGGTGAGTCGCCTGCGCTGACGAGGTGGTAGGGGGAGTATTGCTTGATCCAGGGCATGAACTCGTCGCGTTTGGCGAGGAAGGCTTCGAAGGAGTTGTCTTTTTGGTGCTGGGGGTCCTTGTTTTTGGGATCGCGAACGAGGCCGAAGGCATGGCCGCCGTAGCGGCTGTTGGGGGTCCACTCCTTCATCTGCTGAGGGTCGAGTGTGGTTTGCGCACCGATGACGGCGGCGCAGGTGAGGCGGGTGGACAGGCGTGCGATGGGGTCGGGGCTGTTGGGGTCGGCCATGTCGTCATGGAAGGCGAGCCAGAGGCTTGAGCAGGCGCCGGCGCTGCTGCCGCTGGCGCCGATGCGGGAGGGGTCGATGTTCCACTCGGCGGCTTTGCTGCGGACGAACTGCAGGGCGCGGGCGGCATCTTCGAGTGGCCATTTGACGGGGGGCTTGATTCCGGCGGCGTGTGCCTTCGGAACGAAACGGTATTCGACGGACACGACAGCGAGACCGGCGTCGAGGCACTCTTTGAGGCCGATCACACGATCTTTGGAGCCGCCATTCCAACCGCCGCCGTGGATGAAGAGCATGAGGGGGGCGGGTGTTTGGGAGGAGGACTTGTAGAAGTCCACGACTTGGCTGGGATCGCTGCCGTAGGGGACGTTGGCGAGCGTGGGCTTGATGGCGGGAGCGGCGGGTTTGGCCGGGGCTTTCGGTTTTGCCGCCGACTTGGGTTTGGGGGTGGCTGGGGTCTTGGGGGCGGCGGTTTGGGCTTGGCTGAAGCCTAGGATGAGGGCAAGCGCGAGTAGGGCGGTGGTCAGGTGTTTCATGGGCTGGCCGAGAGAACCTGAGTTGGGGGTGACTTCTTTCCGGGAACGGAGGGGAAAGGGGATGGGGAGAGAGCAGATGTGGGAGTTGCAACTGAATCACCCGTTGCACGGCTTCACGAAGGATGAGTTGGCCGATGCGGAACTCTTTCCCGAAAACCTTCACTCCGCCATGGAAGGAGGGAGCAGATGTTGGTTTGGAGTTGATCTGCGGAAAGGAGCCCAAGGAAGCAATCATCCACCGGGACCAAGATTGACGTTTTGAGGCAAGTGATGTAAATCTTCCATCATGACACGGACCCAGATTCAACTGCCCGACGAGCTCTATCAGCGCGCCAAAACCTTTGCCGCCAAGCGTGAGATTTCTCTCGCGGAGATGACGCGCCGGGGGTTGGAGTTGTTCCTTGCCCGCTTTCCAGAAGAAGTCCCACCAAAGCAGGCGTGGAAACTGCCCAAAGTGCGGAGTGGGGGCCTCAAGGTCCCGCTTGAGGATCTGCACCGGATTGCGGCCGAAGATGAAGAATTCCGCAGCCTCGGTAAGCGATGATCTCCATCGACACCAACATCCTGTTTGCCGCCATTGACGCGGACCATGATCTTCACGGCAGGGCATACGCCTTCATTGACTCGCTCCAGGATCGCGATGATGTCGTTATCAGCGAGTTCATGCTGGTGGAACTGTACAGCCTGCTCCGCAATCCCGTTGTGCTGGCCAGGCCACTCAGCGCTTCGGCAGCGGTCGATGTCTGTGAGGCTTTTCGACAGCACCCGAACTGGCAAGTGATTGGCTTCCCTCCGGACAGCCGCAGTTTCCACGATCAGTTCTGGCCGAGACTCCGAGGCAGGGACTTCGCCCGCCGTCGTGCCTTTGATTGGCGAGCCGGGCTTAGTTTGATTCAGGAGGGAGTCACTGAATTTGCGACGGTGAATGTGAAAGATTTTCAGGGTTTTGGGTTCACGCGGGTATGGAATCCGTTGTCTATCTGATCTGGAATACACTCCAGATTACAAATTGACATCAATTTGATGGTGATTGATAATTTCCAGCATGACAAAGACGCAAATCCAAGTCCCCGAGGAGTTGTTTCAGGAACTCCGCACCTTTGCCAAGCAGCGTGAGTGGTCCTTAGCAGAGACGTTTCGTCGTGGGGCGGAGTTGCTGCTACAGGTCTATCCTGAGACAGCGGGAAAGGCTTCGGAAGCCTGGACGCCACCGACTTCGAATCGGGCCGGATGGAAGGGTCTCAGCGCTGACGAACTCCGTGATGCTGTCTTTGCTGATGCCGAGCCACGCTTGGCCTGAAGCATCCAACTGACCGGCCATGCTCTCCATCGACACGAATCTCCTGCTTTACTGCTATAGCGAAGCCTCGCCTCACCACGCTGCGGCCCGTCAGTTCGTCGAAGCGGTGTCCCACCGTGAGGATGTGGCTCTCAGTGAATTCGTGCTTACCGAATTCTATTTGCTGCTGCGGAATCCTGCCGTCCTCAGTCAGCCGCTTACGGCGCCTGAAGCCGTGGCAGTCGTGCAAAGTTACCGACAGCATCCGCGCTGGAAAATCCTGGGTTTTCCGCCCACCAGCCGGGAACTCCACGCGGAACTCTGGCGGCAAGCTGGAGCTGCGGGCATCGCCCGTCGCCGGATTTACGACACCCGCACCGCTCTCTGCCTTCGCGCGTTTGGCGTCACCGAGTTCGCGACGGCAAATGTGAAAGACTTCGAGGGGTTTGGGTTTGAGAGGGTGTGGAGTCCGATCGCAGGCGGATGAAGTTAGGCCGGTTCGCAAAAACCTAGTGACCTTGCGACTGAAGCCGTTGCGCTCGCCGGATCCAAACGACAATTTGTTCTAGAAACGGGCTAGAGCCGAGCGGGCTTGGCTAGGCGAAGAGGTCGGTGACGGGTTGGCCTTTGCCGTCTTCGGTGACGTAGAAGGGGCGGCCTTCGATGGTGTATTCGGTTTTGGGGCTGATGCCCATGGCGGTCATGATGGTGGCGTGGAGGTCCATGACGGTGACGGGATCCTCAATAGCGATGAGGGGGCGTTCGTCGGCGGTTTGACCGTGGATGTGGCCTTTTTTGGTGCCTCCGCCGAACATGACGACGCTGGTGCCGCCGGTGAAGTGGCGGTGGAGGCCGTAGTGGGCCATTTCCTGGAGTTTGTCGACTTTGAAGGTGGCTTGGTCGTTGGCGGTGGAGCCGGGTTTGCCTTCCATGATGGCGTCGCGGCTGAACTCGCTGGCGACGATGATAAGGGTACGCTCGAGGAGGCCGCGTTCTTCGAGGTCGCGGACGAGGGTGGCGATGGGGAGGTCGATTTCTTTGTGCAGGCCAGCGACGGTTTGATGACCGTCTTTGTGGGTGTCCCACTGGAAGAAGGGGACGTATTCGGTGGTGACTTCGACGAAGCGGGCGCCGGCTTCGATGAGGCGGCGGGCGAGGAGGCAGCCGCGACCGAAGCGTCCGGTGTCGTATTTGGCGAGGGTTTCTTTGGGCTCGCGGGTGATGTCGAAGGCTTCGCGTTCTTCGGAGCTGAGCAGGCGGTAGGCGTTGTCCATGCTGCGGATGAGGGACTGCTGCTGGTAGTCGCTCATGAGGTCACGGTTGGGGTTTTGGTCGACGAGTTTGCGGAAGAGTTTGTCGCGGTTGGCGAAGCGGTTGGCGTCCATGCCTTTGGGGGGGCGGACGGACTGGGCAGCTTCTTCCGGATAAGGGAGGTTCATGGGGCCGAACTCGCTGCCGAAGAAGCCGGCGGTGGTGAAGGCTTTTAATTCCTCGCTTTCACCGACGCCTTCGAGTCGCTGGCCGATGTTGATGAAGGCGGGCATGACTTTGTTGCGTGGGCCGAGGACTTTGGCCATCCAGGCGCCGAGGTGGGGGGCGGCGACGGTTTGAGGGGGGACGTAGCCGGTGTGCCAGTGGTATTGGTGGCGGGAGTGCAGGATGCTGCCGAGGTCGGGCTGGACGGCGCTGCGGATGAGGGTGGCGCGGTCCATGACCTGGGCGATGTTTTCGAGGCCCTGGCAGATTTTGAGGCCGTCGACGGCGGTGTCGATGGCGGGGAAGGTGCTGAGCATCTTCGAGATTTCGAGGCCCTTTTCGAAGGGGTGATAGCGTTTGGGGTCGAAGGTGTCGGGAGCGGCCATGCCGCCGGCCATCCAGAGGAGGATGCAGGCGTCGGCTTTGGCGGGAGGGTGGGTGACTTTGTTGCCGTTGGCCCAGAGGGTTTGGGGTTCGCCGGTGGTCCAGGCAGCGGCGCTAGCGGCGGCGAGTTTTTTGAGGAAGTCGCGGCGGACGATGGGTTCGGGGGCGGAGGGGTCGAGGTTCATGGCGGGGGGCTACGAGGGTTAGCGGACGAACTGGAATTCGGGTTGCATGAGGAGGGCCCAGAGGAGGTCGGCGGTGGGGGGGGCGGTGGGGGTTTGGGTGAGGAGTTCGAGGGCGGCGTTGAGTTCGGTGGTGTTGGGGGGGCGGGAGAGGGTGGCGAGGTAGAGGGAGTGGATGAGGTCGGTGGAGGAGGACCAGGGGCGTTTGAGGAGGTTTGTGGCGCCTTGATCGAGGGCGGTGGTGAGGGTTTGGCCGTTGGAGAGGTCGAGGGCTTCGAGGGTGGTGACTTCGTTGGGGCGCATGGAGACGATTTGGTCGCGGTTGGGGCGGCCTAGGGAGCGCATGAGGAAGTCGCCTTTGAGGAGGGCGGCGCGGACCATGCGGGAGCCGGCGGTGGCGCCCTGGGCGAGGAGGGCGGGGCCTTGCTTGTTGAGGGATTTGGTCCAGACGGGTGGGGCCTTGACGAGGGTGACGGGCTTGAAGTTTTTGGGCAGGGTGCCGAGGCGGCCTTCCTTTCCGGCGGGAGCGGAGGGGCTGAACTGCCAGGTGGCGTCGCTACTGAAGGTGGCGACAGTGTTGTTGGCGAGTTTGGCCTGGGCTTGAAAGTAAAAGCCGGCGGCGTTGGGGCCGTTGCCGGCGTTTTTGGCGACTGCGACGATTTGGTTGGCGCCCTTTTGCAGTTTGTCGTGGAGGGGTACGGCGCTGACTACGTTCCAGTTGTCGCCCTCGATGACTTTGCGACCGTTGATGTAGAGGGTGAACTCGTTGTCGCAGGTGAGGATGGCGGCACCGGCGGCGGGGGCGTCGTCGAGGGTCCAGGTGGCGCGGAGGAGGAGGGTTTCGCCGGCTGGTGGGACTTTGCCCTCGGCGGCGGAACTGCCCCAGATCCATTGGCCGGTGAGAGGGATGTCGGCGGTGTTGGGATCGAGTTTGCCACGGAAGACGGGGGCGTCCATTTTGGTGGGTGCTGTGTCGGTGAGCTGCCAGACGGCGTCGATGAATTGCTCGGCGGTGAGGCGGCGGGCGCGGGGGGCTTTGAAGAGGAAGTCACCGGTGTTTTCGGCGACGATTTCGGCGCGGGCTTGGTAGAGGTCTGAGGTGGCGATGCGTTCGAGGGTGTGTTTGAGGTTGTAGCCGTTTTTTTGGAGGTCGCTGGCGAGGAAGTCGAGGAGGTCGCTGTTCCAGGGTTCGCTCTGCATGGAGTCGAGGGGATGGACGATGCCGTGGCCCATGAGGCGGTGCCAGAGGCGGTTGGCGATGGTGCGGGTGACGCGGCCATTTTCGGGGTGCGTCATGAGGGCGGCGAGTTGGGTCAAGCGTTCGGTGCGGGGGGCTTTGGGGTCGACCTGGCCGAGTTCGGGGAAGAGCCAGGAGGCGGTGGCGGTGCGGCCAACGGGCTTGTCACAGCGATGGATTTCGAGGGGTGATTCGGCGTAGATGGCGGCGAGGCCGTAGGCTTCATCGAGTTTCCAGCGGTCGATGAAGCTGTCGTGACAGGAGGCGCACTTCAGGTTGATGCCGAGGAAGGACTGGCCGAGGCTTTGGGCGAACTGGATTTCGACGGTTTGGCCTGCGCTGACGGTGCCGCGCCATTTGATGCCGTCGATGAAGCCGCGGCTTTCGGCGCTGGGCGGGGCGATGAGTTCGCGGGTGAACTGGTCAAAGGGCTTGTTATTGACGAGGGATTCGTAGAGCCATTTGCTGATTTGTTTGCGACCGCCGGTGATGAAGCCGGTGCCGCCGTAGTCGTTGCGGAGGAGGTCGTTCCAGAAGGTGAGCCAGTGTTCGGCGTAGTCGACGTCACGGGCGAGGAGGTTGCGGACAAGGCGCTGGCGTTTGTCTGGGGTGGTGTCGGCGGTAAAGGCGGCGACTTCTTCGGGGGTGGGGAGGAGGCCGATTAGATCGAGGTGGGCGCGGCGGAGGAAGGTGCTGTCGTCGATGCGTGGCGGGCGGGGGAGTTTGTGCTGGGTGAAGTAGGCGTCGATGAGGCGGTCGACGGGATTTTCGCGGCCATCGACGACGGGTGGCAGGGTGACGGTGCGGGGCTTGAGAGGGGGTTCGTAGGCGGGGGCTTTGAAGGCGAAGCCGGACTCCCAGGGGAGGCCTTCGGCGATCCACTGTTTGAGGAGGTCGGCTTCGGCGGGGGAGAGGCCGGCGCCTTTTGGGGGCATGCGGAGGTCTTCGTCGGTGGTGGTGACGACATCGAGCAGGAGGCTTTTTTCGGTTTTGCCGGGTTCGACGACGGGACCGTTTTCGCTGCCGTGGAGGAGGGCGGCGCGGTCGTTCATGGAGAAGCCGCCTTTGAGTTTGTCGCCGGTGTGGCATTCGCCGCAGTGTTTGCGGATGAGGGGGACGATTTGGTGATTGAAGTCAACGCCTGCGTGGAGGGACGCGGAGGTGATGAGGAGGAAGACGAGGCTGAGGGGGAACTTCACGTCCATTTAACGTTGGATGGTGTTGGCATCCATCGGCAAAGGTTGTGTCGGATTTGGCTGGAGAGGGGAGCGTTTGTGGATGGATCAGTCGGGGTTGGATGGTTTGCCATCGCCGGATGAGACTCGGCAGATGGATGAGGCGCGATTTGATGCGGTGCAGGGACGTATGTGGGTGCGGAGGTTGACGCCGCCGCATGTGAAGGGGACGCTGAATTGGACGCTGCTTTCGCGTTTGCGCGAGAAGTATGAGGGTTTGCAAGGGATGACTCGCTGGCTGGGCGATTGCCTGGATGAGGGGAGTCCCAAATGGCGGCGGGTGCCGCCGGGGTTTCGGATGGTGGGGTAGTGGGGAGTGGAGAGTGTGCGTCTTAGGTATTGAAAATAGTGGACATCATGGTATTCAGGGTTTCAAGTTTAGGCAAATTACCATTCTTTTGTTGGAGTGACACTTACGCCCCGAAACACGCCTATGTTAGAGAGTTAAAAAGCTCGTCTCAGCCGCGCCGCCTCCTCATCACGCCCACCCCCGCCGCGACGCCCAGGAGCAGGACGCCACTTGGCTCTGGAACAAGGCGCGCTGAAAAATTGTCCAAATACACCGTGCTCGTGCCGCCTGCGGGTATGGAATCAATGGAGACACTAAACGTGCCACCCACTCCCTGTGACACCCACGGAATCACAATCTCCTGCCATTCCAACGCAACTAAGGCCTCAAACTCTTGTTGCGTGTAACTTGGCAACTCGATTGGTGAAAAGCTTAGAGTTGTTTGAATCCGATTCACCCCCGAAGTCGCCACGCCGCCTGCGGCCCAAAACACTAACTCATACAACTCACCCACCGTGAACGGCGTCGGACTGATCGTAAAGTCGAATGTTGCTGAGCTGTTCCCTGGACCTGAACCCCCACGCGACCGAAGTAAGACATGCCGGTCACCATCCTGCGCTTGGCCATTTTCCAGCCATGCCGGGAGTGAGCCTTGGGCCGACATTCTCCAACCATCAATCTGCGTGGATGAACTAAACGACCCCGCAAAGCTAAGCGGGGGACTCGTCGCGCCGGTCTCAAACGATCCAAACCCAGCAAAATAATCTACCGGTGCTTGCGCCGAAGCAGGGGTTGGCGCCAGGAGTCCAATGCAAAAGGTAATCCAGAACGAAATAACAAGGGTAACAAGCGAAGTGAAAGAGGAGAGTTTCATAGATCAAAAGAAGGGGGTTATCAAGAGAGTTCTTAAGTAGTGGGGGTTGTAGGTCAGGGGATCCAAGGCGGTAGGACCCGGCGGAAAGGCTTCGCCACCGTGCGAGCCTCGATGAAGAAACCCCGCTGTTTGGGGAAGACGGTATTATTGGTTACATTCGGGATCGAGTTATCGCCGTTAACGCTCCAGTAGTGAACAGTGAACGGCGGCACGCCAAAATACCAGTAGCCCTTATAGCCCGTGACCCAGGGTGTTCCATCACCCTGCCAGATTTGCACCCCATCAGCCGTCGCGAAGTTGTTTGTGGCTGTAAAGCCGTCAGCAAGCATGAGATGGTTGCTAGCGAATGAAAGGCCCACGGGATAACCCAACGAATAAAACTGTTTACCTAGAGTCATTGGGTGGCGAAACACACCCTGCCGAACCATGCCGAACCCAGGAAGAGTGCGCGATGCTCCAGCTGGTCGAAGTTCCAGTAAAAAGCCTTCTCCTGGGGGAACGATCCGTGTGCTTTGATCTGCGAAACTGCTATCTCCCACGGTCACCCACCGTTCAATGCTACCCGCCTTAAACCGCCAATAGCCCAAAAAGTTGACGCCGTCCCACCAGCGAATGGTATCCGCAGTGGCAGGACTGTTGGTTCCTTGGAATTGTGCTGTCGGAAACGCCTCCCCCAGGGTCCAGTGTTCTCTCAAAGCGACTCGCTCGCCATTTAACATTGGCAGAGATGAAGTGGTGTTGCGTGTGTGAGCGACATCAATGACCCACGCCCCGCTTGCGCCACTGAGAGCCTCATCCACTTCCACTCGATGCCCCGCCGCAGTGCCCTCCTCAATTTCGACATAATACTGGCGTCCAGAAGCATACACGCTCGGGTAGGGGACGTCCAGTTTGAGGGTGTTCCCAAGCGTGACGGCTCGGGCACGATGCAGCAACGGCTTCAACCATGGAACGCCCCATGACTCTGTCTGTGAGGTCACCAAGCTTTCCAGCACCCAGCCGCCAGTTTCACCTGTTTCGTTGGTTCCATCCGCCCGTGTCCGTATCGCCCGTACAAAACCTCCATTCAGGCCAGCAAAGAGTGTGTGGCTCTGAACACCTGTCCAGGTATACCGGGTGATTCCTGCACTTGGGGTGCTGACGGTCGGGGCCAGTCCAAGGTTCGTCCAGGCTCCTCCCAAACTGGGGGTTGGCAGTTCGGGGATTCCCATCAGAGTTGGAGCGGCGACAACAGGTTCATTGACATCGACTCGGAAATCCATGGTTACCCCATTCCGCAGGAGGGAGCTGGTCATGGTGGGCCGCACCGTGCCGCGCCACAGACCGCCGCCTTGGGTGGTTACCCAAATGGTGCCGTCGGTTCGATAGGGATCGACAAACACGCGGCGAGTTCGTGCAAACGGAAAATTAGTGACCCTGGAGAACGTTGGAGTTCCAACATTTGGGTTGCTGCTTACCCACAGACCAGCATTAAAGGTGGTGACATATAGAAGCGGGGTTTGGCCTGGCACATAAGTCACGGACTGCACGCCCACGTTGACAGGTTGAGCGGTGCCGTTGACCGTTTGCACGTTGAGGTCTGTAAAGATCTTCGTCCAAGTTGCCCCTTTGTCATCGGTGCGGTAAACGCCGCCATGCAAGTCATAAGTTGGATTTGCGTTGTCCGTATTGGTCCGCGTGCTTTGAACCGCCACAAACCACCGCTGGGAATTTGCCGGATCCACGACCAAATCTCGGGTGTAGTAGGCCATCGCTAGCCCTGAAGCTGAGCGTGAAACCCACGTAGTCCCGCCGTCGGTGCTATGAAAAACGCCTGAACTCGCCGTGTGAGCCCCGTTGGCATCCTGCCGTGCACAAAAAGTCGTCACCAACTCGTTGGCTCCGATCACGTGAATCGACAAAGGCCGACCTTGCGTGCCCGTAGGGTTGGGCAGCTTAATCCACGATGCCCCTCCATTTGTTGAACGGTAGATTCCACCCCATGGCAGCCCCAACGGCACATTTTCAGCATGCGCGCACGACACGTAAATGTGCGCTGGGTTGGCAGTGTCCACGGAAACATTAACCACTGGTCCGGGAAATTTTCCACCTGGAAGCCCAGAGGAGGTGCCCACTATTGGAGTCCAGGAGATGCCACCGTCATCCGAATAACGCAAATCTCCGCTCTTGCCAGTTACAGCTTCCAAATCCGACAATCGATCAACTTCATAAAAGTCGTTGATGCTGGCCAAAGCGGCATAAATCCTGTTCGTCCCGGGCTGTTTTGCCATCGCATACCAATTTCCCGTGTCCAAACCATTGGGATTCGTTGGAGTGTAATCCGTCGTCCATGTGACCCCACCATCTGGACTTCGCTGTAAGCCCACATCCGTGTTCGCCCCCAACATGACATCGGGGCTTACCCAATGGAGCCAATGCCCAGTGGTTACCCCGAGGCCACTGTGATGGTACGCTTTCGGTCGCGGAATCGATAAGCCAGCAGCGTTTTCGGTGGCGGGGTTGACGAACATTTGCATCCAGCTTGAGCCGCCGTTCTCCGTTAAGTACGGCAAGTCCCCTGAGACAATGACGCGATCTGGGTTCGAGTCAGAGACATCCAGGCCTAACGTCGGGTACGACCAGTCCCAACTTAAAATGGCACCGTCGCCTTGATACCCCGTGCTGACAGCGACGTTGTCTCCACTCGCAGTCCCGCCTTCTAAACTTCGAGTCCAAGCCCAGGCGGTTCCACTCACCTCGCCTTTGTAGATTCCCCCGAGATTGTTGCCGGACACGTTTCGGCTGGTTGCTGCCCAGGGCCGCGCACTATTGAACGGTGGAACATCGATTCGCGCAAACGGAAGCCCTATTGGACTCAGTCTCGATACCCAAGCTGGCGAACCTCCGGTTACCTCGACCGTAAACAATCCCAAATAGCGGTCAACCTCGTCAACTTCGTACTGGTTCATCCAGCCTTCAACCTTTCCAGAACCATTTGAGAAGCTACCAAGGCTGTCGATCACCGTAGCAAACAACGTCATTGCCCCTGCTACCCCAGCCTTAGCCCCACAAAACTCCACAATTTGAGATCCACCTGGAAGTCCTGGGACAGAATAGGCATTCCAGTTCACGCCGCCATTGGTGGACCTGAACATCCCCACGTTGGTGGCCACATAAATCGTCTGGCCATCCCAAGCCACCCCTGCCAGCCGCACGCTCTCAGGGTTACTGCCCGAGCGCTGATGAATCTGTGTCCATGAGGCACCCCCCGTCGCCGAGAACCAAAGCTTTGTGTAGTTATCCACCACTAGGCGCTGCGTTGCAGCGCTGGTGCTCGCAGGATCGACGACCATGCTGTAGTATTGATCTACTTCGGATGGGTTTGGCGGTTCTGCCAACTCCGACCACGTCATGCCACCGTCCGCACTCATCGCTGGGCGCGTCTTGTTGCTGCCCCAAACACGGCGTTTGATGCCGTAGATTCGTTGATTGGTGCCCGACCCGGCATACTGCATGCGCGTCCGAGCGCTGGCGGCGAAGCGATCCGTGGGAATCAAGCGCCATGAGAGGCCTTCATCTTCGGTTCGGTAAACTCCCATCATGTCACAAACCGCAAGAGCTTTTTCAGGAACTTCAGGATTCAGCGTAACACTCAAAATCCGACCACCGCCCGAGATGCCTGATGGAGTGAAGTCCGTGGCGACATTCTGAGCCGACGCACCCGTTACGTAAAACCAACCGGCAAGGAGGACCGGCAAGGAGAGGCTGTCGAAACGTTTTGTTAAAGTGTTCTTAATCATCTCGATGAGAGGTTCTATTGTTTCCTGAGTGATTGCAAGCAACGTTTTTAGAGTGGGGGTGACTATTTTGTTACGGTCCGAGATTTTTTTGGGAGAATGGGCGCGGGTGAGCGTGACGGTGCGGAGGATGGCACATTCCGACGAATGCGGCTACTTTGGGAGGCTTTGATTGGGTTCAGGTTGGGCGGGAGCGGTAGACAGAGGGCGAGTTTCATTGCATCTTCGACCCATGCGTCTGCGGGATTTGTTTCGTTGGAAGAATTTGGTTTTGGGATTTGGGGTCGGCGGTGCGCTTGTTGTGGGTTGTCACTATTGGGTCGAGGCGGTGGCGGGGCCGTTTTGTTATGGAGATTTGGCCCAAGTGCCGAAGATGAAGGCGGCGGTGGTGCTGGGATGCGCGCCTACGATTCAGGGGAGGCCGAACTTGTTCTTCACGAAGCGGATGGAGGCGGCGGTGAGGTTGCATCAAAAGGGGAAAGTCGATGCGCTTATTGTGAGCGGAGACAATGGGTCGAAGGAGTATGATGAGGCCACGGCGATGAAAGAAGCGCTGGTGAAAGCGGGGATTCCTGCGGCTTCTGTTTACCTGGATTTTGCGGGGTTTCGGACGCTGGATTCGGTGGTGCGGGCGAAGGAGATCTTTGGCCAGGAGGCGTTTGTGGTGGTGTCGCAGCGATTTCACAACGAGCGGGCGGTGTTTTTGGCGCGCCAGCGCGGGCTCAAGGCGGTGGGGTATGATGCGGGAGACCTGCGGGGACGCGGCGGGCTGATGACCCACTTGCGTGAGTATCTGGCGCGCGTGCAGGCGGTGCTGGATGTGACGTTGCTGGGAACGCAGCCGAGGTTTTTGGGTGCGCCTGTGGTGATTCCGTGAAGGGGGCGTCGATCTTTGGAGATCAGGGCTGCTGGGAAGCGGGGACGAGTTTTTCGCCGGATGGGGGTGGGGTTTTGGTGGGTTCGCCGGAGAGGAGGCCTTGTTTCACGAGGAACTGGTCGGCGGCGAGGAGGGTGACGGTTTGCCAGGGGTCTTTGTTGAAGAAGCTGTGGGCTTGACCGGGGGCGATTTGGAGGTCGATGGTGATGTTGCCGAGGGTTTGCCATTTGGCGTAAGCGATGTCCCAGCCTTTTTTCCAGGTATCCTGATCGCCGAAGAAGGCGATGGCGGGTGCGGTGTCTTTTTTGAGGTGGCGGAGGATGTCGATTTCGGGGTCCTGGTCGTCGTCGGTAGCGAAGGCGGGGTTGAACCAGAGGTAGGCGACGACGGAGGTGTCGATGTCTTTGGGGTCGGCAGGGTCGTTGAGGCCGGGGTTGAGGGTAGCGAGGGCGCTGATGTGACCGCCGGCGGAGCCGCCACCGGTGATGATGCGTTGGGGGTCGATGCCGAGTTCGGGGGCGTGCTGTTTGAACCAGCGGATGGCGCTTTTGGCGTCGGTGACGCAGACGCGTTTGCGGGTTTCACCGGGTGGGAGTTTGGCGCCGTCGGCTTTGCTGAGCATTTGGTATTCGGCGGTGGCGCAGACGAGGCCGCGTGAGGCGAAGTAGGCGCAGGCGGTGCGGAACTGGCTGAGGGAGCCGCCGGTCCAGCTGCCGCCGTGGAAGAGGATCATGCCGGGGACTTTGGCTTGGGCGGGGTCGTGATT
>JAIYDW010000031.1 GCA_027487315.1 Verrucomicrobiaceae bacterium | reverse complement strand
TGTCAAACCCCCGCCTCCGCCTACCATTGCGGCCCGATTCTTCGCGCGGTTAGCTCAGCGGTAGAGCATTGCCTTCACACGGCAGGGGTCGCAGGTTCGAACCCTGCACCGCGCACCATCTCCGAATCCCAGGCAACACTGTCCGCCCTTCCCGTCACTTCGTTTGACGCGCTTCCCTCCTCTGGGTAGGATCGCATCGCCCCGACATGTTCCCCCTCCCCAAACGCCCCGGCCCCTACATTGTCGCCGTCCTGGTGATCGTGCTCTTTATCCTCGCCGCCTGGCTCGACTACGCCCTCAATTCCCCCGAAGTTCAAGAAGCCATTCGCAAACAGAAACAAAAGGCCACCCCAGTGTCCCCGCACACTCCGTGATCGGATCGCCCGCCCCTGCCCAAACGCCCTCGCTTACAGCCCCGCCTTCGGCTCTTGCATCGCAATGCAGTGCAACGCGCCACCTTCCATCACGAGATCCTTGGCTGTCACAGAAATCACTTCCCGACCAGGGAAGCACTCCGACATCTTGTCCTCCGCCATCGCATCCTTCTTCTTCTGACCAAAAATCGGCATCAACACCGCATTGTTCACAATCAAGAAGTTCGCGTAACTCGCCGGCAACCGGCTCAAACGCCAGTCCTTCACCTCCACCGCTTGCGGCATCTCAATCTCGATGATCTCCATCTTCGACCCATCCGGCGCGCGCAGATCATCCAACCGCTCGCGAATGTCCTTCAGCACCCGGTGATTCGGATCCGTGTCCTTCGGTTCCACCATGCAAATCAACGCGTCTTCGCGAATGAACCGCACCACATCGTCCACATGCCCGTCGGTATCATCACCCTCGATGCCTTCCTTCAACCAGCAAATCGTATCCACTCCCAGCATCCCCTTCAGTTCCTTCTCCACATCCGCTTTCGACATCTTCGGATTCCGGTTCTTGTTCAAGAGCACTGCTTCCGTCGTGATCAGCAAACCCTTGCCGTTCGTCTCGATCGCCCCACCCTCAAGAACCATCTTGGAAGTAAACCGCTCCAAACCCAGCGTCGCTGCCGCCTTCTCAGGAATCCCATTGTCCAGATCATACGGCGGAAACTTCCCTCCCCACGCATTGAACTCCCAATCCGTCACCGCCAGCTTCCCGGTCTCATTGTGCTTGATGAAAATCGGCCCGTGATCCCGGCACCACACATCATTCGTCGGGTTCTCGTAAATATCCACCTGACTGAGGTCACCCTCATTGTCCGCAATCGATAGCCGAATCCCCATGTGCGCCAAAAACGGGGCGTTGATCCGCACCCGTTGATACCGCGAAATGTAAGCCACGATCTCGCCAAACTTGTCTTGCAGGCGATTGTACGTCTTCGGGCAGCTCTCCTTGTTGGTCGGCCAGGACAGCCAGATAGCCTCCTGCTTTTCAAATTCGGCGGGCAGGCGGTAGTTCTTCGGGAAGGCGTTACTCATTGTCTAGATAGCGTTTGGTCAAAGGTGCGTAAGTGTCAATGCGCCGATCACGAAAAAACGGCCATATTCGTCGAAAATCTTCCACTTCCTGGAGCGAAACAGGTACAATCAGGATTTCTTCACGATCCACCGCCGCTTTCGCAACGATCTGACCATACGGATTCGCCACAAAAGTCTGCCCCCAAAACTCCGTCTCCTCCTCCACCCCGGTCCGGTTCACCGCCGCCAGAAAACACCCATTCGCCACCGCGTGCCCCCGCTGCACCGTCTCCCACGCCGTATGCTGCGCCTCGCCCAACGCCGCCTTCTCGCTCTTCAGCCACCCAATCGCCGTCGGATAAAACAATATCTCCGCTCCCGCCAGCGCCGCCAAACGCGCCGCTTCCGGATACCACTGATCCCAGCAAATCAACACCCCCAACCGCCCAAACTTCGTGTCCCACACCCGATACCCCAAGTCCCCCGGCGTGAAATAAAACTTCTCATTGAACCCCGGATCTTCCGGTATGTGCATCTTCCGATACTTCCCCAGGTAAGTGCCATCCGCATCGATCACCGCCGCCGTGTTGTGATACAACCCCGGCCCGCGCTTCTCAAACAACGATGCGATGATCACCACGCCCAATTCCTTCGCCAGCGGACACAACACCTCGGTCGTCGGCCCCGGAATCAACTCCGCCAAATCAAACAAATCTACCTCCTCACGCTTGCAGAAGTAAGGCGTCAAAAACAACTCCTGCAAACAAATCACCTGCGCCCCCCGACCCGCCGCCTCCCGGATCAGTTCCACATGCGCCGCCAAACTCGCTTCTTTCGAAGCAAAAGCGCGGCTCTGAATGAGCCCGAGTTGAACGGTGGTGGCCATGACGCCCCATCCATTGACGGCATCAGGTCGCTGGCAAGAGCTTTCGGAACTTCCTCTTCAAAAAGTCTGCGCGATCCCGCGCCTCACTTGTAGCCCGTGACCATCGCGCACACTGTCGGTTTCGGCTTGCCCTCTTCCGTTTGCCGGATCGCCACCACATAAACACCCGTCTTCTTCGGCTGATACTCCACCACCGCTCCCCAGCCCCCTTCCACCACCCGAATCTTCCCGCCAGGCTTCCCTTCAAAATCCAACACCGTCGCCGTGATCTGCACCCCGGACCCGGGCGGCACCGCCACACAGAACCGATAGTCATTGCCCTTGAACAACTGCACCTTGATCGCCTTGCCCACGTCAGGCCTCAACTCCTTCACCCACGCTTCCGCACGAAAAACAAAGTCCTTCTTCTCCAACGGCAGCGCCATCGCCTGCGCCGCTCCCTCCGCCTCGGCCGCGTCATCCGCCATCCCACTGCCCGCCCATCCAAACAGCAAAACCAACACCCAAAGAGCCGAAACCGGCCACTGGAAACAAGGGCGACGACTGGAAGCAAATGAGTTCATGTGAAAAACGCTTTCCGAACTATGGAACGGGTTTTGCTGGCTTGCATCGGGAAAGTCACACGATTCCATTGCCTACCCCAACACCCTGAGTTACCAGTTCCACGGCTTCCCCCGCCCAAATCTCCCCGTATTCTATGGCATCCCTGGTTCTATTTCTCGAAGACGGCACGTCCGCCACTCATGTTCTCGATGCCGAACAAGCGTGCTCGGTCGGCCGCCACCAAGACAATTCGCTTTTCCTCGAGTGCGGCTCCGTCTCCTCCCATCACGCTCAACTCACTCCCACGGAAACAGGCTGGTACGTCCAGGATCTCAACTCCAGCAACGGCACCCGCGTCAACGGCGCTCCCATCGAAGAAGCCCTCCTCTCCGATGGCGACCGCATCGGCTTCGGCGACATCCAAACCATCTTCTACCTCGACGACGCCATCGCCGCCGCCACTGCGGCCGCCGAAGCCACCCCCGTCTCCGCCATTCCGCTGCCTGACGCCCCCGCCCCCGTCCCTCAGGCCAGACACATCGCTCCGCCTCCCCCCTTCAAAAAGGTCCCCGCAGCACGTGTCCGCGACGCCAAAAAAGCCTACCCCGGCGAAGAAACCTCCGGCTGCATGTCCGCTCTAGGCATCACCGCCCTCTGCCTCTTCGCCGTCTTCCTCGGCCTCTTCCTCCGCCACCAAAGCGAAACCGGCCGCAACTTCGTTACCGACGCCGTCAACAGCGTCTTCGGCAGCATCCCCCGCATCACCATCGAAAAAGGCCCCTCCGACTCCAAGGAATAGCGCCGTTTCAGTCCACAGCCCGTCGCTGCTTCATCAGCCAGTCCCAAAGCTCAGGGTCATCGTAAGCCACTGTCCACGAGTCATGCTTGGCCTCCGGGTAAATCGTCAGCTTCGCCTGGCCGCCGATCTTCTTCAGCGCCGCATGAATTTTCTCTGAATTCTCCGGCGGCACCACCGTGTCTTTGCCGCCATGAAAAATCCAAGCCGGCAAATCCTTCACCCGCTCCGCCAGTAGCCACCGCACCCCCGTGCCCCCGCAAATCGGCACAATCGCCGCATACGTGTCCGGATAACTAAACACCGTCTCCCACGTCCCAAACCCGCCCATACTGATCCCCGTCAGGTAGATCCGCCCCACATCCACCCGCAGCGTCGCCACCAACTCATCCGTCAACGCCTTCACCGCATGCGGATCCCAAATCTCCCCCTCCGGCACCTGCGGACTCGCCACGATCGCCCCCAAGTCTTTCCCCGCCTCAATCAACTTCGGCGGCCCATGCTTCTTCAGCAAATTCAAATCCTCCCCCCGCTCCCCCGCCCCATGCAAAAACACAATCAACGGCCACCGCTTCCCCATATCCGCCTCATACCCCTCCGGCAACCCCAGCAAATACCGATACCCCACCGCCACCTCCACCTTCCCCTCAAACGCCTTCTCCACCTGTTCCGCATGACCCGTGGACCACAAACAACACACCGCCAGCAGCATTCGAATCTTCATCACCCCATGCAATCCCATCTGCCGCCACGTTTCAACCTAGAAACGGGAATGGAAAGGGATGAAGATGGCGTCGTGCTTGGTTCCACAAGGCTTCCCGGTTCGCAGCGGTTGCATCGACAAGGTGATGCCACCCGAGAAGCGGGAAGCCTTGTGGGACCAATGGCGGCGGCAGATTCGCCCTCGGCCATTTCCGTTTTTAGGTTCAAGTCCCACACGCCCCGCCAGACAGATCACTTGCTCCCACCCCCGCCTGCCGTAGGCTCACCCCCAGCATGCCGTCGCCCAACCGATTCTACAACGCCTTCGACCTCGCCACCCTCACCCCGCGACCCTCCCCCGAAGGCGAATACCGCTCCGCCTTCCAAATCGATCGCGACCGCATCATCCACACCTCCGCCTTCCGCCGCCTCCAAAGCAAAACCCAGGTCTTCCTGTCCGGCGAATACGACTTCTATCGCACCCGCCTCACCCACTCCATCGAAGTCGCCCAAATCGGCCGCTCCATCTGCGGCTGGCTCCAGCAAAACAGCCCCAACCTCTCCGACGACTGCTTCATCGACCCCGACCTCGTCGAGTGCGCCTGCCTCTCCCACGACCTCGGCCATCCACCCTTCGGCCACACCGGCGAACGCACCCTCCACCGCCTCATGCGCCCCTACGGCGGCTTCGAAGGCAACGCCCAAACCCTCCGCCTCCTCACCCAAACCCTCTTCTCCGAGCGCAAACAAGGCATCGCCCCCACCCGCGCCCTCCTCGACGCCGTCCTCAAATACAAAACCCTCAGCTCCGAAACCCCTCAGGCCAAAAACCACTACCTCTACGACGACCAGGAACCCATCCTCGACTTCACCCTCGGCGGCGAACCCTTCCCCATCGAACTCACCCCCGGCGACGACCGCAACGCCTTCCGCTCCATCGAATGCCAAATCATGGACTGGGCCGACGACACCGCCTACTCCCTCAACGACCTCGCCGACGGCATCCACGCCGGCTTCATCACCGCCTCCAAACTCGAAGCCTGGGCCGCCAAAAGCAACCTCAACGCCGCCGACAGCACCCACATCGCCAAGCTCGCCGAAGCCATCCACGGAAACCGCGTCGAATCCCGCCTCAACAGCTACATCGGCCGCTTCATCCGCGGCACCACCCTGCAACCCACCGCCAACTTCCTCAGCAACCAAACCCAGCGCCACCAGTGGCGCCTCGACATCGCCCCCGACGTCAAAGCCCAGGCCTCCCTCAACAAACGCATCGCCTACGAACTCGTCTTCCGCTCCCCCCAGCTCCAACAACTCGACCACAAAGCCGACTTCATCCTCACCCGCATGTTCGAAGTCCTCCGCGACCGCTACATCGAGCACACCTCCAACCCCCTCCACCTCCTCCCCGCCGATGTCGAAACCGACATCGAACAAACCGACCACGTCAACGACCGCGCCCGCCTCATCTGCGACTGGATCGCCTCCATGACCGACCGCTTCGCCTTCCGCACCTACCGCCGACTCTTCGACGCCGACTTCGGCTCCATCACTGACTTCGTTTAAACCCATGTCCAACGCCCTCATCACAGGTGCCAACCGCGGCCTCGGCCTCGAATGCGCCCGCCAGCTCGCCACCGCCGGCCACCGCGTCTTCCTCGCCGCCCGCAGCCTCGACATCGCCCAGCAAGCCGCCGCCACCCTGCCCGGCGATGTCGTCCCCGTCCTCCTCGACGTCACCCGCCCCGAAACCATCACCGACGCCTTCGCCCAGATCGCCGCCATCGTCGACACCCTCGAAATCCTCATCAACAACGCCGGCCTCTACCCCTCAGCCGACTCCAACCCCGTCACGGTTCCATCCGCCGACATGGTGCAGACCCTCCTCACCAACGTCGCCGGCCCCCACACCGTCACCCAGACCTTCATCCCCCTGCTCGCCGCCGCCCGCCCCAACGCCTGCATCGTCAACGTCAGCTCAGGCCTCGGCTCCTTCGAATACGCCGCCCCCCCCGCAGGCGAATTCGCCAGCTACATCGGCACCTGCTACGCCACCTCCAAAGCCGCCCTCAACATGCTCACCCTCGGCTGGTCCAAACACCTCGCCCTCGTCCGCAGCCCCATCCGCATCAACGCTGTCAGCCCCGGCTGGTGCCGCACCGACATGGGCGGCCCCTCCGCCACCCGCTCCGTCGAACAAGGCGCCGCCACCCTCCTCCACTACGCCCATCTCCCCCCCACCGGCCCCACCGGCCTCTTCTTCGGCCCCGAAGGCCCCCTCCCCTGGTAACCCCACCCCTCTTCGTCCTCGTCCTCGTCCACCCATCTCCCATCTTCCATCTCCCATCTCCGGCGCGCCAGCGCCTTCCTACTTCTTCCCCTTTTTATAGATAATCGTATCCATCGCCTGCTCCAGCGCCAACCCGCTCAGCACCGGCCTCAGCTCCTCATTCGCCGACGCCTTCGCCACCTGCTTCAACTGAATCAGCCCCGCAAAATCCTTCCGGTCAATGCAACGCCGCACCTCCGGATCGTGCCCCAGCTTCTGAATCTCCGCATGGTTCAGCACCGCCCGCGTCTTCGCATCCTTCGCCAGTCCCGCCCACACCGTCCCGTCCGGCCATAAAATCAACAACCGCGCCAGGTTCGCCGTCGCCCGCATGTCAAACGGATCCACCTGCGCCGCGATCGACCCCAGCGTGCTCCGATCCAAACTCTGGCTCACCTCATGCCACAGCGACGTCGCCTGATCCGAAATCCGGCTCCCCTCCCGCGCCACCACCGACGCCGTTTCCAGCCCGTACAAATTCCCCACCAACCGCAAAACCATCGCCCCCACCCACAGCATGAACGCCGACGGAATCGTGCTGATCATCATTCCCTTCCACCCCGTCATCCCCCCGAACAGCTTCAACAAACCCGCCGCCGCCAGCAGCGCCGTGAACCCCTTGCTCACAAAAAACGTCAGCAACCCCGCCCCCGCCGAAAACAACAGCAACCGGTCCGTCCCCATGTTCGCCCCCATCGACCCAAACACCTCCGCCCGATGCGTGAACACAAACCACGCCACCATCACAGACAGCGCCAAACTCGCCATCGTCATCAACTGCCGCACCACCCCCTTCGAAAACGCCAGACCCGCCAGAAAAGCCACCATCGCCGCCCCCCCCGCCGTCACCCAAGTCCCCGCCGACACCCGCCCCAGCGCATCCAGCGCAGGGTTAGCCTCAGCAGCAGCAACAATCAAAAACATGGTTCAGAATCATAAAATATATGGAAATTCAAATAATGCAATGCCGAACCCGACCCTCCTCAGCCCTTACGTCTTCCTCCATTCACTTCGGTTCGCCATCGGCCTTCTTCACCGAGCGCACCACTCCCGCCAACTCTTGCCGTCGAAACGGCCCCACCGTCCTACTGTCAATAGCCGTGGCCGTATTGTCTCCGACCAAATAAACGCAACCTTCCGGAACCACCAACTCGGAGACCACCCCGAAATCCGTGCCCACAGGCATTCCAACCGAAGTCAGATCAACCACCTGACCGTCGATCTTGAGCACGGAACCATCAATCGCCAATCGCTGCCCCGGCAATCCCAAGACCCGTCTCAACCAGATTTCCTGCCGGTCCCTCGGTGACCGCACCACCACCAGCGCACCCAACTTCAATCCCTCCAAATCCTTCGACCTCACATACGTCACTTGATCCGCCGGAGAAAAAGACGGCTCCATGGACGTGCTCGTCACCAAAATCGTCCGCGGACCAAACCATCGCCACCCAAAAGCAAGCAACAACAAACCAATCACGGTCAAAGCCAAACCCACGCGAAAAGCCTTCATGCAGTCACATCATTCGCACCAAATTCAATCACGTCACCTTCAACTACTCCCCACTCTCCCCCAACTTTTTTCTGCCTCCCAACTTTCTGCCAGTCTCATTCCCTCACATTCGTGCCCTTCGTGCCATTCGTGGTTCCCCCTCTGCGCCTCCTCCCCCTCCGCGCCTCTGCGTGCCCCCCTCACACCTCGATCCAAACCCGCGTCCCCACCGGCACCATCTCAAACAACTCCACCATCTCCCGATTCCTCAACCGCACGCACCCATGGCTTGCCGGCCGCCCAATCCGATCCTCCCCGTTCGTCCCGTGAATGTACACATACCGGTCGAACGTGTTCGCATTCCGCCCCTCGATCCCATCCAACCGCAAAATGCGCGTCAGCACCAAATCCTCCTCCACATCCATCCCCGGCCGCCACACGCCCACCGGTTGCCGCGACTTGAAAATCGTCCCCTCTTCCGCCCCATCCCCGTGCTTCTCCTTCACCACAAATCCCCCCACCGGCGTCTTCAAACTCCCCTCCTTAAAACCAATCCCATACTTCGAAGTACTCACCGGCCACGATCGCACCAGCCGGTCCCCATCCCACAAGGACAGTCGCTGGCTGCTGATCGACACCTCAATTCTCGGCTGCGCTAGTTGCATCATCTTGGAAAACGCTTACTCTTGCCGCCCCCTGGTTCCATTTCAACCAGACACCACCCAAATACATCAGCCATGAGTCAACTCAAGCACGTCGCCATCGTCGGCGCCACCGGAGCGGTGGGCGTCGAAATGCTGCGCTGCCTCGAGGAACGCAACTTCCCCGTCGGCCAGCTCACCCTCCTCGCCTCCGCCCGCAGCGCCGGCAAGAAAATGACGTTCAAAGGCCAGGAGCTGACCATCAAAGAACTCACCCCCGACGCCTTCGAAGGCGTCGACATCGCCCTCTTCAGCGCCGGCGGTGGCATCTCCAAAGAATTCGCCCCCCACGCCGTCAAAGCCGGAGCCGTCGTCGTCGACAACTCCTCCGCCTTCCGCATGGACCCCACCGTCCCCCTCGTCGTGCCTGAGGTGAACGCCGCCGATGTCAAAACCCACCAGGGCATCATCGCCAACCCCAACTGCACCACCGCCATCACCCTGATGGCCCTCTACCCCCTGCACCAAGCCTTCGGCGTCAAGCGCGTCTGGGCCTCCAGCTACCAGGCCGTCTCCGGCACTGGCGCCCAGGCCATCGAAGAACTCGCCCGCCAATCCCACGCCTGGGCCACCGGCGGCCGCACCGCTTGGGATGACGCCAAACTCCCAGCCTCCGAAGTCCAGGTCTACCCTCACCAGATCGCCTTCAACGTCCTCCCCCACGTCGACTCCTTCCTCGACTCCGGTTACACCAAAGAGGAAATGAAGCTCGAAAACGAAGGCCGCAAAATCATGCACCACCCGGACCTCCGCGCCAGCGTCACCTGCGTCCGCGTCCCCGTCTTCCGCGCCCACAGCGTCGCCGTCAGCGCCGAATTCGACAAGCCCGTCACCGTCGCCGCCGCTCGCGAAATCCTCGCCCAAGCCCCCGGCCTCGACATCATCGACGACCCCGCCAATAAGCAGTATCCCCTGCCCCTCAACATCGCAGGCAAGGACAACTGCGCCGTCGGCCGCCTCCGCATGGATTGCGCCCTCGACAACGGCCTCGCCTTCTGGGTCGTCGGCGACCAACTCCTCAAAGGCGCCGCCCTCAACGCCGTCCAAATCGCCGAGTGCCTGTAAAAAGCAGGTAGCCCTGACAGCAAAATCCTCCCGCCTGCCGGGCCCGCTCTCCACGTGCAAACAGTGGACGAGCGCATCAAATCGCGCACCATAGTGTCGCACAACGCCCGTTCGCCATGCCACGCTCCTCCCTGCGCCTCCACCTGCCCCTGAGCCTCGCCACCGCCCTCGCCCTCTACGCCTGCACCACCGTCCCCGACATCGGACGCCAGTCCCTCAACTTCATCCCCAACGCCGAACTCAATGAAATGGGCCTCGCCAAGTTCGAGCGCATGAAGTCCCGCAAACGCATCTCCCAAAACAGCACCCAACGCGCCACCCTCAACCGCGTCGCCCAACGCCTCAAAGGCCACGTCCCAATCCCAAACGCCCACTGGGAATTCGTCCTCTTCGAAAACAACACCCCCAACGCCTTCGCCCTCCCCGGCGGCAAAGTCGGCGTCAACACCGGCATCTTCCAAGTCGCCCGCACCGACGCCCAACTCGCCGCCGTCGTCGGCCACGAACTCGCCCACGTCGTCGCCGGTCATAGCGGCGAAGAAATGAGCGTCGGCATGGTCTCCTCCGCCGTCGTCGCAGGCATCGGCCTCCTCCTCGGCGATGACGACATCGCCAGTGTCGCCGCCACCACCGGAGCCGGTGCCGTCGCAGGCCTCGGCATGCTCCGCTTCTCCCGCCGCCAGGAACTCGAAGCCGACAAACTCGGCGCCCTCTACATGGCCCGCGCCGGTTACGACCCCAGAGAAAGCATCAAACTCTGGCAAAACTTCGCCGCCTCCTCCTCCGCATCCGATCGCTCCGCCGAATTCCTCAGCACCCACCCCCTCGACTCCACCCGCATCACAGCCCTAGAAGCCTGGATGCCCCGAGCCCTTTCCGAATACCGCCAATAAACCCAAATCCTGCGCCCACAATCCGCAATCCGCATTCCAAAATCCGCAATCTTCCCCCCCATCACCTCACAATCACCCGCGCCCCCGGCCGCACCAACTCCGGCAGCCGAATCGCATCCCAGTTCGCCAATCGCACACACCCCGCACTCTGCGACCGCCCAATCGTCCGCGGACTCGCCGTCCCGTGCAGGCCGATCCCGCTTTTGCTGATCCCGCACCAAATGATCCCCACCGGACTGTTCGGCCCCGGCGGAATCTGATACGCCTGATCCCCCCGCGTCCCCTCCTCCAGGAACTTCTTGTCATACCGAAAGTTCGGCGTCGTCATCATGCTCACAATCTTCCAGTCCCCGATTGGAATAAACTGCGGTTTCCCCGGCGTGATCGGAAACGCCGCCAGCATCGCCTCCTCCTTGTCGTAAACCGCCGCCATCCGCTCCGTCGTATCCACCACGATCGTGTGCCCGCTCAGCCCCGCCTCCTCCTTGTAACCCTTGTACTTCGCCACATTCTCAATCCGGAACGGCAGCACATTCGGCACCGTCAAGACATCGCCCACCTTCAAGTTATTGAGGTTCTTCCCCGGATTCAGCTTCTCAATGAACGTCTCATCCGTGTGATACCGCTCCGCCGCTAGCTCCAACAAACTGCGGTAAGCCATGTACTTGTGCGCCTCCTGCTCCTCCGGCTTCGTTGGCAGCTCCGCATTCACATGCGGCATCAAATCCTCCGTGATCTTGAACGCCGCATACACCACCGGCACCGCCTCCTCCGCCGCCCGAATCACCCGCTCCCAGTCATAGTGATCCTCACCCCCCGTCGCATAATTGTAGTTCACCACCGCCTTATACGTGAACTCCCCAATCGCCCCATCCACCTTCCCCGGCCCAAACAGCTTCCGATCCAAAAACGCCTGCAACCGCACAATCGTATCCTGATCCTTCGGAATCGCCGGATCATCCTTCCCCGGCCCCGTGTCCTGCGCCGCAAGACCGGATACCCAAAGGCCAAAAACAACCGTGCAAAAAGGAATAAATCGAACCACCCCCACCCCTATTCAACCCCTCCAAAAAATCAACCCATCAAAACCGCCCCCCAAGTAAGTTGACCACACTTCAGTGTGTCATGAAGCACGGCAAAATCCAAGAGCCGCCCCAAATCAACCAAAAAGTACCACGCCTGTCCCAGGCGTGTCCCCCTCCCTCCAGAAGAGCAGGCCCAAATCCACCTGCCCTCCACCACTCCCCCCTCACCCAACTCTCTGCGGCCAGCCAATCTCCGCGGTGCAAAAGAAACACCCGCAAAAGCCAAGTTCACCGCAGAGATTCCACTTCACCCCATTCCGCAATCCCAAATCCGCAATCCGCAATCACCCCCCCTCACTTCGCCTGCAACGGCGCCGTCACAGCCCCTTCCGGCACCTTATCCGCCGCCACCACCTTCCACAACGCCCCACGCTCACTCGTATACGGATCCACCGGACCCCCGTAGTTCGCCGACGCATGCGTGATATACAGATTCCCCTGCTCATCCTGCCCCGACCCCGTCGGCCGCAGTGGCGTGTCCAAATCCAGCATTTCCTCCATCTGCCACTTCCCTTCCACCTGCTTCATCCCCCAAATCTTGCCCGTCCCCCAGTCCGCGCAGAAATACACCCCATCCAGGCTCGGATACGCCGCTCCCCGATACACCCCCACATTGATCACGCAAATCCCCTGATCCACGTGGCTATACTCCGCAATCGGCAAAATCCCCACCCGCGCCGTACCTTCACCGTCCTTGTAAGTCGTCGTCCCATCCGCATTCTTCACCTCGATCTGCGGAAACACCTTACTGCCGCACATGAACTTCCACCCATAGTTCTCCCCGCCCTTGCTCCCTGCAGGCTGCATATTGATCTCTTCCCAGTGGTTCTGACCAATGTCCGCGATGAACATGTCCCCCGTCTTCGAATCAAACGAAAACGTCCACGGATTCCGCAGCCCATACGCCCAAATCTCCGGCTTCGCCTTCGGATGCGTCTGCGAAAACTGCAGCTCCGACACCCCAAACAGCGTCATCTGTTGCAGCGGCGTAATGAACGGATTGTCCTTCGGAATCGAGTACGCCCGATCCGGCGTCGTGTTCTCCACATCGATGCGCAGCATCTTGCCCAGCCACGTGTGCAAATCCTGACCCGCACTGATCACATCGCCTTCCCATCCCCCGTCACCCACTCCAATGTAAAGATACCCATCCGGCCCGAACGCAATCTGGCCCCCGTGGTGATTGCAATACGGAAAATCAATCTGCATGATCACCTTCGCACTGTCCGGATCCGCGCGATTCGGATCCTTCTTCGAAACCGTGTACTCCGTGATCATCGACGCCCCGTTGAACCACAGGTCCGAGTAGCACACATAAAACTTCCCGTTCTCTTTGAACTTCGGGTGGAAAGTCATGCTCAGCAGCCCCTCCTCCAGGAACGAACTCAACGTCTTGTCCTTAATGTCCAAAAACGGCCGCTTGCCCTTCTTCCCATCCGCCCCAATCACCTGCACCACCCCCGGACGCTCGCACACAAACAACCGCCCCGTCCCATCGGGCGACGCCGCCACCGCCACCGGATCCACCAAATCATCCGCCACCTTCACCAACTGAATCGCCACCTTCCCCGGCAGCTTCCCACCCGGTTGCGCAGGTGCCGGTTGTTCCGCCACAGCGGAGTGAGACAAGGCCAAAGCCAACAGCAAAAAAGCAGCGTTTCGTTTCATGGTAAAAATCAATCCAGGTCAGGTTGGAACCACCCAATACGGCACAAACCGCAGGGATTTATCCAAGCTACCGAATCCAATACCAAACAAGCAAGCCCGAAATCCACTCCCAACCAAAACACCCCCCACCGGAGGGCGGGATTGCATCCCGCCCACTTCTCCTCTTCCCCCCTGCTCCAGCGCCCCTTCCCATCTCACACCCAGCCCCAGCAGACTTCCACGTCGAGTCCAGGCCCCTCATTACTCCCCTCCAAGAAACACCTCCGGCACCGAGAACATCGCAACAAGAGTGAGCACCCCCAGGATCGCCGTTCCGACAAACCCAAGGTGAAACCCCCAAATGGCGATCTGAGTCGCAAGCCCAAGCACCCCAGTCACAATCGGAACCTTCCGGTTCTCATAAATCCAACTGATCACGGTGGTGACGATCCAAGCAGCCGTCAGAAGATAGTAAATCATACTCGATTAGTTGGGTTGCTATACAAGTAACGTCAAGGTGCACCACCGTCTCGTTCGCCTCGTCCTTTCGCTAGGGTTCAGGTGGTCGCACCAAGTCAGCTCCAGCCGGTTCCCAGAGTTCGATTCGATTCCCCTCAGGATCACGAAGATGCGCGAAACGACCATTCGGGTAAAGTGTCGCATCCACCTCCACGCTCTGACCCGCCGCACGAAGCTGTGCCACCATCGCATCCAAATCTCTCACTCGGAAATTGATTCGCCAGGCATACTCCGGCCCCCCAGCTTGATCCTCCTCAGATTCTGCCGCAAATACCGTCGGTCCAGCATCCTGCCACCACGATCCATCCTCATCTCTCTCCCCAACTTGTCGGACCCCAAAATGCTGCTCATACCACTCGTTGAGGGCGTTTGAATTCTTAACGCGAAAGAAGAAACCTCCAATGCCAGTGACTTTTTCCATTGAGTGTAAAGGGGCTGTGGATTCTATGCTGAATGGCTGCCTGGCCGGAAGGGATTCCTGCAAGACCTTCGCGCTGTCCTCGAATGAATCAAGCTTCCACAATCGCGTCACAAGGTGGCCCGCCAAGCCACCAACGATCAGGGAGGCAATGGCAGTGAGGGATACGGTGCGATTCATAGTCGGAAGTTCTGAGCCCAATCAAAGCCGAGCCCTTCTACGCCAGACCGGCGGCAAGACTTCGACTCCGGGTTGAGGATGAATCATTCAGGCAAGCATCACGGTCTTGCCCCGCTTCTCCGATTCGAAAGAAAATCCCGAATCTCCGCAACAACCTCATCCAAACTCAAGTCACGACGGATCTCAAGGCAACAATCGCACTGTCCCACCAGGAAAGCGTGGTCAGTGCTTCGGTTACGTCCCCGCCCTGAACCCTCTTCGTAGCCAGAGGCCCACTCGATAAAGTCTTTGTTCTCCAGGTGAAGGTCACCGCCAACGTCGATCCTGCTGCCAAAGCGCTCACGTTCTCTGACTCCCAGTCGACGCAACCGCTCCTCCTTCGGAGGATCAAGAAAGACCCCAAAAGGAACGACCGGCAAATCGACGCCCCAAGTAGCGATCGATCCACTCAAGATCCAGTCGGATGCGGCGCCTAAAGCAACTGCAAGCCGTTGCCGTCTTTCGTCAGCCGAATACGGCTCCTGGAATGGCGGATCAGTGGGCTTATGAAAAAAGGCATCAGAGTCAAACACCGGCACCCCAAACTCAGCTCCAATAAGCTCAGCCGTGGAAGTACACCCCGCCCCTGGACCCCCGCTGATAAGAACACGCATAATCTTGGCACACCGTCAGAGTGCTGCCACAGGCTGCCTGAGGGCGCGCTCCAGTTTCAGGGTTGATGATTGAATTGTCATCACGCTTTCAACTCGCAGTGGGCAGCCTGGTGGTAGCCACGTCTTGTTCGGCAGTGTTGGATTCCATCTCGCAATCATGGACTACCGCCATTTGGGATGGTCAGGAACCTTCCCGGCGCGGAGTTGCTCTTTCCAGGACTCCAGCTCCTTGAGGTTCTCGCTCGCAAGGCGCTTGGAATTGGGTTCGGTTCGCTCCTCCGGGTTCGCCCAAAAGCGGGCCACGGAATCCAGATAAGCGATCACAGTCTCACGCTCGCCTTTCTCAGCCAGTGCGCGAGCCAGGACAAAACGGGGACCGAAGGAGTTCAATTGTGGCGAACCCTTGCTGTCAGCCGATGCGAGCAGATGCTTTTTGGCTTCCCCGACATCACCTTTGGAGAAGGCTATTTGCCCAAGCACTTCATTTGAATCGGCAATCGCGTTGCCATGATTCCAGTCTTGCTCGTATTTCGGAGCCAATCGCGCCAGTTCCGTAGCGAGCGCCTCAGCCTCTTCGACTTTCCCCTCCCGCAATACATTCCGCGCGGCGCTTCCCAGAGCATAGAATCGCTCCATCTCATTGGTTGCCACACTCAGATCTCCCCCGGCGAGCTTCATTCCGCGCTCCCGTTCCTCCGGTGACACATCGCCTGCCTCCGCGCCGAGCGAATGCCCGGTGCCAGTCAGAAATCCGATAAACACAAGCACCGCAACCCATTGGCACTGACGCGTCAACTTGAGACGCCCTCGGAAGAGATTGCGTGCAAGCTTCCAGCCAAATTCATTCAAAAGGATTCGTTTCATGGGCAACATCATACTGCGGTCCCTAGAGAGGCCATAATCGAAATTCTTGATGGTGGGATCGTTTTCATCAATGCAGGCCCCGAGTCGCCAAACGGCTCGGAACAGGCGACGACGAGCGAGCGGAATCCATAACACGGCAAATGCCATTCAAGCCTTTCCCTGCTTCCGTTATCACACTTGTTTGGCCGATGGTTTTCATTGGTGTTCTCGTCGGAATCGCTTCACTTCGTCCTCTGGAATCGGCATCAGTCGATGCAGGACGGGCTTCAATGCTCCGAAGCCATCCGTATGGTTCTCCCAGCCTTGGCCGCGCCCATAGTCCATCATGAAATTACCGCAATACCAGCAAATGCTCGTCTCGAAGACTATCTCTGAGCCGATCCATATACGCACTCCGTGAATCGGGTAGTGACAGCCCATCCCACCCTGATGTGAAAGGCCAGCAATCGCAGTGGAGAGAAGCGGCAGAAGTTCATTCCGCTCGGCTTCCGTGCAAGCGTGAGTAGCCAAGATGCCTGTAGACTTCGAGTAAGGCGCAATCTCGAATGATCCGACAGACTTGTTGGGGCGTTTCTCCTCTCCAAAAGACCAGTCCAAGAGATACAGCTCAACGCGAGTGCCCGAGCCAATGAGGTCCGAGATACTGCGTCGATAAATGCCTCGAATCACCTCCAACCCAGATTCAAACTGCCGCCTAGCACGCTCCTTAGCCTGAGCAACTGGACTATCCTCAGCACGAACCAGTTGAACGCACAATAAAATGAGCAACGCGAGGATCGTCTTCATGGGGAGTAGCTAGTTGGGCGATTGTATAGGCCATCCACGGCGGCGGGGGAAGTCCGAATTGAAAGAAGAACGTTACTCCTCAATTCCCATTTCCCGCAAACCCCGCAATCACCCCAGATCAACGCCCCCATCAGGCGACAACAACCGATAGAGCCTGCTGCACTTCACTTTTTCTCCACCACGGTGAGCCAAGGATGGGTGTCTGACATGATGAGCAAATCGCCTCGCGGTTCGGTGAAAGGAATCACATAACTGGCTAACACAACCTGTGCGGCTTCAGGCGGTTCACTGGTGACGATCTCAACTGCAAACGGAGCTTGGCTTGCGGCGGCATCGGTCGCCGCTTTCAGCGTGAGTTTCACCTCACCACCCTTCGCCGGAACATCGACAGACTCGGCGATGACTCCTGCCGGTAGGTTCACGGCGCGCGCTTGAATTTTGCTCGTGAACTTACCATCGACTTTAACGGTCAGTTTGACTTCGACGTTTTTACCGGCCTCCAAACGATAGACATGTGTGTCGAGTGTCCCCGTTAGAGACGGGGCAAAAGCCTTCACTGAAAATTCATAAAGATGATCAGCACTCCCCTGATGAAAGCGATCAGCGATCACAAACTTGAACTCACCATCCTTTGGCGCTTTCCAGTGCAGTGCCGGGTCGAGGTTTTCTTTAGCCCCATCGTCTGCTTGCTGCAGCGTCTTGCCGTCAGCGTCTTCAATGCGCAGTATGGCATCAAGGGGGCTGCGGATGGCCTGAGCGCGCACAGTGATTTGCAAATCGTGACCTTTTTTGGCCGTGAAGCTAAAAACATCCTCTTCACGAGCCTTGGCAATGCAACCGGTTAGGACAGTCGGGACGGAGATCGTCTTGGGCTCGTTGAGCTGGGATGTTTTTCTGGGCTCATCGGTGACTGTGAGACGATAAACATGATGGGCGCTACCCTTAAAGGCCACATCAGCGGCTGGAGGATGTGAGAAGGCAAAAATTTGAACAAACAAAGTGCCGTTAGCCGTGGGCGTGTGCTCGATGCGTGGATCGAGGTTGTGGGTGTCGTGCCCAGCCTCAATTTCCACCCCCTGCTCGTTCAAAAGCCGCATGGCTGGATCCATCGCCGATCCGATGCCGTAACCGTGCAAATCGAGAATGATTCTTTGGCCCTTCTTTACAGGAAACGCATGCGTGTCAACATCGCCTGCTTTTTCAAGCACGCCGTTGATGGTCACATTCATTTTTGCAGGGTTGGCTTTAGCCGTTACGAGGGTATCGTTCGGTTCTGTTTCCATCAGCTCTTCGAATCGACCGACTTCGATGATGCGTGGAGCGGAGGCACCTTCACTGGTAAAAAAACGCAGCAAGCGTGGACCCGGTGCTGCATCAGCTGAAATTCCGAGCTGAAATAGATTCGGTTTTTTGCCGGTGACGATGGTTAGCTTAGGATCACTCGACCAGGCTTGAGGTGAGTTTTTCTCCAGGCCTTTCCCAGCCACTTTGACCTCGACTTGAGTGCCCACCTTTCCACCCGCTGGGAAGATGGATTCAAAACTGGGAGGAGCTGCTTGGGCGGCACCACAGCAGCCTAGCAGCATCATGAAAAGCGCACGCATCACGCAAACAGCTCGCGAATAGGCTTGCCCCCGTTGATGAGCTGCACGGGACGACCAGAGCTGGTATTCAGGACTTGATGCGGATCAATGCCCAGCTTCGTGTAAAGCGTGGTGGCAAAGTCCTCCGGTGAATAGATGTTTTCGCTGGCGTAGTAACCCTTGGGATCGGTGGCACCAACGATGCCGCCGCGTGGCACTCCCGCGCCTGCGAAGAGAATATTCATCGCCCCCGGCCAGTGATCGCGACCACCGTCCTTGTTGATCTTCGGCGTGCGGCCAAATTCTCCGAGCCCGACGACGAGTGTGCTTTCTAGCAGACCACGACGGTCGAGGTCGGTGATCAGTCCGGCCATGCCTTGATCAAACTTCTGCATGAACTCGCCTTTGCAGGTCTTGAACAGCTCGCGGTGATGATCCCAGCCACCGTAATTCACGGTCACAAACGGAACGCCGACTTCCACAAGACGACGCGCTAGTAGCATGCGCTGGCCCACATCATTGCGACCGTAAAGATCGCGGGTCTTGTCATCTTCACGTGAAATATCAAAAGCTTCCTGGGCTGGCTTCGAGGCGATCAAATCGACTGCCTGACCGTAGAAAGTATCGAAACTTACGGCTGGGTCTTCTGCCACCGCATCATTGAGCCGCTTCATCCGATCCAGCGAGTGGCGCAACTCGCGACGGGCTAGACCGCGTGCATCAGATATATCGGAAGGCAGCACCACGTCACGTACTTTGAAGCCTTTGGAGTTCGGATCGCCACCAGCGACGAAAGGAGCATGCTCAGCACCGAGAAAATTCGGTCCTCCACTGCGGGTGATGCTTGGCAGCGTCATGTAGGCAGGCAGACCGTTCTGCACACCGCGCTTGTAACTCACCACGCTGCCGAAGGATGGATGAAAAGTCACAAATGCACCGCAGCCCACTGGCACGGGTGTCGGCGCACCTGTCATCATGTAGTGATTACCGCCGCCATGGTTTGGATCTTTGTGTGTCACGCTGCGCAGCACGGTGAACTTGTCTGCCGCTTTGGCCAGATGCGGGACGCACTCGGAGAAGCGCACGCCTGGCACGCTTGTCGGGATCGTGCCGAATTCACCACGAATCTCGCTGGGTGCATCTGGCTTCGGATCAAACATCTCATAATGCGAAGGTCCGCCATCCAGCCACACCAGGATGCAGTTCACTGGCCGTCCCAGTGAAGGCTGCGGAGCCGAGGCTGCCATCGCGCGCGCGCGCAGCAGATCCGTGAAACCAAGACCACCACCAGCGGCGGTAAGACCAAGCTTCAAAAAATCGCGGCGCATGTGGCCGGCGCAGTTGTGGGAAAAACGAGACATTCGTTGCGGAAACAGATGGGCAAATTACGGGGACAGAAACGCATTCTTTCGAAAGCGCGGAAAAAGCAGGTTCAATGATTGAACACAAACTCCGCCGAGTTCAGCAGGCTCCACAAAACATCTTCGATGGCTGACTGACGGTTTGCCAAATCGACATCCAAGGCCTTGCCCGCTATGGCAAGCTCTTCTGTCGTCGGCAGGCGTGAGTAACAAGCGAGGTACAGTTCTTCCAATATCTGCGTTGGCGTGAGGGTGCTTTTGGCCAGCCTGGACACACGGCCTTTGCTGTCGGTGAGCATGGTCTGTAGCCGAGTTGAATTCATCAGATGCAGGGCTTGCACCACGCTGGGTTTTGCATCGCGCTCGCAGGGGCACTCAGAGCTGGCGTTGGGACGGCCAAAGGCATCCATGAACTGGCTTTCGAGCTTGTGATTCCAGGTTTGCTTGGCCAAGGCATCGGGTACCATGCCGGAGAAGGGTTCTTTGATCTCAGTGACCGCACAAACAGCATCAAGAAGAGTTTCGGCGGGAAGACGACGGCGGTAGCTGCGGCTGTAGTTCTTCAGATCGGCGATGTTGGTCTCATTCGGCAGGCTGCTGAGACGATAGATATGCGACCGCATGATGGTGCGCATGAGATGCTTCAAATCATAGCCGTGCTTCACAAAATCCTGTGCCAGCCATTCAAGCAGGGGGCCGTTGCTAGGCGGGTTGGAGGCGCGGAAGTCATCCACAGGATCAACAATGCCGCGCCCCATGAAGCTGGACCAGGTCCGGTTCACCACGGCTTGCGCAAAGTAAGGGTTCTTTGGGTTCGTCATCCAATCAGCCAGCACGGCACGTGGATCTTGCGTTTCGGCGATGGGGATTTCCTTGTCGGCGGGTGGACGTGGCTTCAGCGCTGTTTTGGTCACTGGATGCTCGATGCTGGCAGCTCCCGGAGAGAACCACCAATGCTCGGGTTCACCACTGATCGGAGCGGAGATGCCCTGGCCCTTCCGTTTCATCTGGGTAAAGAATGCCGCCATCTGATAGTAGTCGATTTGATCCCACTTCTCGGTCGGGTGATGATGGCACTTGGCACACTCCAGACGCACGCCAAGGAAAATTTGTCCGATGAACGTTGCGGCGTCGATGGGCTCGCGCTTGTCACGCCAGATGGCGACAGGGCCGTTCTTGTGCGTGTTGCCTTCCGCCGTGAGAAGCTCAGTGGCAAAACGATTCCAAGGCTTGTTCTCACGGAAGCTTTGCCGAATCCATTGATCGAGCAAATACACCGGCTTTACGCCCACACGCGAGGGATTCGGACGGATGAGATCACCCCACTTGATGGCCCAGTGATCCGCCCATTCGGGGCGTTGCAGCAGCTTCTCAATCCATTGCTCATGCTTCTTCGGGTTTTTGTCCGCGATGAAGTTGCGTGACTCTTCCACGGTCGGCAACATGCCGATAGCATCCAGGGTACTGCGACGCAGGAATTCGGCGTCACTGCAAGTGTCACTGGGCAGATGACCCAGCTTCTGTAGGCGGGCATAGACGAGTTTGTCGATCTCGTTACGCACTGTGAGCTTCGCATAGTTCTCGGCGGGGAATAGCTTTTCAGCCGGCACTGCCACACGCGAAATGCCCACCTGACCCATGTAACGGGCCACGATGACCGTCTCGCCGCTTTCCGTATTCGTTTTGATGGTACCGGTTTCATCGACGGTCGCGATCGCTTTTTCAGAGGAAATGTAATCCGTCAGCGCTGTCACATCGCGCGTGGAGCCGTCGCTGTAGGCAGCAGTGACCTTCAGCACCTGCTCCTCACTCTTGTGATAAGTCTTCTCTTTTGGCGTAACCTCAATGCCGGTCAGTGCAGGCTGGTTCGGCGTCTCAAAAGGCATGCCTTGGCGAATCCAGTCTGCGATGGTTTTTGCTGATTCAGAATCCGGCTCAAAGCGCTGCCCTCCTTCGTGCTGAACGCGAACCGTTGCTTTTTGTAAAATGAGGCTGTCCTCAGGCATCGCAGGAAAGACACGGCGACCACGTGAATCATTGACGACCTCCATGAAATCTGTCTTCGGATCAAAGGCAAAGATCGAAAGCTTGAAGCCAGCCTGCCCGCTCGCTTTTGCATGGCAGGAACCAAGATTACAGCCTGCCTTACTGAGGATGGGAAGGATGTCCTTCGTATATGAGAGCACTGGCGGCTGGGCCGGAGCCGAGGCAGGCTTGTCGCTTTTCAACTCCGTTACGTTCGCCTTCTCATCGAGCTGAACGATCTTGCTACTATCAAGCGCTGTGTAGATGATTGTGCCATTCGCGTTCATCACAGCAGCATTCGGCACACCTTCGAGTGTGGCGATTTTTTTCTCTTTGCCAGAAGTGAAGGCCAGCCTGATGCCATCATGCTTTTTCAATTCCGTCACCCGATGCACACTGCCTTTTTCGGTGAGGTAACTGAGGCTGGTAGAATCAGGGGACCACAGCACCGCATTCACACCGGCCGATTGCCCTCCTAACACCATCAGCATTTCCTTGCTGGTGATTTCCCACACCTTGAGATCTTTATCCGCACTGCCAGTAGCTAGCCATTGGCCGTCCGCAGTGAATGCCAGGGCCGTGATGTGGCCTACATGCCCCTCGATTTTAGCCACCTCTTTGAAAGTGGCGGATTCCCAGACCTTGGCCAAGTTATCTGCGCCACCCGAAGCGATTTTTTGTCCGTCTTTACTGATCGCAAGGCTCAGCACATTGTCTGAATGGGCCTCAAGGGTCTGAGCTGGTTTCGTTTCACCGAGCTTCCAGCGGTGCAGTAGGCCTCGCACACTCGTAGCTCCGTCAGCGACGATCAGCGTGGTGTTGTCGAAAAGAAAGATCAGTCCGGTAACTCGACCTTCGAGCCGTGAGGTGAGCGTGTAAGCTGGCTTTGACCAATCGGACGGATTCCAGACCCATACCGAACGATAACCGCCCACGGCTAATCGCGTGCCATCATGGCTCCAGGCCAGCGACTGAATCACATCCTGAGGTGCTTTGAGCGATGCCACCACCGGACTGTCCTTGGCACTAACATCACGGACAATCACCTGATTGCCTACTCCTGCTGCCAGATATTGACCATTCACGCTCAGCGCAAGCGTGGTTGCTGGCGCATGATTGGTTGGCAATGAGCCCAATTTGTCACTGGGTGTGAGTTCTCCGAATTTTTTCAGAGCCGCCTCATCCCAGGCCGCTCCAGCATCCACCCAGGCCTTGAGGAGATTGATATGCTTTTCCGCCATTTGTTTCTTTGGCGGCATGTGCGCGTCACCAGCATCGGTCAGCACGGTAATGAGCGGGCTACGTGCGGAATCGCCCGCTTTCAGCGCCGCTCCGCTTTCACCTCCCTTCAGCGCAAGGTCACGCGTATCCAGTGACAACCCGCCTTTCTTTTTCTCTGCATTGTGGCAGCTCATGCACTGAGTTTTCAAAAGGCCCATGGCCTGAGCTGGGCGCACCTCCAAGTCCTCTGCCAGAAGCGTGGAAGAGAAAAAGGCGATTAGGAAGACATGTCGAAGAACTAGCATGAAGTCACATAATACGACTTCCTCGCAAGGACTCTTGCCCCCTGAAACCCCATGGTTGGAACAAACTCTTGGCAGCAGCTTTCGAGACGCCCTTGATGCGCGTT
>JAIYDW010000111.1 GCA_027487315.1 Verrucomicrobiaceae bacterium | reverse complement strand
GAAAAGGTGCTGCAGAACAAGGAAGTGCAGACGATGATCACGGCGATTGGCACGGGGATTGGGGGCAGCACAGACCGGGACTCGGGAGGGGAGATCATTGAGGGGAATTTCAATATCGACAAGCTGCGCTATCACAAGATTGTGATCATGACCGATGCGGACGTTGATGGGAGTCACATTCGGACCTTGCTGCTGACGTTTTTCTATCGGCAGATGCCGGAGTTGGTGAAGCGGGGCCACATTTATGTAGCGCAGCCGCCGCTGTATCAGGTGACGCGGAAGAAGCGAGAGGAGTATGTGCAGAGTGACGCGGAGATGGAGGCGATGTTGCTTGAGATGGGATCGGGTGAGATTCGGCTGAGGAACAATGCGGATGGTAGCATTTTGGCTGACGACCGTCTGAAGGCGATTCTGGAGCAGTTGGTGCCGGTGGCGCGGTTTGCGGACATCATTCGCCGACATGGAGGGGATTTTGAAGCCTACTTGCAGGGGCGGGATCCGGTGACGGGAGCGTTGCCGCATTATCTGGTGACGGTGCGCTCGGGGAACGAAGTGAACATCGAGTACATTTTAGGCAACGAGCAGTTGGCGGCGTTTGCTCGTGAGAACAATGATTTGCATTTGTTTGGCAAGCCCGACGTGGATCCTGAGGGCAATGGGGCGCCGGTGCCGAAGGCGCATCGCCGGGCGCGATTGATCGAAATACATGAGGCGCACGGGATGAAGCGGCGGTTTCAGCAGTTGGATGACTTGGGGCTGCACGTGGATCATTTCAGTAGCCAGGACAAGCCGTTGTTTGAGGTGATCGAGGGTGAAGGCGACAATGCGAAGGTGCATCCGGTGTTTAGCATTCCGGGGATCCTGGACAAGGTGATGGAAATCGGGAAACGCGGGATGGAGATCAAGCGGTTCAAGGGTCTGGGGGAAATGAATGCGAAGCAGTTGTTTGATACGACGATGGATCCGACGAAGCGGACGCTTCTGCAGATTCGGTTGGATGAAACGAACTCCAAGGAGGCGGAGGACATGTTCACGATTCTGATGGGCGAGATCGTGGAGCCCCGGAAGCACTTCATTGAGGAGAATGCGCTGAATGTGCGGAACCTGGATGTTTGATTAGCTGCTGTTGAAGTCAGTTCTTTTGTTTTAGCCTTTTTCTTTTTCGTCAATGCAAGAATCCAATACCCGTCCGATCTCCGTCGCTGAGGAGGTCAAGAATTCGTTTTTGGACTATTCGATGTCCGTCATCATTTCCCGTGCCCTGCCGGATGTGCGGGATGGGTTGAAGCCGTCTCAACGGCGGATCTTGTATGCGATGCATGAGCTGGGGCTTTATCCGCCGAAGAAGCAGATGAAGTGCGCGAAGATTTGTGGTGATACTTCGGGGAACTATCACCCGCACGGTGAGGCGGTGATTTATCCGACGCTGGTGCACATGGGGCAGCCGTGGGCGATGCGGGAGACGCTGATTGATCCGCAGGGGAACTTTGGATCGGTGGAAGGTGACCCGCCGGCCGCCATGCGTTATACGGAAGCGCGGATGACGCCGCTGGGTGGGACTTTGATGTCCGACATGGAGAAGGACACGGTGGATTTTGTTCCGAACTATGACGAGCGTTTGACGGAGCCGACTGTGTTTCCTGCGGCGTTTCCGAATTTGCTGGTGAACGGTGGAACGGGGATTGCGGTGGGGATGGCGACGAACATGCCGCCGCATAATTTGGGTGAGATTGTGGATGGGGTCTGCGCGCAGGTGGACAATCCGCAGATCACGGTGGCGGAGTTGAGGCAGTTAATTAAAGGGCCGGACTTTCCGACGGGTTGTGTGATTCACGGAGTGGACGGGATTCGGGAGTACATGGAGACGGGACACGGCAGTGTGCGAGTACGGGGTCAGGCGGAGATCACGGAGACGAATGGTCGCGAGCAGATCATTATCACGGAGATTCCGTATAACGTGAACCGGGCGGAGTTGGTGAAGCGGATTGCGGAGTTGGCGAATGAGAAGATCATCACGGACATTGTCGCGGTGCGTGATGAGTCGGATGAGAACTCACGGGTGGTGGTGGATTTGAAGCGGGATGCGCGGCCCCAGGTGGTGCTGAACAACCTTTACAAGTTCACGGCGTTGGAGAGCAGCTTCAGCATCCACATGCTGGCGATTGATGGCGGGCGTCCTCGGGTGTTGAGCATCAAGGATGCGATTGGATGTTACATTGAGCATCGCCGGGAAGTGGTGATTCGGCGGACGCGATTCCTCTTGAATAAGGCGGAGTTGCAGGCGGAGAAACTGGAGGCTTATTTGCTGGCGCTGGGGCATTTGGATGATTTCATCCGGATCATTCGGGACAGTCGGAATCGGGATGAGGCGCGGGAGCGTTTGAAGGCTTACCACTTCACGACAGCGACGGCGGAGGGGCTAGGGATTTTGATTCGCGGGCAGCCAAGCATTCAGGGGGATCGTTATGTGTTCACGGACACGCAGGTGGATCAGATCCTGGAGTTGAGGTTGTATCAACTCACGGGGATGGAGCGGGACAAGATCAAGGCGGACTACGATGAGTTGTTGGCGACGATCACGGATTTGATCGATATCCTGGCGAATGAGCATCGGGTGCTGACGATCATCAAAGATGAGTTGAAGGCGATCAAGGCTAAGTATGGCAATGGTCGATTGACGCGGATTGATGCGACCGGCGGCGGGATTGAGACGATCGATCTGATTCCGAACGATGCTAATATTGTGACGCTGACGCACTTCGGGTATGTGAAGCGGACCTTGACGAGTGAGTATCGACTGCAAGGTCGCGGGGGCAAGGGATTGAAGGGAATGGAGGCGCGGGAGGCGGCGACGAAGGAAGATAAGAACGACTTCGTTGAGACGCTGTTCAGCGCGAACATGCATGACTTCATTTTGTTCTTCACGAACACGGGTCGGGTCTATGTGGAGCGGGTGTATCAGTTGCCTGAGGCGCCGAGGACGGGTCGCGGGCGGAGCATCAAGAATGTGCTGAATTTGAAGCCCGAGGAGAAGATCAACAGCGTGCTGCGCCTGGAGGCTCAGGGGGTTGAGGATGAGGCGATGTGGAGTCCGGACAAGTTTGTCTTGTTTGCGACGAAGGATGGGACGGTGAAGAAGACGGCTTTGGAAGCGTTTAAGAATTACCGGAAGGACGGGATCATTGCGATCAACATTGAAGACGGGAATGACCTGGTGGATGTGGTGCTGACGAACGGTAATAGTGAGATCTGCTTTGCGACCCGCGAGGGCATGTGTTTGCGCTGCGTGGAGACGGACATTCGGGCTATGGGACGCGGGGCAGCTGGGGTGCGTGGGATTCGCTTGGATGAAGGTGATAGTCTGGTGGCGTTGACGGCGGTGGAGCCCGGGACGCAATTGCTGGTGGTTTCTGAGAAGGGACTGGGCAAGCGGACACCGTTTGAGGATTATCGATTGATCAATCGGGGTGGCAAAGGAGTGAAGACGATGTCGATCACTGATAAGACGGGCAAGGTGGTGGCGGCGATTGCGGTGCATGAGGATGACGAGCTGATGTTGATCACCAGCAAGGGTCAGAATGTGCGCATTCGGGTGGGAGGCGACAAAGCGATCCGGGAGACGGGTCGGGTGGCGCAGGGTGTGAAGCTGATGGATCTCAAGAAGGATGAACTGATTCAGGATGTGACGACGGTCATTTCTGATGCGGAGGAGGAGGAGTTGGTCGATGAAGTCGATGGCGGCGCTGTGATGGCGGAGTCTAATGATGGGTCGATTGTTGATGAGGGGACTAGGTCGGAGGAGGAAGCATCCTGAGTCCTGACTTGCTATCGATTGACAAACCGACTAAAAGAGAAGGGCCATGAAGAATAAATTGTTTGCAGTTGTTGGGATCAGTTTGGTGTCGTTGCTTGTTGCTT
>JAIYDW010000246.1 GCA_027487315.1 Verrucomicrobiaceae bacterium | reverse complement strand
GGCGAGCTCACCAAACGCGCCTGGGCCAAAGGCGTCCAGGTCATGAACGAAGGCCCCGGCCACGTCCCCATGCACATGATCGAGGAAAACATGGCCAAGCAACTCGAGTGGTGCCACGAGGCCCCCTTCTACACCCTCGGGCCTCTCACCACCGACATCGCTCCCGGCTACGACCACATCACCAGCGGCATCGGCGCCGCCATGATCGGCTGGTATGGCTGCGCCATGCTCTGCTACGTCACGCCGAAGGAACACCTCGGCCTCCCCAACAAAGAAGACGTCAAAGCCGGCGTCATCACCTACAAACTCGCCGCCCACGCCGCCGACCTCGCCAAAGGCCACCCCGGTGCCCAATACCGCGACAACGCGCTCAGCAAAGCCAGATTCGAGTTCCGCTGGGAAGACCAGTTCAACCTCTCCCTCGACCCCATCACCGCCCGCGAATACCACGACGAGACACTGCCGCAGGACGGAGCCAAATCCGCCCACTTCTGCTCCATGTGCGGCCCCCACTTCTGCTCCATGAAGATCACCGAAGACGTCCGCAAATACGCCGCCGAACAAGCCATCTCCGAAGAAGAAGCCCTCCAGCGCGGGATGGAAGAGAAGTCGAAGGAGTTTGTGGAAGCAGGGGCGGAGGTTTACGCGAAAGCGTGAATTAGAGGTTCATCGGGAGGCAATCTCGCAATAAAGCCATGAGCGGACAGCAAGACGAGCACTCGGCACGCCGTGCTTACGATGCTGAGCGGCCAGCGTTTTTGTGTAAGTATTGTCCGCCAGAACGGGTCGATATCTTGGAGAACCTGAAGGTGCGTTTTTCGCAGCCAGCGGTATTCAATGATATATTCGAATGTCTGCCAGGAACAGAACTTCAAACGGACTTCAATACGGCACGCAGGCAACTCATTGCAAAGATGGTAGGCACCTTAATCGAGAATCCGCATTGGGACCGCAAGGCACGCCGCGCATTTGAGCGAGATGAACTTAAAAAGTTCGAAAAGTGGGAAAAGGAGGAATCTGCGAAGAACTGGCATCAGAGACTATGCGAGGAAGTGCAGATCCGCATTAGTGGAATAACCGGCGTGCTCTGCCTGAGCGCAAAATGGGACAATATTTTAATGTGGTCCCATTATGCAAGTGAACACAGAGGGTTCGTTATAGAGTTCAGGGGCAACGATTCATTTTTCGATTTGGGGTTGCAGAAAGTCATATACTCCGATCAACGCCCTTTGTTGAAGAAGGAGCCCGATGGTTGGAATGGAGGTGGTGTCGAATTGTTTGTCACCAAAAGCACCGATTGGGCATACGAAGAAGAATATCGGAAATCCATATCCTTTGGAAAAAAATCTCCACTCCCCGATGGCGGCACATTTGTTGAGTTCCCCAAACTTGGCGAAATCGATCCGAACAACTGGCCGCTTTATTTGGTGGATGTTCCTCCAACAGCAATATCCAAAGTAATCTGCGGATGGAGAGCAAATAGCGAAACGAAGGCGCGAATTGCGCGAGCTTTACAGAATCCATCGCTCAAAAACGTTGCAAGAGCCGCCGTGCATCCACATCGCTCCATGTTTCGCATGGAGCGATCAGTCGTGAAGGCATAAACATGCGAATTGGCAGCAGATAGACTCGCGACAAAAAACACCATGTGGTGGATACAGGCTTCATTAAAAGGTCATAATTGATCTGAAACTCGGCCATAGGCACATGTGTCTGAACTGCTGCGACCGCGAACTGAAGGTGTAGCCACAGCCAGCCTCGCTAATTCACGGCATAGCCAACTCAGTCAGCGGGAGCCGTTTGCTTCGTTCGCCGAGTCCAAGGTCTTTGAGAGAACGAAGTGCCCCGTCTTCAGAAGACGGCGGGAAAAGGTGGTTCGCGCCGATTTTGTTAGACAGCTTGAAACCAGGTCGAAGACGAATCTTCAAGCCAAGATATCGGGCACAATAGTTGCGCGCAAGATTGCCAGCTCCGCCAAGCAAACCACACTTTTGTCGAGATGGTCTCAGGGCATTGCTGCCTGCCATAATTGCCTCTAGCTTCATTATAGGATGAAGTCCATCAACAAGCGGGAAGACATAGACCGTCGGCCAGCATTCTGGACTTGGATTATTCCACGCGTATTCCTGAAAAGTCATCATGCCGGGGCTGAGCATTTCACACTTGTGCGTCGCAAACCAAGCCGCAATTAGGGGGTCGCTGGTTACATCGAGATATGCAGAAGGAGCGCCATACTGTTGCAAGAGCAGCCCACGCTGGTAAGAAGTGATTCCTTGTTGATTAGTTCTCGCGACCCCAATTGGTGCCTTGTGTGCATTCTGCTTGCCTGAGGGAATCAGTTGTTTTGCGCCATGAACCCATTCGGCTAGTTCGAGAATCATTTGTTCGTAATGCTGTAAATTGTCCAACGTGTCGTCATACTTCCTGTAAAGAGAAGGAGTCAGATCTGATTCCCGGATGTTGGAGTAAGGAGCAATTCCTTTTATCGCGATCTGCAATCGGTCTGGTGTAAGGTAGTCCTGACTTTGTCCTCGAAACCAAAGCTGTACGCCTGGAAGCTTGGTGGCGGAGGAATGAAGTCGATCTACTAAGTCCAGCAATTGCCGCTCGGAGTCGACCACAAGCTCAGGTGCGATTGCCAGTTTTAGGGGATCGCTTTCGCTGGGAATGATGTCCCGGAATAGCAATCGACCGGCAAATGCCCCGCCAGACAACATGTTGTCTGCGCGATTTTTCCAAAACGTGGCCGCAAGTTCTACAGGCATCGACGAGAGATGTGATGACCATATGTCGATGGCCAAACAATGATTGCTAATCTTTCCATTCAGCGAAATGAAAACGAATCCGTAGAGAGGATCCAAGAGACAAAGCGGTGCGCGAAATGGGCCGCTGAGCAGATATTCTGTGGTCGCACTCGGGGCATATCTGTCTAGCATTCGCAGGGACAACAGCGAAAGCTTGTTTTTAGAATACGTCGCACCAAGCCTCGAATGCAATCCAAGGTCGTTGAATGCTTTCGCCATATCCCTGGATAGTAGTGGGTGTGTAGGCTCGACACTGAGTGCAGATTTTTCGTGCGGATTCGACAAGCCTAAATCCGAGATCAAAGCGGCCATCTCAGTGAAAAATGCTGCTCGCACACTTGGCCCTTTCGCAAGAGGCTCAAACTTCCTGTGATATTCTGGCAATCTGGAGCGCTGTCGTGCACCATTGATCGCCTCCTTCCAATGCGGTAATAGGTTGTCCATCGTTAGCTTTAAGGGTGCTGGGGGAATCTTGCGCTTCCAAGTCTTTTGAGCGTTGCTGAGACAGAAAGTACACCAGGAGAGTCACCACAAACGCATCCTTTTGTCGCTAGGGCATTCGCCTTATGCAAAAACTACGCGCCGGAACGTCATTCAACTTGCTGGAGAGTATATGTCTTTTCTTGTGCATGCTCCCGCGGGGCTGCGGAGCCTGAATCGAGCCCCGAAAGCCCCCTCCAGCCGTTTCCTGGGCGTCCCGGCGGCTCCTCGGACGCGAGGCCCGACGTGGATGCACCGCGGATGAGACGCTCCCCCTTCTGGCTCTCGCTCCGGCTCTTCATCTCCCCTCCGCGGCCACAAGAGAGATTCACCACAGAGGCACGGAGCACACAGAGACTTTCTCCTCAGTGTGCTCCGTGTCTCTGGGGTTCAAATCCGTGGCCTGACTGAGTCCGCCCGCCTCCCTCTGGCTCTCAGAGTTCGGCTTCGGCTTCGAGTTCTCGTTTCTGAAAGCGGGACAGTTTGAGACAATCGACGTCCAAGACGGCTCCGCCGAGGGCGTAGAGCAGCATTCGATGCGGGCGCACGATGCCTTGGCGAACGAGTTCTCGATAAGCCGTCGCGGCCCCCACGCGGCGCAGGTCTTCCGCCGTGGCGATGCCAATTTGGGCCAGCCATCCGGCGCAGCGCGGCCCCATGTTTCGCAGCGCCGTGACGGGCTGCGGTTGCTCGGTCTTTTCCGTTTTTCTTCGGCTCTTGGTCGGCATCACGAGGAGGGTGTCGGTGCAAAGTATGAAACGCTGGAACTTGGGCTTTTCTCAACACCCAGCATCGCGGCGGCAGTTCCCCCAATCCCTGCCCTTCCGCGATTCCTCCTCCGGCGGTTTGGCGGGTTACTTGGCCGCGGGGGCTTGGGTGAGGATCGGCAGGTCAAAGACGATTTTGGCCACCTTGGAGTACTCGCCTGGCTCATTGAGGGTCACTTCGCCTTTCACATGGTCACCGGTGACCGTGGCCTTGCCCTGGAGGATGGTTTGGGAAGCCTCGTTCTTCTTGGAAAAGACCGCGCCACCGCCATCACCCACGAGGTAACGCAGAGTACCGTCTTCCTTGAAGGAGGCTTTGATGTAGGAGACATAGCCTTCCAGCGTCTGGGTCTCTTCTGCATTCGCCTTCACCACTTGCTCATATTGTTTGGCCGTCAGCGGCTTCTCGGTCGCGATCACGATGACGCGCGACTCATTGAAGCATTTCCCGCGCAGGGCCACCACGCTTTTGTAAACCGTGGGGCGGCCTTGAACACTCAGGCTGGCTTGAGCTGAGGTTTCCTGGGCTTGACCAATGGCGGGACCGGAGAAAGCGATGGCGAAGGTCAGGACGACAGAGCGGAAGAAAGGTTGATTCATGAGACCCATGAAAGCACTTGGGAAAGCCCGGAACAATCCGACGAAAGGCGGAGGCTCTTCATCTTAAATCGATCCCCGCCTGCTCCGCTGCTCATCCTACAATGCGTCCTGAATCAGCGCAGTCCTGCGACTAACTCAAGCATCAACTCCGACGCCTTGCGATGCCGGATGAGCGGTGCGGCTTGTCCGGCGTAGAGTGGCAGGAGAGACGAGTTGCCAAGCCGAACACCTTCTGTCTTCACAGGATGGTTGAAGGCGGCTTGCAGCGGGAAGGGCAAGGCGGGAGAGGAACTGTTCTCAAGTTCATCCAGCAAAGCAGTGCTCATGAAGCGAGCGAGCCTCCCGGTGAAGCGACGGCTGAGCTGTGTGCGAGCCGCTGAAGGGGTGAACAAGGCCTCGCGGTGCGGTGGCGGGCAGTTCGATTCTTCGCAGGCGAGAAAAGCGGTCCCGATCTGAACCGCATCCGCGCCCAGTTGGAAGGCCGCCCGAATGCCGCAGATCTCCGCAATGCCCCCCGCAGCAATCACTGGCTTGCGGGTGATGTTTCGCACCTGCGGCACGAGCGCCAGCGTGCCCGTGAGAGATTGCTCGGCGGACCTCAGAAAGCTCGGGCGATGTCCACCGGCCTCCGAACCGGTCGCAACGATCATGTCCACGCCTGCCTCATCAAGCGCGGCAGCTTCTTCCTGAGTCGTGGCGGTTCCTGCAGTCACAATGCCGCGTCGAGTGCACTCGCGAAGAATCTCGGCATCCGGTATGCCAAACACAAAGCTAAACACCGCAGGTCGCAGGTCGAGAATGACCTCCACCTGCTGCTCAAAACTGAAATCGTCCGGTGGCTCCATGGGTGGCGCTTCGATACCGAGACGTTCATAGATTGCCCCAAACTGTCGCATTCCGACCTCATGATGCGCGGCTGTCATTATCTCCGCACCTGGATCATGTCGCGAGACCCACAGATTCATGTTGAAGGGCTTCGCGGTGGCCGTTTTCAGATCGCGAATCACCTCCTGCATCTGCGTTGGAGACAGATGATGCGCTCCGAAGGAACCGAGTCCGCCCGCATTCGACACCGCCGCTGCAAGCTTCACGGACGACAATCCACCGCCGAACGGTCCCTGAATGATGGGATGCTCGATGCCGAGCCGGGAGGTGAACGCATTCATGCTCAGACGGGGAACTGGTCCATGATCACCGTTTCGCTCGAATCGAGGCGATCCCCGCGCGGCCATGGCTCCTGCAAGCTTTTACCAATTGCGATCATGAAGCTGATCGCATGGTCGCCGGGCAGACGGATGATTTCCGAAACCGCCTCAGGGTCGAATCCCACCATCGGGCAGGTCTCGTAGCCAAGTCCTCTCGCCGCCAGCATCAACGTCATGCCGCCCAGTGCGGTGGAACGCATCGCCTCATCGCGGATGAGCTGATCCTTTCCTGCATAGAAGCCTTTCAACGCAGGCACCAGAATGTCCTGCACAGGTTGCGGCGCATGACTCCAGTAACGCTCTGGCTGATGCTCATGCGCCTTCAGGTCCGCGCACATGACGACGAGCAGTGAAGCATCGGTCACCTGTGCCTGATCCCAGGCCACAGCGCGGATCTGTTTGCGCAGCTCTGGATCGCGAACCAGCACGAACCGATAGTTCTGCATATTGAAGGATGACGGAGCGAGCCGAGCAAGCTCCAGCAGTTTGTCCACCTCTGCCTGCGGCATGACGTGGGCGGGATCATAGTGCTTGATGGAACGACGGGTTTCGATGGCTTCGAGGATATTCATAGGATGAGGCCAGGATTGTGCTATCCCGGTTACTTTTGTAAACCACCAGCCTTGCAGATGGCGCTGAATCCGGTATCCAATCAGTAACCACCACGCCCCTTGCCATGGTCCCTCGCCGTAAAAGCAAAGTCAGTCCACCACCACCCGCCTGTCCGCTGAAACTCTGCATGAGCTTTCTCGGAGGTGCTTGGACACCGAACATCATCTGGTATCTCAGCGGCGGACCTCGTCGCTTCACCGAGCTGAAGAACGATCTGGTGGGCGTCTCGGCCAAAATGCTCACCCAGCGCCTGCGCCACCTCGTCGAGATCGGCGTGGTCGATCGACACGAACTGCCCACCTCACCTCCAACAGTCGAATACTCGCTCACCGAGATCGGCTGTGAACTCAAGCCCGCGATCGATGCTATCGTCCGCGTCGGCGAAAAGCTCAAGCGTCTAGGGAAGCGGAGCTAGGGTAGAGCGGGGTCAGGTTGCAACTGGCTGACAAAATTCTTTTCGCTCTCGTGGCTGTTCCTTCGCGGCGGATTACGCCTTGCGAAGAAGCACTTCTCCGCGCTAAGGAATCCCATGACCCCTACCCTCTGCATTCTCGGTGGCTGCAACGGCGCAGGAAAAACCACGCTCGCACGCGAATTGCTGCCAAGGCTGGGCTTGATGCGTTTTTTGAATGCTGACGAACTTGCGCGCGGACTCTCGCCGCTTGATCCCACACTCAGTGCGTTCAAGGCGGGGCGACTGGTGCTGGAGGAGGCTCGTTCGCTCATCGCGGCGAAGTCCAGCTTTGCGCTGGAAAGCACGCTCAGCGGCAGAGCCCAAGTTGCCCTCATCCGAGAAGCAAAAGCGCAAGGGTACCGCATCCTGCTGCATTACATCGTCATCGGTTCTGCCACTCAGGCAGTCGCACGTGTGGCCCTGCGGGTGCGCTTGGGCGGACATCACGTGCCGGAGGACGATGTCCGTCGCCGCTATGAACGTAGCCGCCAGCATTTCCTGGAGGACTACCTGCCCCTTGCAGATGAATGGGTATTATGGGACAATGTCGAACCGCCGCACAAACGGATAGCCGATAGCGGCACAAACACGCTCGAACAACTCCACATGATGCTCACCTCCAACAGCCTTCAAGAAGCGCCTCAGCGTGAAATATCGGAGATGGTGCGCCTCGGCCTCGAAGCCAGTCGAGTGGCCACCGAGAAGATGCTCGACTACTACAAACGCATGGGCATCAAGGTCACACCACAAATGACCTTGGCCCCCGAGAAGCCCAAGCGCGTCCGCCGTAAGGCAGGACAATGAGACAAAAAACGTCCATAGAAACGAGCCGAGCCCCTGAGGACTGCCCCAAAAAATCCCGCTGAGATTCGACAGAAGAATCTGAATGGCCATCATTCTCCTGTCCCCATTCTTCTGTCGATCAATTCACTTGGAACCTCAGAGAAGGATTTCTCAGGACGGTCAGTTGCCAGATCACTTACAATAGGGGTAAAGTTCCGCATGAATCCCGCCCCCGTCGCACGACCCCTGCCCGCAGGTTTGTCCCTGGAGCGCAGCGGGGCCACCACGACCGTTTCAATCAGTTGGCGGAACATGGCCTCCTGGGGCCTACTGCCGTTGGGCGTGGTGGCAGCAGCAATTCCCATTGGCTTGTTCTTCAAACTGCATGACTTGCCCTGGAATGATCCGATTCAACTGGTGGTGGTGGTGTTTGGCATCGTCGGCCTGGTTTTCTCATACGTCGTGATCCGGCGACTGCTGAATGTGACTCGTCTGGAAGCCACGCCCCAGCGCATCACCATAAGCCACGGCCCCCTGCCCTGGCGACGCCCCTCCGAGTTCGCCACAGACACCATCCGCAAGGTTGAGGTGCGCCCCTTCCGTTGGCGCTACGATGGCAACGTGGCGACACACTACTATGTCTGGGCAGTTCATAAAGACGGCCATGAAACCTGTTTGCTGGAGCGAGACACGACCGAAGAACAAGCCAACCTCGTGCGAGATGAAATCCAACAGGTATTGAATGCCGGAGCGGCCGTATTTCTTAAACGCCCCTAAGCTGAGACCCAAGACCAAATCAATCAACGCTTGGCAAGTCACAAACGCAGCTCAGAACAAAGTGTTTTTCCTCCCTGACCCCGGGGCCACTTCCAACTTCGCCTTTCGGGATCAACTCAAAACCCGCACCTGAGCATTGATCCCATGGCCGTTCGGGTTACAAGAAATCCATGACAATCACTCTCCCCCGCTGGTTCGACCTCCACACGCACTTTCGTCAAGGTCCCGCAATGCCCGCCTATGTGGCGGCCCACAAGGCAATGGGCTGCGCTGGCGCCCTCGCCATGCCCAACACTCAACCCCCGGTCTCACGGGTCATCGGCTCCGCACAGACAGACAGTTGGTCCATCGAATCCTATTCCAACGAACTCCGAGCCGCAGGGGCGGATGCCTTTGAGCAACTCATCGTCCCTCTCTACCTCACCCGCCAAACCACCTCGGCCATGATTCAGGAAGGCGCTTCCTCCGGCCTGGTGCGTGCCTGCAAATATTACCCGCCCCATGGCACCACAAACTCAGAGCACGGCATGCCCATGGATGATCTCATTGGCGGCGAGGTCCTCTCCGCTATGGAAGAGCACGGAATCATTCTCTGCATTCATGGCGAGCAACACGCACTCAGCGGACCTGACTACCTGGATGCCCAGCAGAATGCCGAAACTCGGTTCTACCAAGAACGAATGCCTCGTCTCATCGCAGCCCACCCAAATCTTCGCATTGTGTGTGAGCACATCACCACGCGCACTGCAGCAGAGTTTGTCGCCACAGCACCCGACCATGTCGGTGCCACCATCACCCCACAACACTTGCTCTACACAATCGGCCACCTCATTCAGGGATTGAAGTATCATCTCTATTGCCTGCCTGTGGTAAAATTTTCAGAGGATCGTGCTGCGTTGCGAAACGAAGTGACAAGAACAGGGCAATCCAAATTCTTCGCCGGCACGGACAGCGCGCCGCACACCACAAAAGCAACAGCCTGCGGTTGCGCCGCCGGTTGCTTCACCGGCGGTTGTGCACCGCAACTCTATGCGATGGCTTTCGAGGAAGCTGGCGTTGACCTCAGCACCAGCGAGGGCCTGTCACTCTTCAAACGCTTCCTCAGCCTCAATGGCCCAGCCTTTTACGGCTTCCCTCCTTCCCAGCAGGAATTCCAAATGTCCAAAATCCCCTCCCAAAGCCGCATCCTGGAAACACCCGCCGGCCCCACCACCCCTCTTCCCCTCGGCTTGGGCATCGAAATGACTTGGAGCCTGGTCTGCTAACCCAACAAATCAATCAATCCGCACGTCGGAATGCACTGGTAGCCTGTCTCCATTTCCCCTCGCTTCCAACACTCCGACCTCCACGGGTTCCCCCTTGTTGCCCCATGATCACCTCGAACGTTCTCGCCAGAATACGGACCTGCTACACCTCCAAGTTCGGCGTACCTCGACAGTCCGGTCTAGCGCCAGATGCCTGGGGCTTCATTGATTTCGAGCCCCCCTTCCGCCGCCTCGAAGCCGTTCGTGGCATCGAAGCCTTCAGTCATCTCTGGCTCATTACTCAATTTCACCTCGTCCCGGAAGATCCCGCCAACTTAACTGTGCGCCCTCCCCGCCTCGGCGGCAACGAACAAAAAGGTGTCTTCGCCACCCGCTCCCCCTTCCGCCCCAACCGCCTCGGCCTCAGCGTCGTCAAACTGGAACGCGTCGAGCTCGAAGGCGATACCGCTCCTCGCTTGGTAGTTTCAGGAGTCGATCTTGTCGACGGCACCCCCATCCTCGACATCAAACCCTACATCGGTTACGCAGATTCGCTTCCTGATGCTAGCAGCGGTTTCGCTACTGCCGAACCCATCCGAATCCCCATCTCTTGGCACTGTTCAATGCCCCCCTCCGACCAGGACCGCCGCATCATCGAACAATCCATCGCCCTCCAGCCTCAACCCGCCTACCACGCCGATGAAGGACGTGAATACGCGACTGAAATCGCCGGATGGCGTGTTCGCTGGTCAATCAATGATTCAGTCGCCAACATCAAAGCGTGCGACCCCGTTGAATAGCTTCAGCCCCATGCCCTCGATCGAACTCCCCATCCGTGCCGCCAAAGAAATGGCCATCGCCCATGGCATCTCTCCCGACCGATGCGACATCCTCCAAAACGGCAGCACACTCGTCCTGAGACTGACCGACTCTCTCGTGGCTCGTGTGGTTCAAGACGTTGATGGTCCCCGCCAAGGAACCGAATGGTTTGCCAGAGAAAACGCCATCGCTCTCCACCTCACTCAGAGCGGGGCCCCCATCATCCCGCTACACCCAGGCCTTCCACCGGGACCCCACGAGCACCTTGGTTACCCGATGAACTTTTGGCAATTCGTCACCTCTACCAATACCCAACCCTTCCCATCCGAAATCGGTCGCACGCTTCGCCAGTGCCACCACCTCCTCCAATCCTTCTCAAGCCCGCTGCCGACACTCGCCATCCTCACCGAAAGCCTATCCATACTGAAGACACGCGATCTCTTCCCCAAGAGTACTCGGGATCGCCTCGTCCGCCAATTGACTCAAGCGATCGATATCCTCCACACGGCACCCCATCAACCACTTCACGGAGATGCCCACATCGGCAATCTCATGCAAACCACGGATGGCCTGCTATGGACCGATTGGGAAGACACCTTCTCCGGTCCGATCGAGTGGGACCTTGCCTCCATCATCTGGAATGCCCAAATCCTCGACGAGGACCACGATACCGTTGATCAAATCCTATCCGCTTACACTCAAGCCGGAGGCCAATTCAATCCCGACTACCTTCACCAATGCCTCATCGCTCGAGCCGTTGTGATGATCTCATGGTATCCCATCCTATACCCAAATCCAAACGCGGATCGCCAAGCCAAACTCCAACGCCGACTCGACTGGCTCCAGACCCAAGAACATTGAGTCCAATAGACCCGTCCACACGCACCTTTCGATGTTTCGTTGCGAACACCCACTTTCTGCGCACACTCATTTCCCCTTCCTTGCCCAAAACAATCTGAGACCTGCTAGATGAACCTCAAGCACCTTGTTCGCATCATTTGGGCGTGCGTCATTTTGATCGCCTTGGGCACCTTTTTGACCCACCCGGAGTGGTTCACCGCCGAGCACCTGGCTCACGTTCTATCTCGTTATCCCCACTGGATCTGGGCCGCCTACTTGGGCATCTCCTGCCTCCGCGGCTTCACCTTGCTTCCAAGCACCCCGTTTGTCTTGGCGGGCACCCTCCTCTTTCCTGAGCACCCGCATTGGGTCCTGATCGGTTCCGTTATCTGCATCGTTCTCTCAAGCGCCCTGATCTATCTTCTATCGCCGGTTTGGCAGATCGATCAGCATTTCAAGCCTCAAAAGCTCGCCCATATCCGCGAAAAACTGAACCACCCCAGCGGCAGTTTTTTCGTCCTCCTCTGGTCGTTTTTTCCAGCCGTTCCCACAGACGCCATTTGCTACGTCGCCGGCACCCTCCGAGTGCGGATCCTCCCCTTCCTTGCGGCCGTCGCGTTGGGTGAGCTCGTCATCTGCACCATCTACGTCTACCTTGGAGGCTCTCTCATCGCCAGCATCAAAGGATTGTTCTGACCCCAAATTCCTCAATTCGATCCGGCGCAGGTTCCAACCCACTCGCAAAATTCAGCTTGAAGTGCTCTGAATACTCAGGCTTCACCTCCCGTCAGATTGAGCATGAGCCCATCATTGATTCGTGCCATCGCCATTTCCCTTATCCTTGCCACCGGAGCCAGTTGCACCACTGCGTATGATGCCTATGGCCGCCCCCAGCAAGTCGTTGATCCAGGTGCCGCACTGCTCGGCGTGGCTGCTGCCGGCCTTATTGGTTTCGCTCTCGCAGACAATGACCGAGACTGTAACCATTACAACCGCAACAACTGCGGCGGCGCGCGTTGGAACCGCGGCTATGGCCGCAATCAATGCCAAAATGCCTGGCACTAACTGCGGAAACCTTGTGTCAGCCTTTCGATTCAATTGCAGTTTTTGCGATTCTTTGCTGAAAACGCATGAGATTGTTTGCATTTACGAAATTATTGTCTACGAATCCCCATCCGTCCGACTGGTTTCAACCAGTCATCCTGGCGGTAGTGCCACACAGACACGAACCCTAACAAAGATAGATCCACAAATATGAAAACCACCCTACTGCTCCTCACAGCTGTCGTTCTTGCCGCTGGCTTTACCTCCTGCGCTTCCAAGAAGCAAACCCCACCACCACCAATGGTGGACATGGGCACAAAGTCCTACAAGTAAGATCTTGGGGCCTGGGTCGATCCCAGGCCCTTTTTCTTTTCTCCTCACCAACCAACCATTCCTTCCTTTTATGAATCGCTTCCTGACCCTCGCCCTCGCCGCAGCAGCCCTCTCCCTCGCTTCCTGCTCCAGTTGCAAAACATGCGACGCCAGCAAAGCTAAAAAAGAGTGTGCCACCTGCACTTCTTGCGAAACCGCCAAAAAGTAGTCTCTACCTGTTGGCGAAGGCTTGAATGAGGTCCTAAGGTCCTCCCTCCTTCACTTCGAACCGCCTTCCCACTCGTTGGGAAAGCGGTTTTTTTTGTGCGTCTGATATCACCCGTTGAGACCATTCTTGAGCCCCCTCCGTTTCTCTCTATCCTCCGGCAACCATGTCTCTCAACTGCTACCGCCATTTCCTAATTCCTCTAGCATGGGTTAGCGGCATCTTCTTGTCGTCGTGCAAAGATGCAACGGTTCAAAACACCAGCACTCCCGAAACACCACAGTCGCTGCTAGCAACTCAGCCCACCGATGCCCTCTCTCTCCGGGTCGAAGCGCTCACCGGTGCTCACACCAAAGCCGTCTGGTCGCACCACATCGGCACCAACACTCCCGACCCCTTCTGCAACGGTGCCAGCCACCAACTCCAAGGCCTCGATACTCGGGACGGCAAAGGTGTCCGCATCATCCTGTCCCAAAAAAGCAACTACTCCCGCCCTCTCATCACTCCGGACGGCCAATCCATCCTCTACACGCGCAAGATCGTCACTCGCCCCAAAGAAAAGGAAGACACCAAAGTCTTCGATATGACCATCATGATCACCGATTGGCAGGGCACGGCTCCAAAAGAACTCGCCATCGGCTACGCTCTCGACATCTGGCGCGACCCAACCAACCAAAAATTCTGGGTCTACGCTGCCCAAGACGTCCCGCCCACCCACCGCACCTCCTGGGCCGCCAAAAAACTCGTCCGCTTCCCCCTCGATACCCCCTCTCAAATCGAAACCGTTTGGGACCAAACCGAAATCTCTCCCGACAATACCCAACTCTCCGCTGATGGTCACCGCGCAAGTGGTCAGGCTCCTTGGCCTCATGGCGGTCAATACCTCTTCGCACCTCAATCCAATAGCTTCATGCCCACGGTCACCGGTTGCTGGTCAGGCATGGCCCCGGACAACAGCTACCTTTCCTG
>JAIYDW010000057.1 GCA_027487315.1 Verrucomicrobiaceae bacterium | reverse complement strand
GTTTCGGTCAGGGTGCGCTGCATGTAAATCCAGTGGCGGAAGTAGTCGCCCATGTTGTAGCCACAGAAAGGCAGCATGGCCATCGGGTCACGGCGCACTTTGCCGATCGTGCCTGCGGCCGCAGCAGTCATTTCAGAGCCCATGGTGGCGCCGGCATAGACGCCGCTGGTCCAGTTGAAGGCCTGGAAGACAAGCGGCATGGTGGTGGCACGACGCCCGCCGAAAATGATGGCCGCAATTGGCACGCCTTCGGGTTTTTCCCAGTCTGGGTCAATCGTCGGGCATTGCGAGGCAGGAGCGGTGAAACGGGAGTTCGGGTGCGATGACTTGGCACCCGTGGCTTTGGCGATTTCTGGCGTCCAGGCGTTGCCTTGCCAATCGATAGCGTGGGCGGGCGGCTCATCGGTCATGCCTTCCCACCAAACGCCACCGTCCGGCGTCAGTGCGACGTTGGTGAAAATGGTGTTTTTGCGAAGCGACTTCATCGCATTCGGGTTGGTTTTGTCGCTGGTTCCAGGAGCCACGCCAAAGAAGCCTGCTTCCGGATTGATGGCGTAAAGGCGGCCATCCGGTCCGGGCTTGAGCCAGGCAATATCGTCTCCCACGGTCCAGATTTTCCATCCCTTTTGAGCGAAATGCTTGGGCGGAATCAACATGGCAAAGTTGGTTTTGCCACAAGCGGAAGGAAAGGCGGCGGCGACATAGGTCTTTTGGCCTTCCGGATTTTCGACACCCAGGATCAGCATGTGCTCAGCCATCCAACCTTCATCGCGGGCCATAGCGGATGCGATGCGCAGGGCGAAGCATTTTTTACCCAGGAGCGCGTTGCCTCCATAGCCGGAGCCATAGCTCCAAATCTCACGGGACTCAGGGAAGTGAACGATGTATTTTTCTGTGTTGCAGGGCCAGGGCACGTCTTTTTGGCCGGGTTCCAGTGGTGCTCCAACCGTGTGCATGCAGGGCACCACGCGCTTGTCGGTGGTATCGATGATTTCAAAGACGGGTTTCCCAATGCGCGCCATGATGCGCATGTTCACGACGGCGTAGGCCGAGTCAGTCAATTGAACCCCAATCTGAGACATGGGTGACCCCAAAGGACCCATGCTATAAGGTAAAACATACAAGGTACGGCCCTTCATGCAGCCGTCGAAAAGACCGCGCAGTTTTTTCTTCATTTCGAAGGGGTCCATCCAGTTGTTGGTGGGCCCCGCTCCGTCTTTGGAGGCACTGCAGATGTAGGTGCGGTCTTCGACACGGGCCACATCGCTTGCGTCTGAACGAGCGAGGAAGCAGCCGGGCCATTTTTCTTCGTTGAGCCGTGTGAAAGTGCCTGACGCGACCATTTGTTCGCAGAGAAGGTCGTATTCCTCCTGGGAGCCGTCGACCCAATGAACACGGTCGGGCTTGCAGAGAGCGGTCATTTTTTGCACCCAACGAAGTAGGTGAACGTTGGTGCTAAGAGGGACGGAAGGATCGGGGGAGAGCATGACGTGAGGGGGTTCGAATGGCTTGACACTTCATTATGCGCAAAACTTTCCGTTCGTCGCTGTGTTTTGCCTCCCCAATCTTGGCGTCTGGACGAGGAGAAGTGTCGTTTGACCTCGGTTACCTGTTTTCAAAGCGCTTGGGTTGTCCGGCAGAAAGGAATAAGAGGATCACGATCGGAAGTCCGACGAACGTGATTCGTCCACTCAGGTAATAGCCTGTGATGACCGCCAAAGCTGCCAAGCAGGCCAGTGCGATGACCAGGATGTTCAACCGTTGCAACATCCTAAATCGCGGACCTCGTTTCGAATCAGGAACGACCATCCAGTTGTAAATCAGATAAGCGGATAGAGCGATGATTACGACGTAGCCTATGCAAAGAATGGCGAGGGGGAGCGCGAGCGTCATAAAACGAGCGACTGAACCACGCTTGGAGGTTCCAGTCCACTCCACACGGGTGCAGATTTGGGGCCAAGTGTGGGTGGATTCCGAAATCGTGCTCAGCACCCCCTCCACGGGCTGACTGTTCATTTGCCACAGTGCCCGGTTGCGGCCATGATCGGGGGCGGGTAGTGACTGGTGCTGACCCGATGTTTGTCCAAAACCATGGTTTCTGCCGACAGTCCTGAGCCCGAAGAACCCCCGGTGATGCCGACCCGTCTGGGTGGCTGGTGGGGTCGTGTGCGCGGGGCCTTGCCTCCACTGGAGCTACTGAAGCAGCCTTCGGCTTGGTGGGCGGCATTGAAGGGGTCGCGATCGATTGGAACGCACCTCCCGACAGGGGGCAATCAAATGCTGCCAGTGTTGATCGAGGTTTTTGCCGGGTTTAGCAAACTCGATGGCATGGTCGATGAAGCGGAAATCGACTCCAGTCTCGGCTACCTGCGCTACGACTATCCTGAGGCCATCTATGCCGACCTGCGCCGCCGCTATTTCGAAGCCTTACAAACGCCCCAAGACCTAAATCAACGGGCCAAGGAGTTGGGGCGCAGTTTGACCATGGAGCAGAAGATCCTGCTCGGGGTGCAACTCTATCTGCTGATCTCCCGATCCTCCTCGAACCAGCGGCAGATGGTCGAGTTTTACCTGTTCATGACGAACTTGGGCATCGCGGCCCAGGCGATCGATATCGTTTATCAGCTCAATGCCGGAGACAATCCGTTGGAGGAAGACTTTGGCACCAAAAGCAGTCAGCCTCTGGAAATGCTGCGCATCGCGGCCCAGCAACCGGGGGATGTGTTACTGCGCTCGCTGTCAGGAAAATGCTCGGTGGTGGCTTTTCGCTTTGAGGGCTTGGTGCTGCTGAAAAACACGGGCAGTGTGAACATCCTGGTGCGCAGCCGGCGTCAACCACCGGGAGAATTCTCGCGATTGTATCCCGGGGAGCGGTTGGTTTTGGAAGACGTGACGTTGGATTACGCCGACCTGATCTCTTATTTCAACGCCAAGAAAACCTTGGCTGGAACCCAGCTTTATCTGACCCTGACGTCAGCGGGCGATGCGGAGATTTCACCGCAACGTGTTCGAGGAACGAATTTGCGTGTCAGCTTCGGTCTTGGGGTGAAGGTCGAAGCGCTACGCAACACGAACGCCACCTTGAATGGAGAGCGGCTGGTTGCCGGCACGATCGTTGAGGCGTCGCTTGAGGACAGTCTGATTGCACAGGGTGAAGTGGAGATTTCTTTGCGTGAGCTTCGCCGCCGGGCGCAGGAGTTTGGCGGGCAGTTCCGTTTGCCTGGCAGTCGGAACACCTACCTCGTCTCTAACAACCCCGCACTACTTGAAGAGGGCGACATCCTTTTGTCTGAAGATACCGATGGAGAAATCCTGCTTCGGATCGAGTGCAATTACGCGCAAAAAAATGGGGCTGTGGAAGTGCTTCGGGCGGCACGGCCGATTTTCGTCGGGGCCGCACCAGTGCGGGAGCGCATGGAGCTGGAGGATGGGGCGACCATCACTCTGGGAGAGGGTCAGTACCTGCGCTGCCACTTTGCGGACCGCATCATTGAAGAGGAACGAAATGTTGTGCGGTTATTGGAGGTGCGTGAGCTTTACCACCGTTTTGATGGTCGCAATACCGCCCTGGATGGGATGAGTTTTCAGGCGCGCCGCGGCGAGATGGTTTGCGTCATGGGTCCCAGTGGCTGTGGAAAAAGTACGCTGTTGCGGGTTCTCGGCGCGCAATTGAAACCCAAGAACGGGGAGGTGCTGATGAACAGCCTGCCGCTCTATGGCAACCTCGGCAGCTTGGCGCCCTACATCGCCTACATCCCCCAGGAGGACGCTTTCGATCCGCTGCTCAAGGTTCAGGAAAACCTCGATTGCTCGGTGGCCATCCGGTGCCCCCACTTGCGCACCGAGGATCGGCGGCGGCGAGTGGAGGCGAAGCTTGCTGAGTTGGGGTTAGCCGATTTGCGGCTGCGATTGTCCGGAACACCGCAGCAGAAGTATCTCAGCGGCGGCGAGCGCAAGCGTCTGAACGCCGGCCTCGACATGATCGGGATCTCTGATGTGTACCTCTTTGACGAACCGACCTCGGGTCTTTCGTCCAAGGACTCGGAACATGTTCTGGACATCATTCGCTCGCTCGCGAAAAACAAAATCGTGCTTGCCTCAATCCACCAGCCGAGCTCGCGGTTGCTGAACATGTTTGATAAGGCGCTCCTGCTGGATAAAGGCGGCAAGATGGTCTTCTTCGGGACGCCACAGGAGATGCTGGATTACTTCTGGCGCGCTTACAACGAGGAGACGGGCAGTGCGGACACGTCGGAAAATGCCCCGGCAAGCCTGACGCCGGATTTCGTTTTTGACGTGCTGGAAACACCCCTGCGGGACATCAGCGGCGACATCATTCAAGAACGCAGCGCCGATGGACACCTGGTGGCGGCACGGCGGTTTCCTCCTAATTTTTGGCGGGATCGGTTCCAGAGTCACACAATGCTGGAGTCGTTCACGAACACCCCCGATGGCAGCGCCAGTACTGGCGGTGGCGGCTCGCTCACGCTGCTGCGCACCGCCCGCGACGACAGCCAATCGGTGTCCCGGACACGCGAGGCTCCGCGAACGCCCTCCCACAGCCTACGCGAAGAAGGCATCCTATTCGGCACTCACTTGAAGCGGGCGTTCCTGAGCAAGCTACGCAATCGAACGAACCTCTTGGCGACCTTACTGGAAGCACCGGCTTTGGCTTTCATCATTTCCAGTGTGTTGAAGTACTCCGAAGAGGACAACTACACCTTTGCTTCAGCTTTCCACATTCCCACCTACCTTTTCATGAGTCTCGTGGTGGCGATGTTTTTGGGTCTGACGAACAGTGCTGACGAGATCATTCGAGACCGTTTCATGCTCAGCCGGGAGAGGAATCACAACCTGCGCACGTTCTACTACATCTCAGGCAAGATCATTTCTCTGGCCACCTTTGCTCTGATTCAGTGTGTCATCTACCTGTTGATTGGCAATTGGCTGCTGGAGATTCGAGACATGTTCTTCATCCATCTGTGGTGGATGTTTGCCACGGCCCTTACTGGCGTTTGTCTCGGGCTGCTCATCTCGTCTTTGGTCAATGACATTCGCACAGCACTCAACGCCATCCCGCTCCTGCTCATTCCACAGATTATCTTGGGGGGGGCCCTCATCAAATATGAGGAGATGAATCGAAACCTCGATTTGGCTTATTCGGTCGAACGGTGGCTGCTGAAAGCCGGGCTTGATGAAAACCAGTCAGGGAGTCGCCTGAAAGTGCCGTTTATCTGCCAGTTCATGCCACTGCGGTGGACCTATGAAGGAATCTTGATTTCGCAGGCGAAAATGAACCCGCTAACACGGACACAAGATCTGTTAGAGGCCCGAATTCAGGAGTTGGTGAATCTGCCAACCAGCATTCCTTTCACGGAGGAGCAAAGGACAGAGTTGGACTTGTCAAAACAAGCTCTCGCTGCCGTTTCCGGGCTGTATGGCAAGCGCGGTGAGGAGGTGGCTGTTCTTTTGGACCGGATACGCACAGCTGCGATTGAGGGTACTCTCAACCGTGATTTGATCGCCAGTGCGATGGAACTGCGCCGGGGCACCAGCGCGGAAGAGATCTATGTGAACCGGAAGGTGCTCGATTTGGTGACTAAGGCAGAAATGGAGCGGGAAGACTACCGCCATAACATCGGTCCCAATGTGTTTTTTGGCACGGTGAAGCGCTACTTTGGCACTGACTTCAACACATTGTGGATCAATGGAGTGGTCATTTTTCTGAGCCTAGGATTTGTGGTCGCCAGTTTGGAGTGGAGTCTGCGCCGCCAGCTGACTCGGGTTTGATTACTCTTGCTAAAATCGGCGGGCCGATTCTTTCGCCGCCCGCTTCAGTTCTTCCACAAACACTTGCAGAATCACGTCGCTACGGCGTGTGGCTGATACCCCGGCTGCGATGCACACGGGCTCGGGTTCCGGTTTGAGCGGTTTCAACGAAAGCCGGGGAAAGGAGCACGCCATGCGTTCGACGACGAGGGCGACCCCTAGTCCAGCCTCAATCGCAGAGGCTAGGCTGTTTGCTCCATCATACTCCCCGGCGATGAGGGCATTCATACCGTGGCCTTTGAACCATGAGGTCACCCTCTGCCAGTATTCGGGATACTCTTGTTGGGAAAAGAGCACCATTCGCGCACCATCCAAAAGGGCAGGCGAAATGGATTTTTTAGCGTTCAAAGGGTGGTTGGGACTCATCGCTACACACCAAGCTTCCTGAAGCAGCGATTCCCAATGGATCGACTCATCGAGCTTCGCGGGTTTCACGGTCATCACGACATCAAGCGAGCCTTGATCCAAGCCGGTGCGCATTTCCGTGCTGGAGAGATCGAGTAACTCGACGCGCACGCGCGGGTGCTTCTGAGTGAAAGCGCTGATTGCCAGGGGTAGGATGCCAGCGGTCAACGTGGGGGCGTAGCCAACTCTGAGCAGCACAGCTTTGCCCGCCGCCCGCACTTTCGTCACGGCGGCGTCCGCGCGTTCCAAGACACCGCGTCCCTCTTTCAGAAGCACCTCTCCCTCCTGAGTGAGTTTCACTGAATGGGCGCTGCGCTCCAGGAGAGTGACTCCCAGATCTTCCTCCAATGCCTTGATTTGGCGGCTTAGAGCCGATTGGGTCAAATGCAGACGCTGGGCTGCACGGCTAATGACCCCGTCCTCAGCGACGGCAATGAACGAGCGCAGTTGCCGGAGTTCCATGGCGTTTTTGGAGCAGCCTCTGTGCCTCTATTTGCCCAAAGGATGATCCTTTTGGCAATTGGGATCGATTGCACCGGGCTCTCCCGTCAATTCCACTGGGTGCGTGTAGAGATACTTCCAAACGGGTTCATAAGCCAAGGTGCCGTCGGCAGATTTGGGAGAGTTTTTGCTAGGAGTTACCGCGCTGTGGGCTTTGTCGGCGTTTCCGCCGACATCGGCCGCTGAAATCAGGCGGCGTGAATTCGCATAGGGAGGTTGGTTGTCATCCACATTCATGATCGGACCAAACTGATGCATGCCGAGTAGTTCCCAGGATCTGCAGTAGTGATCGCCGGACCAACCTCCATCAAGGACATGTGAAAAACCGAAGTAGCGGTTGGCAGGGGTTGCTGATGGGATGCCCTGCCAATCCTGGTCCTGGTCCCGTGGACCGCACAACATCACCACTCGATCCACCTTAACCTCCTTGGCAAAGCGAGCCGCTGTTGTTGAGCCGTGGGAGCTGCCACTGATGATCACCTTTTCCCACTGCAGGCTTTTGCCGTCTGCGGTCAGGAATTGCTTCCATTTTCCGGCGGGGTGCTCTTTGGCCAGCCATTTTACGAACTTGTAGGAGCGCTCCATCATGCTGTCGGGTTGAGGAATGTCGATCTGGTCACTCACATCGCGACCGATGGCGGCTTCCAGACGAACATTACCGCGCGCCATACGGTCCGTCGGCTTCAATTTTCCGAACCACTTGTTGGCATAATGAACCTGGATGGCGTGCAAGCCGTAGCCATTGAGGCGTTCAAAAAGGGCATCGCTATGGCCCATAAGCCAGATGACCAATTTGCCCTGCATCTTCACGCTGGTATTGACGGAGGCGTTCTGGATGTCTTGGGGTTTGCCGTCTTTTTCAAAGACGAAATCAATCTCTGGATGGGATTGAGCTTTGGGATCCAGCTCACTGGCACGGGCAGTGAGCGTTTTTCGACCCGAGTCAGCGGCTTGGGAAGTGAGGACGCAGGCTACCAAGCAGGCAAAGGTGACGATAGGTTTCATGAGTTTTGATTGAGGGATAAAAAGAACGCCGGGCTCTGAGCCCGGCGTCAAAAGGATTTGGCTTGAAACCGACAGCGCGATTAGCGCCAGGAGACGATGTCGTCTTTGGTATTGAGCTGACCGTCTGGTCCAATGCAGTAAACAGCGACCCGGGTGCGGAGCTGCGGCGGGGCACCTTGAGAGACGGTTTGGTCTTGGCTTTGGACATCAGGATTGGCGATTTTGTTGTCGTAGTTGCCGTCCATCACCACGTAATAAGGATTGCCCCATTGATCGACGAGGGAGATCTGGGCTCCTCCGTTGTCAATGATACCGCCGCGGTTGTTCTTGGCCGTGTTAGCATTCAGGAAAACGATGCCGCGCGGATTCATGCTGTTTTGACCGGAAGACTCTCCCATCAAGATACCAATCAGTTGCGAGCCACCATCCGTGGGAGTGGGTGTCTCGGTATCGCCTTGTTGAGGGAGGCGATTGTATTCCGTGAGGTAATTGTTGATGGCAACTTGCAGATCTTTGACCATCGCCTGAGCTTTGAGCTTGTAGGCTCGGTTCAAAACGGCCTGGGTCACCGGAAAGGCGAGGGAGGCGAGAATGGCGATGATTCCGATCACGACCAGCAATTCAATGAGGGTAAAGCCGGAGCGCCGAGCGCGACTGGGGAAACGGAGGGCAGGGGATTTCATTCGATTCGATTGGAGGGGGTGCTAAGGGGGAGAAGACAAAACCCGGCGGCTGTTAGGCAGCTCAAACCGGATTTGTTAGCGAGTATAGTCAAATTTCAGTCCTGTCGTCAACCCTGTCCACGAATAGAATCGACCAAATTGGGTCGTTAGCGCCAACTGACGATGTCGTCTCCAGTTCCAGGTTTTCCATCTGGACCGCTGGAAAACGCAGCTACCCGCGTGCGCAGTCCTTTGGAAGCTGAGTCGGAAACTCGGCGATCCTCGTTGTTTGCATCTGGATTGGACAGACGCTCGTCACGATCGCGATCCAAGATCAAAAAGTACGGATTGCCCCAGTGATCAAGCAAAGACAGGAAGTTATCACCATGTTCGAGCAGGCCACTTCTACCTGCTTTAGCGGATTTAGCCTGCAAAAAGACAATGCCCGGTGCACCTCCTTGACCTGATCCAGAGGCGTCGCCAAGCAGTATTTGAAGGACATCGGTGCTCTGATTGAGCCGAACCGTTTCATCAGTCGTGCCACGGCCAGGGAGACGATTGTACTCCGTGAAATAGCTCTGCACGGCGACTTCCAGGGCGGCCAACTGGGTTTTCGTCTCAACTTTGTAGGCCTGAGCCAAGACGGCACGGGTCGCTGAAAAGGCGAGAGTTGCCAGAATGGAGATGATGGTAATCACCACCAACAGTTCGATTAATGAGTAACCGCGGGAGCAAATCGACTGTCTCCGGGTGGGCGAGGGATGAGCTTTCATGGGCATGCACTCCTGTCGGCAGGGTCTTTGATGTTTGAGCTGCTCGACCCCCCTGCGGGCCGTAAAGCTCCGTCTTTTTTCAGACTGAATTGCCCCAAGCGTATCAAAATCCGAATCCAAAGGTCAAGGCATTCTCATCGGGTTGCAGGGAACTCTTGTTTTTCCCCGATCAAACTCGCGGAATCCCATTTGGCCTCCAGGCACGTTTGTGTATGGTTGGGGTTCCTTTCGAATCTCTGTCCAAATCTTCCATGAGCACCGCCACCTTGCCCCTCCCCGTCATGCCAGACACCCACGGCCACTTTGGCCGTTTCGGAGGCATGTTCGTGCCAGAGACCCTCATGGCCGCCCTCACCGACCTTGCCGACCACTACGACCGAGCCCGCAAAGACCCGACTTTCCAGGCTGAGCTCGACCGCCTTCTTGGCGATTATGTTGGCCGCCCCACCCCTCTCTACCTCGCTGAACGCTGGACCGAAAAACTCGGCGGGGCCAAAGTTTACCTCAAGCGCGAGGACCTGCTCCACACCGGGGCCCACAAAATCAACAACGCCCTCGGCCAAGCCCTGCTAGCGCTCCGCCTTTGCAAAAAGCGCATCATCGCCGAAACCGGTGCCGGCCAGCACGGCGTCGCCACCGCCACCGTCTGTGCCCGGTTTGGCTTCGACTGCACCATTTACATGGGCAAAGTGGATATGGAGCGCCAGGCCCTCAACGTCGCCCGCATGCGTTTCCTCGGCGCCAAAGTCGTAGCCGTCACCGCCGGCCAGGCCACCCTCAAAGAAGCCGTCAACGAAGCCATGCGCGATTGGGTCACCAACGTTGACACCACCCACTACATCCTCGGTTCCGCCCTCGGCTCGCACCCTTTCCCCATGATGGTGCGCGATTTCCACCGCGTCATCGGCGTCGAAGCCCGGGAACAAATCCTCGCCCGTGAAAACCGCCTTCCAGACCTCCTCGTTGCCTGTGTCGGCGGTGGCAGCAACGCTATGGGCCTCTTCCACCCCTTCCTCAACGACGAAGGCGTCCGCATGATCGGCGTCGAAGCCGGCGGTGAGGGCATCCTCCCGGAAAAACACGCCGCCCGTTTCCAGGGTGGCCGCCTCGGTGTCCTTCAGGGCACCAAAACCTGGCTCCTCGCCAACGCCGACGGCCAGATCGAACTCACCCACTCCGTCAGCGCCGGCCTCGACTACGCCGCCATCGGACCCGAGCACGCCTGGTTGCATGAGCAGGGCCGCGTTGAATACACTTACGCCACCGATGATGAAGCCATGGACGGCTTCCAGGAACTCAGCCGCGTCGAAGGCATCATCCCCGCCCTCGAAAGCGCGCATGCTATCGCCCACGTCAAAAAAATCGCACCCCTCATGTCCCCGGACGACATCATCGTCGTCAACCTCTCGGGACGGGGCGACAAAGACGTCGCCCAGGCCGCCCGCATCGTTTTCGGCGAAGACATCTTCAAAATGTGATCCCCTGACGGATTCATTCCTCTTGGCAACCCCAACGGTTTTCGATACAACCACGGGATGTCTTCGCCCACCAACCGCCGTGCTTTCCTGACGACCCTTGCCGCCACAGCCACTTCGGCTCTCGCCCGCAACTGGTCAGGCCAAACCCCCGAGCGTTACCCCGACCCCGACGTCGTTGCCCTCGACCCCGATTTCAAAAAACTCATTCAGGGCAACTCCCCCATCCGCCGCCTCCACACTGGCATGCTCTGGGCCGAAGGCCCCGCCTGGAACGGCTCTGGCAACTACCTCGTCTGGAGTGACATCCCCAACAACGCCCAAATGCGCTACCTCCCCGAAGACGGCCACGTCTCCGTCATGCGCAACAACGCCAACAACAGCAACGGCAACACCTTCGACCTCCAAGGCCGCCAGATTTCCTTCGAACACGCCACCCGCCGCGTCGTCCGCTATGAGCTCGACGGCCAAATCACCGTGCTCGCAGACACCTTCGACGGCAAACCCCTCAACGCCCCCAACGACGGCGCCGTCCACCCCGACGGCGGCATCTGGTTCACCGACCCCGGCTACGGCAGCATGATGGATTACGAGGGCAACAAAGGCGAGCTGCAGCTCAAAGAAGCCGTTTATCGCATCGACCCCACCGGCAAAATCGAAAAAGTCACTGACGAACTCGCCAAACCCAACGGCCTCTGCTTCTCCCCTGACTACAAAAAGCTCTACGTCGTCGACACAGGCGCGCCGAAGAACATCCTGGTATTTGATGTCGTGGACGGAGTCAAGCTAGGCAAAGGAAAGCCTTTCAACACTATGATGAATGGCCTGGGATATCATACTGTTGGCGGCAAACCTGAGTGGAACTTGATGTTTTATCCCGACACGATACCCAACGATCCTCAGAATGCTGCCAATGGAAATGACCATCGGAGAATTCTGATCGAGAGCCATCCACGACTCACAACAAAAATCGATGCCTTAGGTTCAGACGGCGTGCGATGCGATGTGGAAGGTAACGTCTGGGCAAGTGGTGGTTGGGCGGGACCGGGCCTCGACGGCGTCCACGTCTTCAATCCCGAAGGCAAACGCATCGGTCTTATCAAACTCCCCGAAACCACCAGCAACCTCTGCTTCGGCGGCCCGAAACGGAACCGCCTCTTCATCACCGCCAGCCAAAGCCTGTTCTCCCTGCATGTGAACACCCGAGGCGCCCATCACTGCTAGCATTCAAGCACCCCGTTGGAGTCCAGGCTCAAACCAACATCCATGCCCCAGCCCATTCGACCCTGGTATTGGCCCGAAAGGGGACAACCCGAACGAACCGAACCCTTCACTTGGATTGTTAAAGACGTCATCGCTGCCTCCTGGTGGCCCGACCCCTATGTTTTTGACATCTACAAGGCAAACAAGATCCAAGCCGTCGTCAATTGCTGCGAATTCGACAATCGGCAGGACGTGCCCGGCCATTTTCAATACCACCACTTCAACGTTCCCGACTATGGCGTTCCGACCGATGCCCAAATCGAACGCTTCGTGACCCTGATGGATCAGCATCATCAAGCCAAGGAACCCGTCGTCGTCCATTGCGTCGCCGGTTGTGGCAGAACCGGGCAGTTCATCATCGCCTGGTGCGCCAAAGCGGGATACATCCCCGCCAACACCGACCCGGTGCAATGGATTCGAGCCCGCCGAAAATGCTGCTTGGAAACGAGTGAGCAAACCCAATGCGCGAAACGGTTGATGAACAAGTATCGGTAGATCCGGGAAAACGGCTTCAATGCGACGCCAGACAGAAGCAAGAAGGCACTCCTTCCAAACCGCACACTGGCCAGCGCCCTTTTCCCGCGTATGATGCCTAGTCACGCGCATGCCCGCTCCCTCTCCGCTCAAACGCCTCCTCGCCTTCGCCCTTCGTCACCGAAGCATGGCGCTGCTTCAGCTCTCCTTAGCCATCGCAGGTACTCTCCTGATCCTCGTCTTCCCAGGCATCGTCCAGCGCTTCATCGACGAAATCATCCCTTCCAAACAAACGCACCTCATCTGGAGCGCCGGTGGCCTCGCCGTCGCTGCCTTCCTCGTCCGGGAAATGCTCTTCTACGTTCGCACCCGCGTGAACACCGAGTTCGAGCAGCGAATGATCATCGACCTCCGCAGCCAGCTCCATCGCAAAATCTCTCACCTCCCCATTGCCTGGTTTGATCGCCAAAGCACGGGCGACATCCTCACCAAAATGGCCGATGACGTGCCCGCCACGCAGCGCGTCATCCTTGAAGGTATTGAGCAAGGTTTCACGGCCACCATGCAGATCCTTATCGTCGCCGCGATGATGTTCGCCGCCGATTGGAAACTCACCCTCATCATCCTGGCCCCCACGCCTTTCATCGCTGCTGGTGGCTGGATCTATTCCCGCTGGGTCAGCCCCCGCTCCACCGCCGCCCGGGAAGCCGCCAGCGCCCTCAACGCCACGCTGCATGATACCCTTGCCGGCATTCGCCAAATCAAGAGCTACACGGCTGAAAACCTCAAGCGAGACGAATTCCTTACCGCCAGCAATGTTCTCCGCAAACGCCAGACCCACTTGATGGCGGCTTGGGCGTTTTACTCCCCTTCGATGACCTTCCTCGGAAGCCTTGGCCTCGTCATCCTCCTCATGGTCGGCGCCTCGTGGTGCATCGCCGGAAACCTCACCACCGGCGGCCTGATGCGTTTCATCCTCCTCGTTGGCTTCCTTTACGAACCCATCGCCCGCCTGCATGGCGTCAATCAAACCCTCATGAACGGCCTCTCCGCCGCCAAACGGGTCTTCGACATCCTCGATCAAGAAGGCGAAGAAGACCTCGAAACCGGGCGCGACCCCAATCCCGTCACTGGCCATCTTGTTTTTGAAAACCTCCGCTTTGGTTACCGCCCCGAAGTCAACGTCCTGAACGACGTCAGCTTCGAAGTCAAACCCCGCCAAACCGTTGCCTTCGTCGGTGGCACCGGATCTGGAAAAACCACTCTGTTCCAACTCCTCACTCGCTTCTACGACCCCCAGGAAGGTCGCATCACCCTCGATGGCACCCCCATCACCGAACTCGCCAAAGGCCCCCTCCGTGACGCCATCGCCTACGTCACCCAGGACGCCTTTCTCTTCGCCGGCACCATCCGCAGCAACCTCCTTCTCGGCCACCCCAACGCCACCGAAGACGAACTCTGGACCGCCCTCCGGCAAGCGTGCGCTGAAACCTTCGTGAAAGCCAAACCCGACGGCCTCGACTCCCAGGTGGGTGAGCGCGGCGTTCTGCTAAGCGGTGGCGAACGCCAGCGCATCACCATCGCCCGCGCCTTCTTGAAGGACGCTCCCATCCTCCTCCTCGACGAAGCCACCTCCGCCGTCGACAACCAGTCGGAGCACCTCATCCAGCAGGCTCTCAAAACGCTGCAAAAAGATCGCACCAGCCTCGTCATCGCCCATCGCCTCTCCACCATCATCGACGCTGACGTCATTCACGTCCTGCGTCAGGGCCGCCTCCTTGCCCGTGGCACTCACGCCGAGCTGCTCGAAACCTGCCCCTACTACGCCGAACTCGCCGCCCAAGCGGAGCAAAACAGCCCCACCTGAAGTCCCATATTCGCCAAAATCTCCCCATAAAAAGGCTTGCTTACAGACCTGTAACTTCAAACAGTCAGGCTCGCGCGCGGCGAACGCTCGCGTTAACTCGAACCACCATTCATCCGTTACCATGAGCCAAATCATCCCCATGATCTCCTCCGGCACCGCCGGTCCCCTCGGCGTTCTTCACCTGCCACGCGTTTGGCTGAAGGCCTCCCTTCATGCCGCCGGCAAAATCCACCCCGACTACACTGTCGGCTGCGGCTACGACAAAATGACCACCGATGCTCTCGGCATCCCTTGGGATGACTTCTACGCCTTCATCAAAGACAGCAAGCCCACCTACCCGCAGTGCGAAGCGTGGGTGAAAGCCTTTCCCGGAGTCAAACTCAGCCAGGCCGACATCTACCGCCACAACCAAGCCATCCTCGGCTACTGCCACGGCGACGATACCCGCAAAGGCATCCTCGACTCCGTTGGTCTCCCGGATGACGGCTCTTGCAACCCCGGCGCCGTCGACCTCAACAACATCGACGACTGGGGCACCTTCCACGCCCAAGAGCTGAAGTAAGCTTCAACCAGCCCTTTTGAGCCCGGCCTGCCGAATTCAACGCGGCGAGCCGGGCTTTTTGTTACCTCACCCCAACCACTCACGGAACTCGGCCTCCACACGGCCCAGCATGGCCGTATGACTGTGGGACAAATCCGTGAAACGCGACCACGCCGCTGCATCCGCTGACGGACCCTCCACTTCTTTGATGAACTCCGTCACCAAAGCCGTTTGATCCGGAAATGCGGTTCGCAAATGTTCGCGACAGGCCGCAGCGTTTTGTTGCAGACGAGTTTTGGTTCCAACAGACATAGTCAAGGCGAGGCTAACGCTTCAATCCTGGTACGTCCACGCCAGAACACGGCTTTTCTTCTGCCCCTGAGCCATCTCAATCACCCGCACCTCGGTCACCGGCACCTGCTTCAAAGCCGACCGTAGCGCTGGCAAATGCGCGCTCTGAGAAACCAGCGTCGTGAACCACCGACACCGCTCCGCCACCCGCTCGCTCTGAGCGATCATCCGCCGGATGAACCCCAACTCACCGCCCTCACACCATAGCTCATTGGCCTGCCCCCCAAAGTTCCGCGTCTCCACCGACCCACCTTTACCCAACCCCTTCAGTTTCCTCCCGGTCCCTGCAGCCGCCGCCGCCTCGCTCGCGTGAAACGGCGGATTGCACAGGCTCGCTGCAAACGATTCCCCACCGCGAATCACCCCTTCAAAACACTCCGCCGGATTCGCCTGCTGCCGAAACTGAATCAACCCCGCCACTGCCGCATTCGCCGCCACTAACTGCCGCGCCCAACGCAGCGCCCCCGCATCGATGTCTGTGCCCACAAACTGCCACCCATACTCGCACGCCCCGATCAGCGGATAAATCGCGCTCGCCCCTGTCCCAATGTCCAGCACGCGAACCTTTTTGCCGCGAGGGATCATCGCCTCATCTCCGCCCGACAGCAAATCCGCCAAATGATGCACATAATCCGCCCGTCCCGGCACCGGAGGACACAGCCGCCCCGGCGGCAAATCCCAGGTCTGCAATTCATACGCCTGCCGCAGCAGCGCCTGATTGAGCGCCTTCACCGCCCCTGCATCCGCAAATTCAATCGAAGTCCCCCCATGCTCGTTCACTCTCACAAACGAACTCAAAGCCGGACTCACCCGCACCAACACCGCAAAGTCATAGCCCGCCCGAAACCGATTTCGAGGATGCAGTCCTGCCTTCACCTCACTCATCGTCCCCCTCCAGGCGGTGTTCGATGATCGCCAAAGTATTTCTCACTGCGATAGCGCAGCCACACCCGCAACACCTGCGGCACCTGCTCCTTCTGCGCCTCATCCAGGCTCTCATACAGCGCCATGGCCTTCTCACGCTCGCCCCGGCACGGCCCGTTTTTGTGGGCATCCCAAAGCACCCGCGCCGCCCGGATGCGACGACAGGTCTCCTTCACCAGCGCACTTCCTGTGAGCGGTGCCGAGTCTTTTTTCTTCTTCGCAGGCATACCCAGGTCCCAGAGTTACGCCACCCCCACCCCCTTTGCCACACCAAAACCCCCGCAGGCAGATCGATTGCAACTGAACTGACGCTTGCCATTCCCACCGTCCCCATCCAAAAGTCGGTCGCTCCTGAATTGCCCTATGAAAAGCCACTTCCTCCTCGCGCTCGCCCTGTGCTCCTTCCTCCCAAGCTGCAAGCACTTCGCCAAAGTCCGCGAAGTCCGGCCCGTCCTGCGCCCCATCAGCGCCACGGTCGGAACGGTTGGCGCGATTCATCAGGCCCTTCACGACTCCCTCAAACAAAGCAAACGGGAGCCCATGACGGCCCTCGCCGGATACCTCACCGCCGCTGAGATCGCCGCCAAGCAGTTGGCACTCACTCCCAACGACGCCGTCGTCCGCGAAGAGTACAACTTCGCTGTCGCCCGGATCCTCACCGTCATTCAGGACTCCCAACTCGATCCTTGGACCAAGCCCCTGACCGTTCCTTCCAAGGACGGCGACTTCGTCCTCACGCGCAAACCCGATGCCCGCAAGGCCTGGAACCCCGCGCTCTACACCTTCACCCCTGCGGACCAGTTCGACATCGGCGGCGTCTTCATCAATGAACACAACAAAAAAGACGGCCTCGGCGCCCCCATTGTTGCCACCGGCAAACAAGGCAACGCGACCGCCAAAGAAGACTTCAACCTTCCCCGAACCTTTTACGGCGTCACCGCCATCGCACGCTTCAAAGGCCGCACCTGCGAGCTCGGTTTTGAAGACCCCCTCGCCACGGAAACCGTCCAGTTCAATGGCAAGACCTTCCCTCTCGCTGCTGATTTCACCGTCCCGATTGCCGTCATGCTGGCCAACAGCAATGCTGAAAAAATGGGTCTTTCCCGCCTCATCAACCCCGAAAAGTACGCTGACACCGCCCGCATCACCCGCCTCCAGCCCTACGACCCGAACAAGGCCGTCATCCTTGTCGTCCACGGCCTGAATTCCTCCCCTGCTACCTGGACCCCCATGATCAACAGCCTCCGCAACAACGAGGAAATTCGCCGCAACTTCCAGTTCTGGGTCTTCAGTTACCCCAGCGGCTACCCTTACATGCACTCCGCCGCCATCCTGCGCCAAAACCTCGACGCCATCGAAAAACGCTTCCCCATGAAGAAGAAAATGGTCGTCATCGGCCACTCCATGGGTGGCTGCATCAGCCGGCTTCTCATCACCGATGTCGGCGACAAAATGTGGATGGACTACTTCGGCAAGTCGCCCGAGCAAACCGAAATGGGACCCGCCACCAAAAAGCTGATCTCTGATGCTCTCATCTTCAATCAACGGCGCGAAATCGGTCGTGTCATCTTCATCGCCGCCCCTCTGCGCGGCGCGGACAAAGCCGGAAGCAAGCTCGGTCAATTCGGCGCGAAACTGGTCAAATCCCCCTTCACCCTGCTTCAGGCTGGCAACGAGATCATCGAAAAAGTCACGGATGACCCCGACGCCAAAACCATGAAACGCATGCCCAACAGTGTTGACACTCTGTCCCCGAACAATCGCTTCGTCAAAACCATCAACACCTTCCCCTTGTCCTCCACCATTCCTTATCACGCCATCGTCGGCGACCGTGGCAAAGGGGGCAACAAAGACAAAACCAAGCCTGTCAGTTCAGACGGCCTCGTCCCCTACTGGAGCAGTTACCTCCCCAACGCCAAAAGCGAGCTCATCGTCCCCTCCGGCCACGGGGCCCATCAGAACCCCCAAGCCATTGCCGAAGTCGAACGCATCCTGATGCTTCACGCCAAAGGCACCACTTCCCGCTAAGCCATTCCGAAAAAAGTCTGGGCTGTCATCAATGTCCCTCTCGGGTCTGGGTGTCCGTCGACGAGTGATGGCTGGCCCACTGCTGAAAGGCGGTGAGGAGTTCGGTGGGCGTGTTGACGAGGAGGTCGGGTTGCAGGTCTGCGAGGGCGCTTTTGTGGGCGTAGCCCCAGCAGACGGCGGTGACGGGGATGCCGGCCTGGCGGGCGGCTTCGATGTCGCGGGTTTCGTCGCCGACGAGCATGACTTCGGCGGGGTGGAGGTGGTGTTTTTTTAGGAGCGAGCGGATTTCCCGTGCCTTGCCGAGGAGGCGGGAGGAACCGCGGATGAATTCAAACCCTTGCATGTCGTGATTGGCGAGGAAGCGGCTGACGTTGGATTGCGTGTTGGAGGTGAGGATGCCGAGTCGAAAGCCGGCGGTGGTGAGCTGTTGAAGGGTTTCCTTGGTGCCGGGGAATGGAGCGATGTCGTCGATTTGTTTTTGCAGTTCGGCGGACCAGCGGCGGGCCATGGGAGCGATTTTTTTGAGTGGGAGGTTTAGGAAGCGCATGAGTTCCAGCGGTCGCATGGTGCGCAGGGCGGGCAGTTCGGAGCGGTCGATAGTCCGGCATCCCCACTCGGGGGCGAGTTCCTGGAAGATGCGGAAGCCGGCTTCGAAGGTGTCTGCGAGGGTGCCGTCGAAGTCAAAAAGGATCAGTTTCAAATCCCGGGGTGCGCTGGAAGTCGGTTCGCGGCGTCCCAGGAGACGTTTGAGAGAATGGGTGATGCGTTCGAGAGGCATGCGGCGATTTTTGCGGTCAGGCTGTCTGCCAACGCGGCAGGGCGCGGCGGTATTCAACGGGGTATCGCCAACATTGCGGCAGGCAGGCGTAGAGTGCGGGCACGAGGGTTTGGGCCGCTGACCAACCGGCGCGAGTCCATGAGCTGGAGCTGAGGCCGAGGCGTTCGAGCAGGGGTTGGGGGATTCTTTCGGTGACGAGGAATCGCATTGGGGAGGTGGCGAGCCGGAACAGGTGCGGGCGCTCCAGGTAGACGACGCGTTGCGCGACTTCGGCGCAAACGGGTTCGGAGCCGAGCAGAGGGCCGTGCAGCATGGCGTTGAAGTAATCCTGAAAGGCGGCCCAGGTGTCGGGGCCGTGGGTGCGGGGCAGTCCAAAGAACTCGCCCCAGAGTTTCATGTCTTCCAGGTAGGCTTGTTTTTCCTCCGGAGTGAGCGGGCCGATGAAAAGTTCGTAGTTGGAGACGGCGCCTTGGATGAGGGTGGCGAGGACCCAGAGTTGCAGGTCGGGATCGAAGGCGGAGTAGGGGCCGCCGGGGGCTTGAGAGTCCGCCTGAACCCGCTGGTGCATGCGTTGGACGCCGTGGGCCATTTTCAGGACCTCGTCTCGGCTGCCGAAGGTGATGGTCCGAATGGCGGACAGGGTTCGTTTGAAGCGGCCGTAGCTGTCGTGGCGGAAGTCACTGTGGTCGGCGACGCCTTGGGCGACTTTGGGATGGGCGATTTGCAGGACGGCGGCGGCGGGGCCGCCTAGAATGATGGCCTGTTCCCGGTTGAGCTTCCACATGACGGATTCCGGGCCGAACAAGCCTTTGTCTGAGAACTCCGGCAGATTCAGCATGGGTCGGCTTGGGCTTGGCACGGGGGGGTTGGGTTTGGAATGGCGGGCGATGTGCCAAAAGGGAGTAGGCTCGTCAGTCATCTGTTGATGACTACCTCAATGTAGCCTCCGCCCTGAGCCCTTGAGATCGCGTCGACAATGTCGGGAACGTGTTTTTGGATTCGGGGCCATGAAGCGGTCATCAACACGACAATCCCGAGCTTTCTACCGGGGAGATTTTGCTGATAGCGAAGGTTTTGATCGGTGGTTATGAACACCTCGTAGCCATCGGTTTCGGCCAATTTGAGCAAGTCGCCATTTGTAGCTGTCGACCAGTCCCTTTCGGCGGTTGTGTCCACGGTGTGAGGATGCAAATGGCGGCGGAGGGGCGCGGGCGTCCCTTGGTCGAACAAAATCCTCATTATTCCGCAGGGACGAGAAGGCTGGATTCGGCGTGCCTCAACACGGCTTCGACTTGGGATCGTCGAACACCGGGGAACCACTCGATGAAGTCGTCGGTTGAAGCGCCGTCTTCAAGGTTCTCAAACAATGCTGTCACGGGAACGCGAGTGCCGCTGAAGACCCACGCGCCACTGACGCGCTCTGGATCACGCTCAACAGCCGGACAACTGCTCCAATCACTCATGCCTTGAATATAGGACCTGCGGGAAGGCACTCAAGGGGTATGTTGGGCTGACCCATGACTCGAGTTGATTGAAAAATGCGCTTTCATGGGGGGTGGGTTTCGTTTTCAATGGGGGGTCGGGATTTTTGTTTTATGAAACGCTTTGCTCTGGGTTGCTGCCTGCTGTTGGCGGGGTTGTGTGGGGCGGAGGAGAAGGGGGCGTGGTCGGCGCGGGAGACGCGGTTGGCGAATGAGTATCTGGCGCTTTTGGTGGCGCAGCCGGAGGAGGGGCGGGTTTTGGATTTGCTGTGGCAGTTGTATGCGTCCCACGGGGAGACTGAGCTGTTAATCGCGAACATTGCGGCGCAGGCGGTGGCGCGGCCGCATCCTTCGGTGACGCTGGTGCGGGCGCATTTGCTGAAGAAGAAGGGGGATTTGGAGGCGGCGGCGGGGCTGTATGCGGAGGTGCTGAAGGCGGTGCCGGGGAATCGGTATGCGCTGCGGGCGGCGGCGCGGACGGCGGCGGAGCGTGAGCGGCGGGGGGAGGCGATCGGGTTTTACGAGGCGCTGGCGGGGGTGCTGGAGGCGGGGAGCGGGGAGCGGTTGGCGGTGTGGCTGGAGGCGGGGGATTTGGCGTTGGGTGGGGGTGAGGTGGAGCGGGCGGCGGGGTTTTGGGAGAAGGCGGCGGGGGAGCAGCCAGGGAGTTTGGAGGTGGCGCGGCAGGTGGCGCAGCGGCTGTTGCAGGCGGGGCTTTCGGGGCGGGCGGCGGTGTTTTTCAAGGCGCTGGCGGAGAAGGCGGAGCCGCAGGAGAAGCTGAATGCGCTGGGAGATCTGGCGCGGATTTTGGCGCATGCGGATCAGTTTGAGGAGGCGGATGCGGCGCTGCGGTCGGGGTTGGGGATGCTGCATTTCCGCGATGCGCGGCATGCGGCGTTTTTTTTGCAGCGGGTGCGGTTGCATGAGCGGTTTGGGCGGTTGGAGGAGCTGCGGGTGAGTTTGGAGAAGGCGGTGGCGGAGGCGAAGGTGGGGGGACGGGAGGCGATGCTGCATGAGTTGGCGGCTTTTTATGCGTTGACGGTGAATCCGGAGGAGCGGCTGCGGGTGCTGCGGTTGCTGGTGGAGGCGGTGCCGGGGGAGGAGGGGTATCGCTGGGAGTGGGTGCGGGCGGTGCTGGATCAGGGGGAGGTGGATGAGGCGAAGGGGTGGCTGGATGGGCGGCTGGCGGAGTTGGGGGCGCGGGCGCCGGTGGCGTGGATTTTGCTGAGGTGTGAGGCGGATCTGCGGGCGGGGGATCCGGAGGCGGCGGTGGTGCGGTTGAATGGGGTGCTGGATGCGGGGGGGGCGGCGGTGGAGAAGGAGGTGCTGAGTTTTGCCCAGCAACGGGCTTTGGATGCGGTGGTGGAGCGGGTGCTGCGGGAGCGGGTGAGGCGCGAGCCGGGGCGGACGGAGGCGGTGTTTGAGCTGGCGACGCATTTGCGGGGGCGGCAGCAGGGGGCGGAGGCGCAGGCGGTTTTGGATGGGTATGTGGGGGCGGCGGGCAAGCCGGAGGAGCAACGGGTGCGGTTGGGGGAGGCGACGTCGTTTTTGATGGGGGGGAGTGATGTGTCGGGGGCGTTGGAGCGGGCGCGGCGGGCGGTGGCGATGCCGGGGGCGGGTCGGGAGGAGGGGCTGCGGTTGGCGGATTTGCTGGTGGAGGCGGGGGAGGTCGGGGAGGTGGAGGCGGTTTTGGAGAAGGCGTGGGCGGCTGGGAAGTCGGATGAGGAGCGGGTGGAGGTGGATGAGCGGTTGCTGACGCTGCTGATGGGGGGGCAGCTGGCGGGGGCGGGGTCGACGGGGGCGCCGTTGGAATTGAGGCTGCCGAGTGTGTTTACGGGGTCGGGGTTTGCGAGTGATGATCCGCCGGAGAAGCAGGGGCCGACGCCGGGGATGAAGGCGAAGTTGGAGCGGGTGGTGGCGGTGGCGCGGGGGGAGGGGGCGTCGGCGGCGGAGCGGTTTCGGGCGGGGTGGTGGGCGCTGCGGTGTGGGGCGCTGGAGGTGGCGTATGAGATGCTGCGGGGGTTGGCGCTGGATTCGAAGGGGGGGGAGGTGTCACTGGAGGCGGAGCATTTGATGCTGGAGGTGGCGCTGGAGGATCAGAATCGGGCACTGGCGATGCGGGTTTTAGGGCAGTTGAAGCGGCGGGATCCGGGGAGTCAGACGCGGTATTTGCTGAGGGAGGTGGAGCTGATGCTGGAGGCGGAGCAACAGCGGCGGGAGGTGGCGGGGCGGCAGGTGGGGCAGTCGTCGGGGGAGGAGGCGCCGATCGGGCAGGAGGCGGTGGCGGCGCTGGAGGAGGCGCTGCGGGGGGAACCGGGCAATGAGCTATTGCTTTCGGCGCTGAGCCGGATTTTGATTTTGCAGAGGCGGCCGGAGGAGGCGCTGGCGCGGTGGCAGGCGGCGGCGGAGCGGGTGAGCGGGGTGGCGGCGATGCCGCTGCTGGAGCGGCAGGCGGAGCTGATGCTGACGTTGCAGGATCTGCCGGGGCACATTCAAACGGGGCTGAAGGTGGTGGAGTTGGAGACGGATGTGGGGCGACGGCGGGAGGCGTTTAAGCGGTTTTTGGATCGGCTGACGGCGGCGGATGGGTCGGGGCGGGAGCTGGAGGCGTCGGTGCTGCGGGATCGGTTGACGATGGTGGTGAAGGCGCTGGAGGCGGCGGCGGGGCGGCGGCCGTTTGACGGGTTTTTTCCGGAGGCGCTGGCGCAGGTGCACCTGCGGGCGGAGGATGCGGTGGCGGCGTTTGCGGCGATGAAGCGGGCGTATTACACGGCACCGGAGACGCCGTTTTCGCTGGATCAATTGCGGGATGCGGCGCTGGGGGTGGAGGACATGAAGCAGGCGATTTATTTTCAGAAGCAGGTGGCGGCGTCGGCAGGGCCGGGGGAGGTGTCGAAGGAGTCGAGGTTTTTGGTGGAGTTGTTGGAGCGGGATTTTCAGATGGATCAGGCGGATCAGGTAAGGCGGCGGCTGGAGCGTCGGTTTTCCCAGGATGTGAAGGCGCTGCAGGGGCTGGCGAAACATTATCAGGAGACGGGGCAGGATGAGGCGCAGCGGCGGGTGCTGGAGCAGATGGTGCGGGTGCAGCCATGGGATGGGCGGGTGCGGCTGGAGCTGGCGTTGCAGTGTGTGAAGGTGGGGGATAAGGCGGCGGCGGTGGCGGAGCTGGAGCGGCTGCTGGAGAAGCTGCCGGTGAAGGCGGTGGGTGGTCAGGGGTTGGCGAGTTTGCCGCTGCCGATGACGGAGGTGAGGTCGGAGGGGAAGCGGGGTTCGGCGACGGATGTGGCGGAGCTGCTGGAGTCGGTGAGCGGGATCGAGCCGGGGGAGCTGGAGCGGTTGCGGGTGTTTTTGAAGCTGCCCCGGGCGGAGTTTGCCCGGTTGCCGGAGGTGGCGGAGATGCAGCGGTTGCGGGCGGTGGAGGAGCTGGCGCGGTTGCAGGCGGGGGAGGAGCGGGTGGCATGGCGGGCGCGCTGGCTGAAGGCGGCGGGGGGGAACCGGGTGGAGGTGTTGTGGGCGTTGTTTTACTCGGCGGAGGAGTCGGATGGGGGGGCTGAGCTGGCGGGGCTGGTGGATGGGGTGCTGAAGGGTGCGGGGGGTGTGGAGGGGGAGTTTGCGCGGGTGTGGGTGCTGCTGCGGGGGCATGCGATGGGGGCGGCGCTAAGCTGGGCGAAGGATTCGGCGGGGGTGGCGAAGGGCGAGGAGGGGAGGCGGGTGCGGATGCTGCAGGCGGGGCTGCTGGCGCTGGTGGATTTGCCCGGGCATGGGTGGTCGGCGCGTGAGATGGAGGTGTTGGCGGAGGCGCGGGTGCTGCCGAATACGGGGCTGCTGGAGCTGACGCGTAAGCTGCAGGATCGGCAGCAGTTTGACGCGGCGCTGGCGCTGGGGGAGTGGCTGAGGCAGGATTCGCGGACGCTGGGGGCGGATTATGCGCTGATGATGGCGCGAATGGCGGAGGCGGCTGAGCGTTGGGATTTGGCGCGGCATTACTTGGAGCTGGCGGTGGGTTCGCCGACGCCTCCGGGTCGGTATCAGGGGGTGTATGATCCGTTTTTGTATGGTGTGGGGGCTTTGGCGCGGACGGCGCGGTCGCGGCAGGAGCGGGATGCGGCGCTGGAGAAGGCGTGGCGGCATTTGCAGAAGACGCCGGACTCGGACATGACGGAGTTGAGGCGGGCGGCGGTGGCGGGGTTGGCGGGGGCGGAGGGGCTGGCGGTGGAGCGGTTGGATCGGTGGGTGACGGAGGATTTTTTGGGCAATCGGCCTTTGGGGAGTCGGCCGGGGGGACTGATGCCACAGGGGTCGCTGCGTTTTGATGAGGCTCCGCAGGCGCAGAGTCTGTGGGAGGAGACGCGGGAGATCGGGGCGTTGCTGACGCAGCAGGGGCTGGCGGGGGTGTCGGCGGGAGCGGAGGAGCGGCTGCTGGAGCGGTGGGGGGCGGTGCAGTTGGGGCCGCGGCCGGGGTATGAGTTCAATGAGTTGCGGATTGCGCATTTGATCCGGTCGCTGAGGGAGACGGACCATGTGAACCGGTTGCGGTTGATTCGGCAGTGGCTGGCGCCAGTGGACATGAAGGCGGAGTCGTCGGTGGAGCTGCTGGGGGAGCTGGGGGCGAAGCTGGAGGCGTCGGCGATGGCGAGAGAGGCGATCGAGGTGTATCGGCTGCTGCCGGAGCGGGCGCCGACGAACAGTGAGTATGCGTCGTGGCTGCTGCGGGCGAGCGAGGGGGCGCGGGAGGTGGAGCCTGGGAGGAGTTTCTCGATTCAGTTGATCGATGCGGTGCCGCCGTTCAAGCCGCCGACGCCGGGGGACGATGCGTTGAGGGAGATGCATGCGGGGTTTTTGGCGATGGATTTTGATGTGGTGGCGCTGCGGGAGCGGGCGTTTCGGGAGAACAAGGTGCCGACGCTGCCGGGGAGGTTGCCACCGGAGACGGCGTATTTGCGGGCTTTGGGTCGTTTGCTGGGGCGGATGGGATTGAAAGAGGAGGAGTTGAAGGCGTGGGACCGGTATCACGGGTGTTTTTTGCATCATGAGGATGACGGGTTGGTGCCGGATACGGAGTGTGTGCTGAGGCAGGCGCGGTTGCGGGCTGAGGCGGGGAGGAAGGATGAGGCGCTGGCTTTGCTGCGGGGGCATCCGGCGGTGGCGAATCCGGGGATGATGGAGCATGAGGCGCTGCTTTTGGAGGCGGAGCTGGCGGGTGCGGCGGGGCAGTGGGAGGCGGTGCGGCCGCTGATGCTGCGGGCGGTGGAGCAGCATGATGCGGAGACTGTGGTGCGGTTGGCGGCGATGTTGAGGGGCCTGGGGCGGGAGGTGGAGGCGCTGAATCTGCTGACGCAGGCGGAGCGGCGGACGAAGGTGGAGGCGGATCGGTTCCGGTTGAGGTTGGAGCTGGTGGAGGTGTTGCAGGCGGGGGGGAAGACGGAGTTGGGGGCGTTGCAGGCGCGGGTGGGGGTGCTGCTGCGGATGGGGGGGCGGGAGGCGGCGGCGGAGAAGCGGTTGCTGGAGTGGCAGGCGGAGCTGGCGGGGAAGGTTGAGGGGGCGGTGGCGCAGGGGTGGGTGCGGTTTTTGCGGGCGCAGGTGCGATCGGGTGCGGATGGGGTGCTGGCGGCGGCGGTGTTGTGCGGGTGGGCGGGGCACTGGGGGGATGGCGAGGAGGTGTTGGGGGAGGTGCTGGGGGCTTGGCGGGCGGGGGCGAGGACGGAGGGGGATCGGCGGTGTGTGGAGGTGGCTGCGGGCGTGCTGCTGGCGGGGGGGCATGCGGGGGCGGCGTGGGAGGCGGCGGTGGTGGCGGGGGAGCTGGCGACGGTGCGGCGGGTGGGGCGGCATTTGCCGGTGATGGTGGAGGCGGCGGCGGCGATGGGACGGGAGGATCGGATACAGGAGCTGTTTACCGAAGTGGTGCACATGCCGGGTGTGGGGGGAGACCGGTTGGCGGATTGGGCGGCGGTGTTTGAAAAGGTGGGGCGTGAGGAGCTGGCAAAGGAGCTTTGGGAGGCGGGGCTGAAGCAGGCGCGGGATACGGCGACGCTGACACCGGCGTTGGCGGTGGGGTGGGCGCGGTTTTTGATTCGGCAGAAGGCGTTTCCGGCGGCGGAGAGTTTTGTTTTGGCGCACGATTACCTGCTGACGCGGGAGCTGCCGGAGGTGTTGGTGGAGCTGTTCACGGGTTGGCAACGGCTGGGGGAAATGCCGGTGCAAGTGGCGCGATATCGATTGGCGAGCGGGATTGAGAAGGAGGTGCTTTGGCGTGCCGGGATGTTGAACCCGAACTCCGACATTGGAGGCACCCGATAGGCTTGAGCATTGGTCGCTCAAGCACCTCGAATGTCGGACTCCGGGTTGAAACCATGAAATCTGCTTGACCTGAGCGGTAAGAGCGACTAAACACTCTGCCCTTCTCGCCCCTTTTTGTCATGGCTAACACACGTTCCGCAGAAAAAAACATCCGTAAAACCGCTAAGCGCACGCTGGCAAACAACTCTGTGAAGAGCAAACTCCGCACGCTTCGCAAGAAGGTGCTTGCTGCTGTGGATTCGGGTGATGCGGCTGCGGCTCAGACTTCATTGAGCGCTTTTGCTGCTGCGGTGGACAAGGCTTCGAAGACGAAGGTGATTCACTCCAACACGTCTTCCCGCATGAAGAGCCGGATGGCGTTGAAGTTGAAGGCGCTGAAGGCGTAAGCCCGAAGGAAACCCCTTTTTGAAGGAAGCCGCCTGAAGAGGGCGGCTTTTTTTGTGCCCTGATTTAGGGGTCAGCGATTGAAGAGTCCGCGGCGGGCGTCTGAGCTGCTGGGTGCTGGGGCGGGTGCTGGCGTTGAAAGGTCTTTGTAGCGCAGGATGCCGCGCTCTTTGAGGTTGCCGATGAGGGACTTGAATTCGCTTTTGAGTTCTGGGTCGTTGAGAAGGGCGGCCATGAGGCCGTTGCCGGAACGCATGGTGCGGGCGATGGCGGCGAAGTCGTCGACGCCTTTTTTGACGGAAGTGAGGGCTTCGTCGGCGGAGGTCATGACTTTGTCGGCCTTGGCAATGGCGGGGTCGAGTTTGTCGAACATGGGGCCGAGTTTGGCGGTGGTGGTTTCGAGATTGGTGGCGGTTTTCTTGAAGCTGGCAGCGGCGTCTTTGATGTCGCTGATGGCGGCTTTGAGGTTGGCGGCGTTTTCCTCGCCGAGGACTTTGTCGTCGACTCGAGTCATGGTTTTGTTGAGGTGCTCCATGCTTTGTTTGAAGTTGCCGATGACTTCGTCTGAGAGGGCGCCTTCGTTGACTTTTTTCATGGCGGTGCGGACGTCGACGAGGGCGAGTTTGACGTCATCGAGCACGACATCGACTTTTTTGGCGGCGGAGGCGGCGGTGTCTTGGAGGCCGCCGAGGCCGCCGTCGCGTGCGCCCTGGATGATCTCTGAATAGTCGAAGGGGTAGAAGTCGGTGATGTCGGAGCCATCGTCTTTGAGGTCGATTTTGATGTCGATGAGGGCGTCGCCCATGAGGCCGTTGGTGCCGACGAGGAAGCTGGAGCTTTTGGGGACGCGTTTGTCGCCGAAGATTTCGATTTCGAGGGTGACGCCGGAGGAGTCGGGTTCGAGGAGGGGTTTGTCTTTGACTTTGCCGATGCGGGAGCCGCCGAGGTAAACGGGGGAACCTTTTTTGATGCCTGGGGCGTTGGGGAAGGCGAGTTTGAGGGTGTAGGAGTCGGTGAACATTTCGTTCACGCGGCCGAACTGGAGGATGAGGGCGCCGACCATGAAGAGGCCGACGAGGAGAAAGAGGCCGACGAGGAGTTCGGTCTTACGATTGGGATTCATGATGGGTGGAAAAGGGGAACGGGGTGAGGGTTAGGACGTCATGCCGGAGCGACCGGCGATGAAGTCTTGGATGAAGGTGTCCGGGGAGTGGCGGAGTTGGTCGGGGCTGCCGTTGAAATAGACGATGCCATTTTTGAGCATGACGATGCGGTCGGCGATTTTGAAGACGCTGGCGATGTCGTGCGTGATGACCACGGAGGTGACATGATAACGTTTTTGAAGGCGTTTGATGAGGTGGTCGATGACGTCGGTGACGATGGGGTCGAGGCCGGCGGTGGGTTCGTCGTAGAGGATGATTTCGGGGCGTCCGACGATGGCGCGGGCGATGCCGACGCGTTTGCGCATGCCACCGGAGAGGTTGATGGGCATTTTTTCTGTGTGGGCGTCGAGTTCGACGACTTCGAGGGCTTCCTGGACGCGGCTTTTGATTTCGGCGGGGTTTTTGATGCCAGCCTCGATGAGGGGGAAGGCGACGTTTTGGGCGACGGTGAGGCTATCGAAGAGGGCTGCGTTTTGGAAGAGGTAGCCGATGCGGCGGCGGAGGGGGGCGAGTTGACGTTCGGAGAGGCCGCAGAGGGAAGTGCCGTCGAACTGGATGGAGCCGGCGTCGGGTTGGAGGAGACCGATGATGTGTTTGAGCAGGACGCTTTTGCCCTCGCCGGAAGGGCCGACGAGAACGAGGGTTTCGCCCCGGCTGATGTCGAGGTCGATCCCTTGGAGGACCTTTTGGGAATCAAAGCTTTTGTGGAGGCCGCGGATCTGAATGAAAGGGGACGCAGCGGGCTCCGCCGATGGGGGTGCGGGCATAGGTTTGATCAGGTGATTGTCCCCATCGGGAAGATGTAGTTGAGGAGGAGCGTGAGGAAGAAATTGGTGACGAGGAGGGCGAGGGAGGAGAAGACGACAGCGCGGGTGGTGCTTTGGCCGACGCCGACGGCGCCGTTGGTGGTGCTGAGGCCTTGATGGCAGGAGATGACGACGATGAGCATGCCGAAGACGAGGCCTTTGATCATGGCGTAGCTGAGGTCTTCAAGGTTGGTGTGGTCGATGGTGTGCATCCAGAACCAGGCACTGGGGATGCCGAAGCCGAGGACGGCGACGAACCAGGAGGCGCCAAGGCCGAAGGCGACGGCTTCGGCAATGAGCAGGGGCATGGAGATGGTCATCGCGAAGAAGCGAGGCATGGCGAGGTAGTCGACGGGGTGGACGCCCATGGCGCGGAGGGCGTCGATTTGCTCGGAGACTTTCATGGTGCCGATTTCGGCGGCCATGGCGGCGCCGACGCGGCCGGCGACCATGAGGCCGGTGAGCACGGGGCCCAGTTCGCGGAAGAGGGAAACGCTGACGATGCTGCCGACGGTGGATTCGATGCCGAAGTCGCGGAATTTGAAATAGGACTGGGCGGTGAAGACGGCACCGGTGAAGGCGCCGGTAACGATGACGACCACCTGGGAGCCAAAGCCGATGCGAACGATTTGCTCCATCATGAGGTGGAGTCTGGGTTTGGTTTTGACCAGGGATTCGAAGCCCTCGCCCAGAAGGATTCCGAGCTGGCCGAAGTAGTTGATAAAGTTCAAAACGGCCCGGCCCAAGGTGCTGATCAGGCCGCGAGAGGAGTCATCCATGCGGCGTAAAGATGACACGGACTGGGGTGTTGGCAACTGGGGGCTTCGGGTGGAGGCAGAGGGGGCGATCATGGAGCGGTCGGAAGCTCGTAGCAGACGGCTTCGCGGTCGTTTCGAACCAGGAGAAAGCGTCCTGCGAGGACGGGGTGGTTCCAGGTTTTGCTGCTGAGGGCGTCCAGTTTGGCGAGTTCGGTGAAGCCGTCAGGCTTGGCGGCGCAGAGGTGAACCGGCCCGCTTTCGTTTTGGACGATGATCCGATTGCCTGCGAGCAAACTTTGGCCGGAGGCGAATCGGCCGTCTTTCCACAGGCGATCCCCGGTGGCGATGTCGAGGCAGGCGAGTCGGCCGTCATCGAGGCCGTAAAGGTGGCCGTCCAGGAGGGCGGGGCTGTTGAATTGGGTCTTCATTTTCATGCTGGACCAGATTTCGGTGACGCTGAGCTTGCCGTCGGGTGAGGCTTTGACTTCGAGGAGTTGGCAGCCCATGCCGTAGCCGGCTGAGATGAACAGGCGGGTGGGGCTGACGATGACGGGTTGGGAGGCTTTGGGGAATTTTTCGCCACCCCAGGTGTGGTCGAAGAGAATCGCGCCATCGGCGGGGTCGTAGGCGGTGAGCGCGCGGACGTTGTTGCTCAGGATGAGTTGTTTGCCTGCCAGAGTGGCGAGGAGGGGAGAAGCGTAGTTGGCTTGATCGTCGCCGGATTTCCAGACGGGGGCTCCGGTTTCCTGATGGTAGGCAAAGAGGACCGGGCCACGCGGGTTGCCGCCGGTGATGATGACATGGTCGCCAACGATCAGAGGTGAGGCGCTGACTCCCCATTCGATGTTTTCGAGCTTGTTTTCTTTGAGGACCGAGCGTTGCCAGATGGGGTTTCCGGTGTTGGCATCGAGGCAATTGAGCAGGCCGGTGGCACCGTAGGCGTAGACGCGGCCTTCATGCAGGGTGGGCGTGGCACGGGGTCCTTCGCCGCCCTGCCACTGGGTGAATTTGGTTTTGTCGGCGTGTGCCCAACGGAGCTTTCCGGTCAGGAGTTCATAGCAGGTGACGAGTTCTTCCTCGCCACGCTGTTCCTGGGTGTAGGCGAGACCTGAGACGACGGCAAAGGCGGACCAGCCGGCACCGATGGGCTGACGCCAGAGTTCCTTGGGTGGATGGGTTTTCCAGTCGTCGGAAAAGGTGGTGGATGGGGCGACGCCGTTGCGTGAAGGGCCAAAGAACTGGGGGACATCGGCGGCTTCGCTGAGGCGTGGATCGGAGGGCAGGGGGGTGGCGGTGGTGGTGATTGAGGGGGTGAGGGCTTTCAAGCCGGGCTGCTGAGGGGTGGACCATTTCCAGACCCAGTTGGGCATGCCGGTGCCGTCGACGGTGCCGTCCACGCGGACGGCGGCTTTCCAGGCGAGGCCAAGGAGGATGACGACCGCGAGTCCTTTCAGACGGGTGCGTCCGGAGAATCGTTTGGTGAGCAAGAACCAGAGCAGAATGAGGATGCTGGCGAGTAGGGGGATGCCAGCGGTGAGCCAGCTTTTCAGGTTGCGTTCGAACTCGGGTAGCGAGCGGACGTAGGCCACGCTGCTGATGGCGAGGATGAGGATTGAGAGAGGGAAAAGGGGGAGACCACGACGGAGTGGGGTCGTGGGAGGGGTGTTTTCAGGGGTAGAGGCCATGGCTAGAGTGAGTGCTTACTTCGTTAAGGGGTGAAAAAATCAGGACATGAGCAGGGCGAATGCCTGCGGGTGATAGTGGCGGCGGATGGCTTCGGTTTTGACACCGAGGCCTTGGAGAGCGAACCAGACGGATTGTTCGACTTGGGCGGCACGATCGATATTCAGAGCGACAACGGGTTTGCCGGGCATTTCGTTGAGCATGAGCATGGCTGCAAAGTGTTGAACAAACCAGGCACCGACGTGGCTACCGACCGGCGTTTCGATGGCATCGCCGGCGATGACGGCGGCGCGCAGGCAGGCTTCGAGTTTGTCGATGAACTCGCGTCCGACCTTTTCCATGAAGCCGCGGGCGAATCGTCCATCTTCGATAAAGCTATTGGCCAGCAGGCGATGCAGGGCTTGTTCCAACTCGGGCACGCGATCCGGGGGGCGGAGCATTTTAGCCATCATGTAGTGGACGAGAGTGACCAGGGAAGCGGTGGAATTTTCGAGCGTGCCGAGCATTTCAGCCTTTTCTCCTGACTTGGCCTGACAGCAGTGAGACTGGAGGGCGAGGTAGAGGTCTTCCTTGGAGGGGAAGTGGCGGAACATGAGGGCCTCGGAGACGCCGGAGGCTTTGGCCAGTTCGCGGGTGGTGGCGCCGTGGAATCCGCGCTCAGCAAAGACCTTTAGAGCCGCATCCAGGATCTGGTCGCGGCGCTCGTCGCTGGGCATTCGAGTTGAGGGAGCGATGATGGACACGGTGTTGGATTGTAAGTGAACACTCACATAGATCAAGTGAAATGGCAGAGGCTGGGAGGTGGGGCCTGGACCGGTGCTCGAAAGGCTTGTCACCTTGCCCGGCGGCGGAGCAGCCTCATTGGCTGCGTCAGCCGCTTGCCAGCTCTTGATTTAATAGCGGGCTGCGCGACTTCCTTGCCACTGAAGCCGCTGCGCTCGCCGGATCAAAATGACCTTCTTTTCGAGAACCGGTCTCGCGCGGGGTTGCTTGGTGAGCGAGGCACGTTCAGGGTGGGCGTCAGCTTGTTGCTGACTCACTCATGACACCGCTACACCATCTACGAGCAGGGATTATCGGAACGGGATTTATTGGGCCGGTTCACATCGAGGCGCTGAAGCGATTGGGGGTTCAGGTTCAGGGAGTGTGCGGCTCGACCGCCAGCGCATTGGCGTGTGCTGAGCAGTGGGGGATTCCGGAAGCGTATGGCGACTACGATTACGAGGCGATGTATGCGAATCCAGAGATCGACGTGATTCACATCACTTCACCGAACAAGGTCCATGTCGAGCAATCGCTAGCGGCGTTGGCTGCGGGAAAGCATGTCATTTGTGAGAAGCCCTTGGGGATGACGAGCGAAGAGACGGCGCAGGTGGTGGCAGCGGCCAGGAAGGCGAAGCGAGTGTTCGCGGTCAATTATGTGAGCCGCTTTTTTCCGGCGGTCTTGCAGATGCGGGCGATGGTGGAGCGAGGTGAGTTGGGGCGCATCATCCATGTGCAGGGTCATTTTTTTCAGGACTGGCTGCTGAAGGAGACGGATTACAATTGGCGATTGCTGGCGAATGAAGGCGGCGAGTTGCGCGCGGTGGGTGACATTGGGACCCACTGGATCGACTCCGTATCGTTCATTCTTGGGGCGCGGGTGAAGAAGGTATTCGGCACGATGAAGACGTTTCACAAGACCCGACTGCGTCCGAAGGATGAGGTGAAGACCTTTGCCAAGATCGATCCGAAGAAGATGGAATCGTTTGCGGTGGATACCGAGGATTTTGCGAGTGTCCTGCTCGAGTTTGGCAAAGCCAAGCACGGCCATGTGAACGGAGTGCACGCGAATTGTGCCGTGTCTCAAGTGGCGGCTGGATGGAAGTGCAGTCTCTATTTTGGCATCTACGGAACCGAGGGCAGCGTGCGGTGGGACTCGCAGCAATCGAACGAGATCCTTTTGGGTCGTCGAGATCAGCCGAACCAGATTTTGCAGCGGAACACGCCGGGGTTTGATGTCGATGTGGCGAATTTCACCGATTATCCAGGAGGCCATGCGGAGGGCTTTTCGGATGTGCATAAGATGCATTACCGCGCGGTCTATGAACACATCGCCAGCGGCAAAACGAGCCCAGTACTGTTTGCGACTGCGGCGGATGGGCACCATGAAGTCGAGTTATGCGAGGCTATTTTGAGGAGTGGCAAGTCCCAGCGCTGGGAGGTTGTTTGACGGCGATTGACCTTATGCCTGCGGGTTGGCTGGTGACGGCTGAGGAGGTGGGCGGAATTCATCGGACAACAAACTTTGCAGGACCCGCATTCGCATTTTGAGTTCTTCGCGTCTTTGGACCTCCGTAGGGTCCCAATCATCGCTGACGGGTTGGGCGATGACTCGGTCATATCGGACGGTTAGAGGCTGACGTTTGTTGTGATGCCCGGACTTTTCGATCAGGTCCAGGAGCTCAGTGACCTGCCGCCGGGCCTCGCTGATCGTGACTGCAGCGTTTGCTTCGGTGATGGTGCCTTCAGCGAGACGTTTGAGGAGTTGGCACTCGAACAACTGACAGCGCTGTGGTCTGCCGGAGTAGATCGAACACTGCTGTTGTTTGAGCATGGGGCAGGGCTGCTCGATGCAATTCTGTCCTTTCTTTTTTTTGAGCTTGAGGCCCAGCACGTTGAGCGTAGCGACTGAATCTGAGGGCTGCATGCGGACGATGTGAAACAGGGTGCCATCGCAGCACATTCCGCAGGTGACACACAAGCGGGAGGCGGCGATGGAGTAATCTTCAGGGGACATCGTTTGCAGGGAAGAGGCAATGGAGGGGGAAAAAGCGGTGAGGTGCTTGGTGCTGAGTAAGGAGTTAAAAGCGGCAGGGACAGGTGATTGCCATCGAGCGAATGAATCTAAATGGGGTGGGGTGTGTTAGACATTTTGGAAGTGAATGAAAGAAAAAAGTTTCGCTGCTCTGGAGATAACCCTGCATGGATCTAAGCCAAGAGTTTTGTTCGGCGATGGAGAGGTAGACCGGATTTCGAAGTTCTGGTCTGATGGCACAGGGGTGCAATTTCCTTGTCTAAGGAGGCCATCCTTTACCGGACCAATCTCGATGAATTGATGGAGACGGGATGACTATGCACTGCTGGTGTCACTTCTTTCCCTTGCCCTTCTTACCCTTTTTAGTCGGTGCGATTTCGCTGGGGCCGCCTGCGGGAACAGCATCGTGGAGGAGGGCGTCAAGGCGGGCGCGCATCTCGGCGAGTTTCTCGGGTTGGGATTTTGCGAGATTGTTTTCTTCGGCGATGTCGTTAGCGAGGTTGTAGAGCTCCATTTTGCCGATTGCTCTGTCACTGCCTTTGGCTTCTTCGGCGTCTTTGTCCGAGGCGTTGAGCAGGAGTTTCCAGTCGCCCATGCGGAGGGCCATTTTATCTGGAGCCATTCCGGGAAGGAGGAGGGCTTCGTGGGGGGATTTGGCGCCTTGGGTGAGCACGGGCCAGATATCGAGACCATCGGGTGCCAGGGCTTGAGTGGCGGGGGCACCCGTGAGTTTGACCAGGGTGGGATACCAATCAACAGCATGCATGGGTTCGTCGATGGTGATGCCAGCGGGGATTTTGCCTGGCCAAGTGGCGAAAGAGCAGACGCGGATGCCGCCTTCATAGAGGGTACCTTTGCCAGCGCGCAGCGGTGTGTTCATGGTGGCGCTGCCGGGTCCGGGGCCGCCATTGTCGCTGGAGAAGATGATGAGGGTGTTTTCGCGCAGACCTTTTTCAGTGAGCGCGGCGGTGATTTGGCCGATGGCTTCGTCGACGGCTGACAACATGCCAGCGATGGATTGGCGGAGTTTGGGGAGATGCTTGTAGGGTTCTGTGTAGCTGTCGGGCACTTGGTGAGGAGAGTGGATGCCGTTGAAGGGAACGTAGAGGAACAGCGGTTTATCGGTGGCTTGTTCGCGGATAAGACGGGTGGCTTCCTTTGCGACGAGATGGGTGGTATAGCCTTCTTCCTCGAGCGGTTTGTCATTGCGATACCAATCCATTTTACCATCGCGGTCGTGCGTGAAGTAATCCAGTGCGCCAAAGTAATGTCCATACTGATGGTCGAAGCCGCGACGGGTGGGCGTGTAGTCGGACTGGAATTCGCCGAGGTGCCACTTGCCTGTGATGGCGGTCGTGTAACCGACTTCCTTGAGGGCCTGAGGCAGCAGGCGCTCGGCCAAAGGCAGGCCCCAGGGGGCGCCTGGCCGCACGACATTGTAGACACCTGTGTGAGTGGCGTAGCGACCGGTCATCAAGGCTGAGCGTGTGGGGGAGCAAACGGGCTGAACGTAGTAGGACTTCAACACGGCGCCTTCCTTGGCCAGCTTGTCGATGTTGGGAGTGCGGATGTCTTGGCCGCCATTGAAACCGCAATCGGCATAGCCGAGGTCGTCGATCAGAAAGTATATGATGTTGGGTTTGGACTCGGCAAGAGCCGCACGACTGAGGAGCGCGAAGAGCGCCAGGAGAAGAAGGCCGGGTTTCATGGGCGATTGGTCGTGGGTGGAGGATAGATTGAGGCCTACGGCTTCTTTTTCTTGGACTTGGGTGGAGTGACGATTGTGTTGTCGCTGCCGTAGTCGGCGCCGGTGAGGCTTTTCTCGACGGAGGTTTTCCAGGCTTCTAGAGCGGAGGTCATCTGGGTGACGCGTTCGGGCTGTTGACTGGCGAGGTCGGTGGTTTCTTGGGGATCTTTGGAAACATCATACAATAACAGAGTGGCGACAGGAGTGTCGGCGGAAGCTTTGCCGCCTTTTTTTGAGGTCTTCGCACTTGGGTTTGTATGCAGCTTGTAGGGCCAGTCGAGTAGCACGGCATGACTGTTGTGCTCGCGGGCATTGCTCCAGAATGGAATCGGCTTGGCCCGGGTTTCCGTCTTACGATCAAGCAACGGAATCAGGCTGATGCCATCAAGCGGTAGGATTTGTTTCGGCGCGGCGATACCGATGGCCTCGAGCACAGTGGGGTAGATATCGAGCGTGGAGCAAGGCGTCTCGCTGGAGAATGGCTGAGTGATGCGAGCAGGCCATTCGACGAGGCCTGGGACGCGCACCCCACCCTCCCAAAGTTGACCTTTCTTGCCCCGGAGATTGCCGGTGGATTTGGGGCCTGCGGCGCCGCCATTGTCGCTGTTGTACCAGAGCAGCGTGTTGTCGGCGATTTTCAGTTCGCGCAAAGCGGTGCGAAGTCGGCCCACGCTTCGATCGATGGCGGCGATCTCGCCAAAGTAGTTTTGCTCGGCCTCGGGCAGATGGCTGTAAGGCGCCTTGTCGGCCGGCAAAGCGAGATGAGGCACATGTGGCGAGCCGAACCAGACGACGGTGAGAAACGGCTTGCCTGAAGCGGCTTGTTTCTTGATGAACTTCAGTGCCTCGTCAGTGGTGATGTCGGAACTATCGCCGTGAAAGGCCTCCGGCACGCCCTGCCTGCCCAGAACGGGATCGAGATCGAAGAAGTTGTCTGCGGAGACCCATTCATCAAAACCGAGCTTACCTGGCGAAAGGGGATCGTCTGCGAGGATTGCACGCCCGGGCAATGCGGTGGTGTTTTTGTCGCCGTTTTTGCCGTTGAGATGCCATTTGCCGAAGTGTCCGGTGGCGTAGCCTGCAGACTGGAGGACTTTAGCGATGGTGACTTCCTGCGCGCGAATGGGTGATCCTGGTCCGAAAGTGCCCATGCGATGCGGGTGACGTCCTGTCATGACGCTGGCACGAGTCGGCGAGCAATTGAAGTGCGCGGTGTAAAAGCGATTCAGCCGAACGCCGCTTGTTGCGAGTTCATCAAGATTCGGTGTCTTGAGTTCGGGGTGACCATTGTAGCTGGTGTCGCCCAAGCCTTGATCGTCCGCCATGATGAGGACGATGTTGGGTCTGTCGGCGGCTAGAATCGAAGTGCTGAGGACTAGGAAAAGAAGGAAGGATTTCATGATTTGGGTGCTTCAGGGGTTGCGTTTGGAGAAGGGGTTTGGCGTTTTTTGGCGCGCTCCATGTCTCGGGCTTTTTGTTTTTCCTCCTTGGTCATTTTCTT
>JAIYDW010000232.1 GCA_027487315.1 Verrucomicrobiaceae bacterium | reverse complement strand
GGGATTGAAGGGGCCGTTTTTGATCAAGTTCGACACGCATGGGTTTGAGGTGCCGATTTTGGAGGGGGCGGTGGAGGTGTTGCAGCAGACGCGGGTGATTGTGATGGAGTGCTACAACTTTAAGATCAGTCCGGACTGCCTGACGTTCCCTGAGATGTGCGCACTGCTGGCGGGGCAGGGGTTCCGGTGCGCGGACATGGGGGATGTGCTGCACCGAGAAAAGGATGGGGCGCTGTGGCAGATGGACATTGCGTTTGTGCGGGATGATGCTGCGGTGTTTGCTGATAATCGCTACACCTAGCCTGGATTATTCATGAGCCATCTACTGCAACCGCTGAAAAGCCAGAGTCTGCTGCGTTGGGCTTGTTTTGAAAGGCATCGAGCATTTACCAATGCACTCAACCTTTCAAAACTGCGCCCGCCTTGCAGCCTCAAGCTTTTGAGCGGTTTCGCGACAATGTTCATGAATAATCCAGGCTACACCCGTCTGCCACGACACTGTTTTACACGATCATGCTTAACTCTCTGAAACGTCTGTTTGGTCCGCCGAAGATCAGTTTGCTTCATGCTACCCGGACGCGGGTGGGGCGGGCTTTGGCTTGTAAGAAGCTTTGGATGGAGGCGGCGGAGAAGCCGGAGCGGGTGGAGCATTTGTTTGCGATCGATCCGGATGATGCGGAGTCGGCGGCGGGGCTGGTGGGACACACGGTGGTGACGGTGAAGGAGGAGGGGAAGGGTTGCGTGGGGGCGTGGAATCTGGCGGCGGAGTGTTCGACGGGGGACATCTTGGTGCAGTTGTCGGATGACTGGCTGCCGTTGCCGGGTTGGGACACTTTGTTTGAGCAGCGGCTGGCGCCGGTGAAGCAGTCGAAGGTGCTACGGATTAGCGATGGGCATCGGGAGGATGATTTGTTTTGCATGGCGATCATTACCCGGGCGCGCATGGTGCAGGAGGGCTGGTTTTTGCCGCCTGCTTACACGGGCATCTATTCGGATGATGAGTTCAGTTTCCGGGCCTTCGAGGATGGGGTGGTGGTGGATGCGCGGGACTTGGTTTTTGTGCATGAGCATCCGAACTATGACAGTGCGATTGAGATGGATGAGACGTATCGCAGGCAGAATGATGACTCGCGCTATGCGGAGGCGAGGGCGATTTTCAAGGAGCGGAATCCGGCGGCGAAGAAGCGCTGGTTTGTGAAGGACCACTGGGAGCGGCGGTGGGTTTCGGCGGAGGCTTACGCGGCGGCGAACCCGAAGAAGTAGGGGCGAACTGCGAGGTCGATCAGCGTTTGGCTGGGAGGGCGCTCTTCAGGTCCTTGGTGCGGGCGTCGATCTTGCCGGTTTTTTCGCTGATGATGCGGAGTTTGCCTTCGATGGTGTGGAGGCGGTCCTGGAGGACGCGGTTTTGGGCGGCGGTGGCGAGAAGTTGACCGAGGCCTGAGCGGCCGGTGGCGAGGTCCTGGCGGAGGTGGTGGTTGATGAGTTTGGATTCGTAGAATTTGTGGGCGTCGATTTCGCCAAAGAGGGAGTTGGCCTCGCTGGTGGAGGTGACGTGGGGGCGCTGGTGGTAGTAGGTGAGGGGTTCGGGGAGGACGACGACGTCGTGGTGGAGGAGGAAGCGGAGGTTGAAGTGCCAGTCTTCGAGGACGGGGTAGTCTTCGGGGTAGAGGCCGGTGGCGGCGAGGGCGGTGCGGCGATAGAGGAAGGCGTGGATGCAGAACTGGTTGATGACGGCGAGCTGGGCGAGGGAGAGGGAGCGGAGATGGGGGTTCAGGGTGTAGGTGCGCTGGGGGACGAGGCCTTCCTGAAGGGAGGATTCTTCGATGACTTCGGTTTGGCAGATGGCGCCTGCGGCGAGGGTGCCGGGGGGGCGATCGAGGAGGGCGACCATGGTTTCGAGGAAGCGGGGGGCCCAGGTGTCGTCGTCGTCGAGGACGGTGATGAATTCGGAGTCGGAGTGGGTGATGGCGTGATTGAGGGGGAGTCCGCGCATGCCGGGGGTGGTGGCGGCGTAGGGCAGGACGGTGACGCGGTCGGCGAGGGCGGCGGCGTTTTCGGCTAAGAGGCGGGTGACGGAGGGTTCGGGGTTTGGAGTGACGATGATCCATTGCCAGTGGGGATAGGTTTGGGCGAGCAGGCTGGCGAGGCAGCGCCGGAGGAATTCGGGACGGTCGATGGTGCGGGTGATGACGGCGACTCGTGCGGGGGGCGTGGCCATGGGGAGTTTGATTGCGGGGAAAGGGGCTGGGGCGTGGCCAGGGTGGCGTCGGTGAGGGGATGTGGGGGTAGATTTACACGATGGAGCAACGGGGTGCAATCTTGGTGTCGAGAGGGGGACGCAGGGGGCTTGCTAATCGGTGGCTGGCATTTGCCAGGTCCAGGCTTTGGGTGGAGTTTGTGCGGTGGTTTTTGATTGGTCCGGGGCGGGTGTTTCGGTGGGATTGAGGTTGTCGATGCTTGTGGAGGAGAGGAGGTAGTTTTTGCCATCGACCTGATATTGAGGGGGTTTGCCGTCGGTGAAATTGAGATGACCTGGGGGCAGGGTGGTGGGGAGGGTGCCTTGGGTTTGGCGAATGGACTCGATGGTGAGGGCGGCGAGGGCGTGGCGGCGTTGGGTTTCGACTTCGGCGACACGAGCGATTTGGCGGGAGACGGTTCCCATGTGGAGGGCGGCTTGCCAATGATGGGGACGGGTGAGTCGGCGGATCGTTTTGATTCGGTCTTGGAGTGGGTTCCAAACGGGAGCGAGGCTCTGAAAGTCTGGGCTTTTCATCGGGAGGATGAGGTGATTCAGGGACTCGATGATCAGGCGTGCTTCCAAATGCTGATCGAAGCCGTTGGGGATGAGAGTGTAGAGGCCGTATTCCTCGGGCGTGGTAGTGGATGGGGTGTCGGTCAGGTCTTGGTTTGCTTTATTGAGGGTGGGTGGATGTTCTGGGCTCGACGGTAATGAAGGGAGCGTGCTCGTGACGAGGGCAAGTTCTCCTCGTGATGCCTGGAGGATGGCTTTGGGGAGGTCGATGTGTGCGATGTCGTTCCGAAGGGGGGCGAGTTCGGTTTGGTTGGCGATGCGGGCGTGGAGGAGGTGCCAGACTGCATCCATGGTTCGGGAAAGCGTTGAGGAGCCGACTAACAGGCTGAGGAGGACGGGTTCCTGGAGGTGGGCGTTTGCGAGGCGCAGGGAGGCCTGGATGCTTTTGACGGCTTCGCTGAAATTGCCAGCGGCGATGGCAATGTGGCTGCGCAAGAGGAGAGCCGCTGAGAGGTTTTGCGAGTGAGTGAAGTGGTTGAATTTCAGCTCGTAGGCGCAGATGTCTGGCCAGCTTTCACCGGGCATGGGGATGAATTGGGCTGAGGGGCGTTGGGGTGCTGCGTTGGCGAGGGTTTGCAGGACTGGGTGTGCGGCATCGAGCGCGGCGAGGCTTTCGGCGGGAGTGGCTTGAGCGTTGCCAATGCCGAGCGAGGCGAGGTGGGCGATTAAGGGTTTGGAATCGGGGACTTGGCCTGTTTTGAGGGGGTTGGGAATGAGGGACGTGGGTATTGCTGGTGCCAGGGCTTTGAGGGCGTCTGACGATTCTGGGTTTGGGTCTTTGATGCCGATCAGGGGCTCGATGGCGCAGAAGTTTTGTGAGGCGGGAGGGAGCGGGGGGAGATGGGCGGTGAAGTCGAGGCTTTCACCTTCGCTGAGGACTTTGGCCTGGGCCGCGGCTAGGGCGCGGGTGCCCGTCCCGTTTTCGATGACGACAAAAAGGGTGTAGAGGGTAATCAGGCTGGCTAGTAGCCAGACGAATGCTCGACGGCTGAAAAGGCGCTTCATGCGGGCTGAGGGGATCGTCTGGCGTTACTCGCGGATGGGGGTGTCGGGGAGTTCGTTGGTGTCGCCGGGTTGGTGGGGGAAGAATTGGGCCATGTGGTCGGCGCACTGGGCGATGATTTGGACGAGGGTCTGGGTGTATTGGCCGGATTGGAAGCCTTGGTGGAGCTGGGTGGCGAGGGCCTGCCAGAAGGCGGGGGTGGTTTTGCCGGCGTAGCCTTCGTCGTGGATGAGGGCGAATTTTTGGGCTTCGGGGGCGACGAAGATGAGGACGCTGTTGCGGCGGGTGGTGCGGTGCATGCCGAGGCGGGCGAAGGCCTTCCAGGCGGCGGCGAGGGCGTCGTCAATGGGTTGGCTGGTGATGAAGACGCGGAGTTCGCCGCTGGTTTTTTGTTCGAGGGCCTGGATGGCCGAGGTGATTTCGGCATCGTGGATTTCGAAGAGGAGTTTTTGAGTTTTCATGGGGGGTTACCAATCGCCGCTGGCACCGCCGCCGCCGCTGCTGCCGCCGCCGCCGGAGAAGGAGGAGCCGCTGTCCCAACTGCTGCCGCCGCTGCTGCCCCAACTGCTGCTGGTGTTCCACCAGGAGGAGGCGGCGACGTCGGGGAGGGTGTAGCGACCGGTGGGGCCGAAGACGACGCCGCGCTGGATTTGGCGAAGTTGGCTGATGAAGCGGAAGACGGCCATGAAGATGATGAAGGCGATGACGATGAAGAAGATGATGCCTTCTGATGAGTCGCCCTGCTCGGCGAGGGTTTTGCCGGTGCCGGTGTATTCGCCTTGGGTGGCGTTGATCATTCCGGTGACGGCGTTGGTGAGGCCGGTGGCGTAGTCGCCGGAGCGGAAGTGGGGTTTGAGTTCTTCGATGATGCGGAAGCATTCGGCGTCGGTGAGGCGGGGTTCGAGGCCGTAGCCGACTTCGATGCGCATTTTGCGGTCCTGGATGAAGACGAGGAGGACGGCGCCGTTGTCTTTGTCTTTGAGGCCGGGGCCCCAGGCTTGGAAGAGGCGGTTGGCGTAGTCTTCGATGCTGGAGTCGGTCTGCATCTTGGGGTAGATGGCGACCAGGAGCTGGTTGGAGGAGTCGCGCTCGAACTGTGCGAGCGTTTCGTTGAGCTGTCTGGCGACGGGGGCGGGGACGACGTTGGCTGCGTCGTTGAAGAAGGCTTTGGGGGCCGGGGGGATGACTTCGGCGGCGTGGGCGCTGACGGCGAGCCAGGCGAGGAACAGGCCGGTGAGGAGTCGGGTCATTTTAGGGGCGGTGGCTTTTCGCTGAGTCTTGGTTCACTCGCAGGGGAAGGAGGACACGCTGAAGCGTGAACAACGTGCTTGGCGGCTGGCGAAACGGGGCATGCTGGAGGATGCGGCCGGTTAGGGCTGGGCGGGTTTGGCCCCGCCGAAGTTGAAGTCCACTTTGGGGGGTTCTTCGGCGCCTTCTTTGGCTTGGAAGTAGGGGCGTTCTTTGAAGCCGAGGGCGGCGGCGTAGAAGACGGCGGGGATGCTCTTGATTTTGGTGTTGAAGGTTTGGACGACTTCATTGAAGCGGCCGCGCTCGACGGAGATTCGGTTTTCGGTGCCTTCGAGCTGCGACTGGAGGGCGACGAAGCCGGTGTTGGCTTTGAGGTCGGGGTAGCGTTCGACGATGACCATGAGGCGGCCGAGGGCGCCGCTGAGAGCGCCCTGGGCTTTTTCGAATTGCTCGAGTTGGGCGGGGTCGGTGGGGGCGTTGTTGAGCTGGACTTTGCCGACGGAGGCGCGGGCTTCGGTGATTTCGGTGAGGGTGGATTTTTCGAAGTTGGCGGCGCCTTCGACGGTTTTGACGAGGTTGGGGATGAGGTCGGCGCGGCGTTGGTAGACGTTTTGGACTTGGGCCCACTGGGTGTTGACGGCTTCCTGGGTGGAGACGAGGCCGTTGTAGCCGGACATGACGACGAGGGCGAGAAGGATGAGGAGGCCGACGAAGGCGAGGAGGGGTTTCATACGTGGGGGTGAGTATAGGGGGTGGTTCTGGGCATGCGATGATAATTTTGTTGGGAGAGTGGAATGGGGGGAGGGCGCTGGGGCGCCGGAGATGGGAGATAGAAGATGGAAGATGGGGGGTGAGTGGGCACGCAGAGGCGCGGACGGGGATGAGTCGCAGAGGGGGGGAGACTATGGAGCTGCGAACTTTGAACTGAGGGACACCGCAGAGGTGGGATGGCCGCAGAGGAGGGGGATAACGGAGATGTTAGTAATGGGGGGCCGTTCTTTGGTGAAGCTTCGACGGGGTTTGGTGTCGCAGGAAGGGTTCGCTGGGCGAAGGTGGGGGCGACTGGTTAGGGTTCGTTGATTTGGAGGCGGAAGAAGCGGTTGGGTGGGGTGAGGGGGGTGGAGAATTGGGTGGTGGGGGAGGCGGAGGGGAGGCCGTTGTTGCCGGGGATGTCCCAAAGGTGCCAGTCGAGGAGGTTGGTGGAGGTTTCGATTTGGAAGGTGCGATTCGGGGGGAGTGTGAAGTCGAAGGTGGCGAGGCCGTTGGCGGTGCTGGATTGGAGGGCGAAGGCGGAGGCGGAGGTGAGGGGGAGGGAGCCGGCGAGGAATTCGGCTTGGTTGGTGAGGCCGTCGTTGTCTGGGTCGAGGAGGGGATCGCCTGAGGGGTCGGAGCCGAAGTGGACGGTGCGCCATTGGTCGTAGGTTTGACGGGAGGCGAGTTGATTGATCCAGTCGGTGAGGAGGGTGATGCCGGGCAGGTCGAGTTCGTTGCTGCCGAGTGGGGGCATGCGGGTGAAGCCGTTGGAGGCGGCGATGCGGCTGAGGATGATGCTGTGGGAGGGGCTGCCGGAGACGATGAGGCGGTTGGCGGGGTTGCCGCCGTTGTTGATGGCGGGGGTGTTGAGGGTGCCGGTTTGGGCGAGGGTGCGATGGAGGCGGGCGTCCCAGCCGCCGGTGGCGGCGTGGCAACTGGCGCAGTTGACGGCGAGGTAACTGCGGGCGCGGGCTTCGAGGGAGAAGGCGGTTTCGTCTGGCCGGACGTGACGGGGGAGGAGGTTTGGGGAGTCGGGTGTATTGGTGAAGTAGCCGGAGGTGTGGAGGAGTTGGAGCTGGTTTCCGGAGTGGCCGTGGATGGTGGCGTGGCGGTTGAGCTGGGGGGTGTCGAAGCTGAGGGCGTGGCCGGCCTGGGGGTTGTGGCAGGAGAGGCACTGGGAGCGGCTGGGGATGCGGTAGTTTTGGACGCGAGGGGAGCCGTTTTCGATGATGTCGAGGGGGAGGTCGAGGCCGGCGTCGGGGACAAGGGTGGCGTCGGTTTGGGCGTCGTTCCAGCGGTAGCTGACGCCGTAGCTGCCGGTGGCGTTTTTGACGAGGAGACGGGTTTCGATGCGGCGGGAGGTGGCGGGGTCGCCGCGGGTGAGTTCGAGGTCGAAGTGTTTGACCCAGATCATGCCGTCGGGGTAGGACCAGGGGCCATTGCGGATCCAGGTGAGGTCGGCGTCGTTGGGGATGATGAACCAGCGGCGTTTGATGGCGTGGTCGCTCCAGAAGCTGAGGTTGGGGGTGTAGGGGAGGAGGCCGGGGGCGGGGGAGAGATCGGTGAGGTCGGCGAAGAGGCCGGTGGCGGAGAGGGTGGCGGGGAAGGCGGTGTCGTCGCTGCCCTGGACGAGGCGGCGGATGACGCCGGTGGCGATGTCAGCCATGAGGAGGTCTTGGTTGGAGGGGTCCGCACCGAAGGCGACGATGTTGGAGGCGCCGGTGACGCGCTGGACGGTGACGTCGGGGCCGTTGCGGGTGAGGCTGGAGATGTCGCCGGTGAGGTAGTCGGCGAAGAGGTAGGCACCGGAGAGGGAGGGGATGCGGGTGCCGCGGTAAACGAGGCCGCCGGTGACGGAGCGGTTGTAGCTGCCGGGGGTGGGATTGCCGTATTGGTAGAGGGGAGGGATGGAGGTGAAGCCGACAGGGGCGCGCCAGTTTTGGGGGCCGTTGGCGGTGCCTTCGCGGAAGGACCAGCCGTAGTTGCCGCCGAGGGTGATGAGGTTGATTTCCTCGAAGGTGATTTGGCCGACATCGGCGAGCCAGATTTCGCCGGTGGGGGGATCGATGGAGAAGCGCCAGGGGCTGCGGAGGCCGACGGCGAAGAACTCGGTGCGGACGGAGTTGGCGGGGAGGGAGGCGCCGTTGAAGGTGATGGTGGGGTTGGTCGTGTAGAAGGCGTTGGTGGCCGGGATGGAGTAGCGGGCGATGCCGGCGTCGGTGGGGACGGAGGGGTGGGGGTTGGGCTCGGGGTTGCCGGGGGTTTTGTCGACATCGATGCGGAGCATGGCGGAGAAGAAGTCCTGGTTGATGCGCTGGGAGACCTGGCGGGAGTCGTTTTGGCCGCCGCCGTCGCCGAGAGCGATGTAGAGGAAGCCGTCGGTGCCGAAGTGCATGTCGGAGCCGAGGTGGTAGCCGTTGGGGTCGAGCTGCTGGATGAGGATGAGTTCGGAGGCGGGGTCGGCGACGTTGGGCTGACCGAGGATGGTATTGAAGCGGGAGATGCGGAAGAATTCCTGGGTGCCGATGCGGACGCTGTAGAAGATGAAGAACTGGCGATTGAGGAGGTGCTGGGGGTGGAAGGCGAGGCTGAGGAGGCCCTGGTCGTAGGTGTTGCTGATGGATTCGCCACGGGAGGCGAGGAGGGCGGCGAGGTTGAGGAAGACGGAGGAGGTGGGAGGCTGGGCGGTGACGTTCGGGATCACGCGGATGCCGTTCATGCGCTCGACGATGAAGAGGCGCTGGGTGTCGCCGGGGACGGAGGCGATGGCGACGGGCTGGGCGAAGGTGAGCGAGGGGAAGGCGGGCTCGTGGGAGATGGTGGTGGGGGGTGGGGAGGAGGGGACGTTGAGGGAGGTGTTGGGGAGGCGGAGGGAGGTGGCGAAGGTGAGGGTGACGGAGACGGGGGTGCTGAAGCCGGAGGCGCTGTTGACGCGGTAGGTGAAGGAGTCGGAGACGGGGGTGCCGGTGGTGTGGTGGTAGAGGATGCGGCCGGCGGGGTCGGGGGTGGCGGTGCCGTGGAGGGGAGGGGTGACGATTTCGATGGTGGCGGGGTAGGTGCCGGGGGCGTCGTTGGCAAGGACGGGGAGGCGGATTTTTTGGAGGTGATGGAGGGTGGCGGCGTCAGGCTGGAGGACGGGCGGTGGGAGAAGGGTGTCCGGTCCGGCGTCGCGGCTGGCGGTGATTTCAGTGGGGGAGAGGGCTTGATCGTAGAGGCGGATTTCGGAGTAGGCGGCGTGGGCATTGGAGAGGATGTTCCACTGGGAGCGGCCGAACCAGTTGTTGACGTCCTCGATGTCAGAGAGGTGGAAATCGACGTTGGTGGAGGCGACGAGGGAGGCGTTGCGATACCAGGCGACGGTGCCGCCGGCGGGGGTGTCGGTGAAGGTGAAAACGTAGTGGTAGGTGGTGCCTGCGGTGGTGGGGAGGTTGGAGTCGAGGTAGACGGGGTTGGCGTTGTTGAGGCGGGAGCCTTGGCGTTGGGTGTTGAGGTCGGTGAAGCGATTGAAGAGGAGGGCGATGCCGTCGCTGGTTTCGGAGGTGGGAGGCCAGGCGGGGGTGGTGCCGGTCCATTCGCCTGGAGCGCCCGCGCCATCGCCGGGATGGTTCATGCGACCGAAGTCGAAGAGGGGCTGGAAGAAGCGTGCGGAGAGGGGGGCGGCCCAGACTTCGACCGTGAGGTGGGTTTTGGAGGAGATGAGGCCGTTTGGGAGGTTGAGGTAGGCGGCGATCTGGGACTCCTGGGTGCCGCTGGTGGTGGTGCCGGGAAGGATGATGCGGGTGCCGTCGAGAGTGGCGCCGAGGCCGCTGACGGTGAGGGGGGTGCTGGAGAGGCTGTCGGTGAAGGTGGTGCCGGAAGGGGTGTTGGCAGGCGGGGCGTTGAAGGACCAGCGGTGGAGGAGGGCGGCGTGGGAGGTGGTGGCGAGGAGGAGGAGGGCGAAGGCGAGGGGCTTCATTGCAAGCAGTGTGAGTTACGGTTTGAGGGAGATTTCCTGGTGGCCGAGGAGGCGGGTGGCGCGGTCGCCCGCGACGACGGAGAGGATGATTTGGCCATTGGCGTTGAGGATGTGGGCGAGGCCTTTGGCGCCGCTGCCGGTGGGGTCGGTGGTGGGGCGAAGGGAGAGGCTGCGGAGGGTGTGAGTGGAGCCGTCGAGCTCGGTGAAGGGCAGGCCTTTGCGGAGTTTGATTTGGGGGAGGCGGAGGGAAGTTTGGTCGGTGGGATTTCCGAGGGCGAGGGAGCCGGCGAGGAGGGCCTGATTGAGGGTGGGCGAGCCGGTGAGGGAGACGAGGACGGTGTAGCGGCCGGAGGCGGGGTCGACATCGATGCGCTGGAGGGTGCGGACGCGTGGGCGGTCGGCGTGGGAGAGGGGATCGCCGAGGCGGAGGAGGCTGAGGGTGGTGCCGTCTTCCTGGAGGGCCCAGAGGCCGGTGTTGTTGGAGGCATTGATGCCGGGGCCTTTGATGACGGCGTGGAAGATCATGCCGTTGTTGGCGACGGGCCAGAAGCCGAGAAAGCGGGACCAGGTGATGGCGGCGGAGAGGCCGGGGACGGGTGAGCCTTTGCGGGCGACGAGGTCGACGCTTTGGTGCCAGAGGCCTTCGTTGTTGGCGGAGGTGACGCCGGGGCCGGAGAGGGTGGCGCGGAAGAGGGCGGCGTCGGAGGTGGTGACGCCTTCACCAAGGAAGAAGCGGAAGAGGGCGCCGCCGGTGCCGGGAGCGGCGACGCCGGAGTCGACGACGAGGTCGGAGGGTCCGCCGGCGGGGCGTTTGAAGAGGGCGCGGACGGTGGTGGTGTCGTTGAGAATGTGGTCAGCGGAGAAGACGGCGCTGAGGTTCGAGATGGCGACGCGGCCGGTGAACTGGCCGAAGAGGCCGGCGACAGGGGCGGGGGTGGACTCGCGGGCGGTGCCGTCGATGAGGAGGCCGGTGGCGTGGTCGGCGAAGAGGAGGCCGGAGTCGGAGGCGGCGGTGGCGAGGGAGGGTTCGCGGCGAAGGAGGTAGGTGAGGGCGACGCGGGGGGTGGCGACGTTGCGGTTTTGCGCGGTCTGACGGATGGAGCTGAGGGAGGCGCCGCCGAGGATGGGGAGGGCTGCGCCAGTGCGGGTGATGGGGGCGAGGGCGGTGCCGTTGTCGGTGAGGAGGGCTTGATTGCGGCCGGGGCCGGTGCCGGGTCCGGAGAGGGTCAATTGCAGGAGGGCGTGCTGATTTTGATTCATGGCGATGCCGGTGAGGGCGGCGGCGCGGGTGCCGGTGAAGGCGGGGCCGAGGGGGTCGAGTGGGGCGCGGCTTTGGAGGAGGAGGGAGAGGGTTTCATTGGGGCTGCCGAGGGTGGACCAGAGGCCGCGGTCGCGACCGGCGGAGGTGTTGGGGCCGCGGAGGCGGGCGTCGAGCATGTAGCGGCCGGCGGGGTTGATGCAGGGATTGGCTAGGGCGGAGAAGGAGGCGCCGGGGAAGGCGGGGGCGAAGTTGCCGGTGCTGGCGAGGGTTTTGGTGGGGAGGGTGCCGACGAGGGAGCGGAAGCGGTAAGCGGCGCCGGCGTTGGTGCCGAGGTCGGCATCGCGCGGGGAGCCGAAAGCGGCCTGGGTTCCGAAGACAGCGAGACCGGCGGAGAAGCGATCATCGGGATCGGCATCGGGGGCGAGGAAGCGGCGGAGGACCATGCCGGAGCGGAGGTCGATCTGATAGGCGGCCCCGGTGAAGGCGTCAGCGCCGGGAGCGCCGACGAGGGCGATGCCAGCGTGGAGGGCGACACGGGAGCCGAAGAGCTCGCCGGGGCCACCGTAGAGGCTGTTGATGATGCGGGCGAGTTCGGAGCCCGTGGTGATGTCAAAGAAGTAGGCCATGCCGGCGTCGAGACCGAGGGCGGCGTTGTTGGGGGCTCCGATGAGGGCGAGGGTGCCGTCGAGGGCGACCGAGCTGCCGAATTGGTTGCCGGCGACGGCAGCGGAGCCGGTGATTTTTTTGGTTTCGATGCCGCTGGCGATGTCGAAGAGGTAGGCGGCGCCGGAGTTGGCGACGAGGCCGGTGGCACCGGGAGCGCCGATGAGGGCGACGTTGCCACTGAGGGCGAGGGCTTGACCGAACTGGTGGTTGGCGGCGCCGTCGCTGGCGGTGAGTTTGGCGATTTGTGCGCCGGTATCGAGATCGAAGAGGTAGGCGGCGCCGGCGTTGTTGCCGAGTTGGTCGTCGAGCAAGGCACCGACGAGGGCGCGGTTGCCGTAGATGGCGACGGAGGCGCCGAAGAAGTCGACGTTATCGGCATCGTTGGCTTTGAGTTTGCGGAGTTGGCGGCCCGAACGGAGGTCGAAGACGTAGGCGGCGCCGGAGACTGGGGCGGATTCGGAGTCTGTGTAGGCGCCAGCGATGAGGAGGTCGCCATGGATGGCAAGGGGGGTGCCGAAGATGCGGCTGTCCGGGGTGTCGTCGGGGACGAGTTTGCGGAGGTATCTGCCGGAGGTGGCATCGAAGACATGGACGGCGCCGGCGTTTTCGAAGGTTTCGTCGTTGAGGGGCTCGCCGATGACGAGCCAGCGGTCGGAGAGGGCGATGGCGGAGCCGAATTGGGGTTCGACGCTGGGGGTGGTGATTTGGCCGGCGAAGAGCTTGGAGACGGCGGGGGATTGGGCAAGGGCGGGTTGCAGGAGGAGGAGGAAGGCGCTACAAATGGCAAGTCCGCGCGGGGTGAAGGAAGGTTTCATCTCACTAGTGTTTTCGACAAGGAGACGCCGCGGTTACGAAAAAAATGTGAATTGTGATGTCTGAGAATCCCGCTGCGACTTTTCAACCGACTCGATGGAGTCTGGTGCAGCGATCCCAAGGGGAGGGGGAGGCGGCGAAGCGGGCGATGGAGGATTTGTGCCGGGCGTATTGGTTTCCGCTGTATGCGTGGAGCCGGCGCTATGGGGCGAGCGCGCAGGATGCGGAGGATTATGTGCAGGGTTTTTTCATGGAGTTGGTGGAGAAGCGGTTGTTTGAGCGGGCGGACGCGGGGATGGGGAAGTTGAGGACGTTTTTGCTGGCGGCGTTTCAGCGGCACGTGCATGACGAGCTGAGACGGCAGTCGAGGCAGAAGCGGGGAGGCGGGCAGGTGGTGGCGTTTGATCCGGGGGAGGCGGAGGCGTGGTATGAGGTGGAGCAGGTGGCGGGGGAGAGTGCGGAGCATCTGTATGATCGGCAATGGGCGCTGACGGTGCTGGACCATGCGCTGGAGCGGGTGGAGAGGCGTGCGAAGGAGCAGGGGAAGGAGAGGGAGTATGAGGTGATGCGGCCGTTTTTGACGGGGGAGACGGGAGGGGGGAAGGCGGAGGAGGGGGCGAGGGTGCTGGGGTTGACGGGCGGGGCGTTCAAGGTGGCGGTGCACCGGATGCGGGCGCGGTTTCGGGAGGCGCTGCGGGAGGAGGTGCGGGAGACGCAGGGGGAGGGGGATGATGTGGAAGAGGAGATGGGGTATTTGATGCGGGTGTTGCAGGCGGGGGGATGAGGGAGGGATGTGCTTGCGGGACAGGAGGAAGTGGGATTTGATGAGGGGTGATGGCGGAATCTGCGAATGGAGAGACCCGGCGGCGCCGACTGGCGGGGTTGATGCCGGATGCGCTGATGGCGCAGGGGATGGCGCATGAGGTGAGGGTGGAGGAGGGGGTGGTGTTAAGTGGGATCGAGATTGAGGGGAGGCTGGGGAGAGGGGGGATGGGGACGGTGTATCTGGGGAGGCAGGTGAGCCTGGATCGGGAGGTGGCGGTGAAGGTGCTGGCGGCGGAGGTGGCGAATGATCCGTTGTTTTTGGAGCGGCTAGGCAGGGAGGCGAGCTGGATGGCGAAGTTGCGACATCCGAATGTGGTAATGGTGCATGATTTTCAGGCGCTGGAGGAAGGGGGGGCGGCGATTGTGATGGAACTGGTGAAAGGAGGGACGCTGAGGGAGGTGATCGCGCAGCATCCGGAGGGGTTGGCGGTGGAGGCGGCGGTGCGATTGGTGAAGGAGATGGCGGCGGGGCTGGCGGCGGCACATGAGCTTGGGGTGATTCACCGGGATTTGAAGCCGGAGAATGTGCTGATGGATGAGAGTGGGTGCGCGCGGCTGACGGACTTTGGTTTGGCGCTGCCGGTGGATGAGAGCACGGGGCGGCTGACGCTGACGGGGACGCAGGTGGGGACGCTGGGTTACATGGCGCCGGAGCAGTTGAAGGGCGGGGTGCTGGATGCGAGGCTGGATGTGTACGCGCTGGGGGTGGTGGCGTATGAGTTGCTGACGGGGCAGGTGCCGAGGGGGCATTTTGATGCGCCGAGGAAGGTGCGCGGGGCGGTGCCAAGGGGGGTGAGCGAGGCGGTGATGCGGGCGCTGAGGGCGAGGCCGGAGGAGAGGTTTGAGAGTGTGGGGGCGTTTGTGCGGGCGCTGGATGGGGGTGGGGAACGGGTGGGGCTGAGGCGGGGGTTGATGATGGGAGGGGGGGCAGTGGTGACGGGGATGATGGTGCTGGGGTGGGGGTGGTGGAATCGGGAGGGGAAGGGGGGCGGCGGGACTGCGGTGCACGGGACGATGGTGCAGGCGGCGAGGAAGGAGGTGCTGCCTGAGTTTGGTCCGTGGTTGGATGCGGCGGCGGGCACGCGCATTTATGAGGATGTGATCCTGGGCGACTGGACGAATGAAAACGGGGTGCTGACGACGGATGAGACGATTGGCATTGTGGAAGTGGAGGAGACGCTGCCGAAGGCGTACGATGTGAGGGTGCGTTTTACGCGACTGACGGGAAGGGATGCGGTGGCGGTGTTTTTTCGGACGCAGCAGGGGACGGGTTATGCGTCGCTGGATTCCTGGAGGGAGGGGCTGGCCGGGGTGCAGGAGATTGACGGGGAGACTCTGCAGGCGGGGTATGGCTTTCGTTTTCCTCTGGAGAATGGGCGGTCATACGAGCTGCTTTTGGAAGTGCGTGAGGATGAGGTGCGAATGAGTGTGGACGGGGTGTTTCAGAAGGCGTTTGAGATCAAGGGCAAGCGATTGAGTGTGTCGAAGGTTTGGGAGTGGGATGTGGCGACGAGACCTCTGGGATTGGGGGTGGGGAGTTACCGGAGTCGGACGAGGTTTGAGAAGATCGAGTGGCGGAGGGTGTTTAGGCGGCGGCCGGTGGGGGGGAGTGATCAGTAATCAGTATTCAGTGTTGAGGAGAGGGGACTGGTAGAAAGATTGAGGGCAGAAATGTTTGGGACCACGAATGGGGCGAAGGACGCGAATGGGGGGAACGTTGAACTTTGAACGTTGAAAGGAGAGGGGGTGGCGGTTTGACGTGAGGGTGGAATTTGGGGTTTTCTTTTTGATTCTGGTTGGGTTGGAGGTAAGACTTTAACCGATGCGTTTGTCCTCTTTTTGTCGTTGTTTGGCTTTGATGGTTTCGAGTTTGGGCGTTTGCGTGGGTGAGGAGGAGAAGGTGGCTGGGGATAGCGGGAGTCCGAATTCTTTTGGGGAGGCGATTGGGAGGCAGGCGACTCTGGAGTTTTCGTATGAGCCGTCAGCGGATCTGGATGCTGGGGGTGATTTTTCCTATTGGGATGCGCGGGTGAGTGCGCCGGTTTTTGGTGGGAGGATTACGGATTCGTGGTTTTACGGGTTCCGACTGCGGTATCGTTTGTCTGAGTTTGATGGCAGTGGAACGGAGCTTTTTAGCCAGAACTCGTTGCACCGGATCGATCTGAGCGGGTCTTTGGTGTATCGTCCTGCGAACTCGCCCTGGGTGGGGTTTTTGTCGGTGGGGCCGGCGATGGCGACGGATGGGGAGGCGATTGACGGTGATTCGTTTCTTTGGGTGGGGATCGCGGGGATTGGGTATCGCTTCAGTGAGAAGTTCACTTTGCTGGGTGGTGGCTTCTTTTCCCAGGAGTTTGGTGAGCCCCGGTTTTTGGGGGCGCCGGGGTTCATCTGGACGCCGACGAAGGCGCTGACGGCGAGTTTGATTGGACCGAGGTTTCGGATGGCTTATGCGGCTGGGGATGACTGGCGGGTGGCGGTGGAGGCGTATCCGGACGGTGGGCGGTGGAACATCGAGACGGCGAATGGGCAGGATGCGTATCTGGACCGGAGTGGGGCGCGAGTGGGGCTGAGGCTGGAGCGTCGGGTGTTTGGGAATGGGTGGTTGTTTGTGGGTGGGGGCTACATGGTGAGCCGTGAGATTGAGGTGGAGACGGTCGGGGGGGAGAGTCTGTTTGCTTCGGATGCGGACTCGGGATTGTTTTTCAATTCGGGGTTTACGTGGCGGTTTTGAGTGAGGGGAGAATGTCGAATGTCGAATGTCGAATGTCGAATGTCGAATGTCGAATGTCGAACGCTGAACTTTGAGCGGGGTTAGCGTTGGAGGGTGGTGAGGAGTTCGTTGAGTTTGTCGATGGTTTCTTGGAGTTGGTTGGGGTTGTAGGTGGCGCTGGGGGTGAGGATGAGGGGGGAGACGGTGGTGGGGTTTTGGGCGGTGGTGGCGATTGCGTCGGTGAGTTGTTGAAGGGTGACTTCGCCGGGAGGGCCTTGGGGGCCTTCGGGTCCGGTGGGGCCTTCGGCTCCGGTTTGGCCTTGGGGGATGTTGAAGGTGAAGTGGACGTTGGTGCCGTCGAAGGTGACGTCGACGGTGGCGGGGTCGTTGGGGGGGAGGGTGTTGGTGGCGTCGATGACGGCGTTGGCGAAGGGTGGGCCTTGGGGGCCCTCGGGTCCTGGCGGGCCTTCGGGGCCGCCGGAGGGGCCTTGAGGGCCTTCGGGGCCGGTTTCGCCCTGGGGGCCTTGTTCGCCTTGGGGGCCGGGGTCGCCGGTGGGGATGTCGAAGGTGAAGTGGAGGGTGTTGCCGTTGATGGTGAGGGTGACGTTGGCGGGGTTGCCGGGGGGGAGGGTGTTGGTGGCGTCGATCTGGGCGTTGGTTAGGGTGGTGATGGCGTCGATGAGGGACTTGAGGCCGTTGAGTTGACTGCGCATTTGGGCGGCGTCGATCTCGGTGTTTTCGACTGGGATGGAGGGGTCGAACATTTTTTGGACAGGATGGGGGTTCGCACGGAGGGGCGGAGGCACGGAGGGGGAATGAGGGAGGGAGGGGGAGGGGGGGAGAACGTTGAACGTCGAACGCTGAATGTTGAACTTGGAGCGGCTGGGGGGGCGCGATTGGGGGGACGTTGGGCGTTGACTTCGAACTTGGGACTGAGGGACACCGCAGAGGTTGGATGGCCGCAGAGGTGGGGGGAATGAGGGAGGGGGTTTTGGTTGAGGAGGGGGATGAGGAGGGGGAGGAGGGGGAGGACGAGGAGGAGGGGGGCTAGGGGGCTACGGTGGTGGTGGTGATGTCGGTCCAGTCGCCGGTTTCGATGCCTTTGTCCCAGAAGCGGGCGCGGTAGCTGCGGAGTTCGGGTTGGGTGGGGTTGAGGAGGGGGCGCTCGTCGATGTAGGGGGAGTCGGTGTCGATGCCGAGGAGTTCCCAGTCGGTGGTGCCGCGCTTGCTGTAGAGGGCGATGGCGTAGTGCTCCCATTTTTTGAAGCGGATGCGGACGCATTGGCAGGTGGGGCCTTGCTCGACTTTGAGGGTGAGCTCGGGGCTGAGGTGCTCGATTGTGTCTTCCTGGCCGACGATGCGCATGAGGATGCCGATGCCTTCGGTGTAGCCGGAGGCGGATTTGATGGTTTGGACGTATTTGAAGATGCGGTTGAGGGCTCCGGGGAGAACAGGGGTCAGTCCGGCGGGGGGCGTTGGGGCGACGAAGTCGGGGAGCTCGAAGGGGGTGGTGCCGGTGCCGTAGCGGAGGGTTTCGAGCTCGCCAGTGACGCCGGGGCCGAAGTCGCGGACTTTGGTGAGCCAGACGCCGAGGGCGTAGCCGAGGTGGCGGGAGTCGTTGACGCTGGCGGTGATGTCTGCGGGGAGGAGGCCGATGCCGGCTCCGAGTTCGGAGAGGCGGTCGGCGTAGTTGAAGTGCCACTCGGGCTGGGCGTCGAGGAGGCGTGGGTAGTAGGGCTGGCGTTTCATGGTGCGTTGATGGCGTTTGGTTTGGGTGTGCTGTTTGAGCGGGGGCTGCGGTGAGGCGGGCCCCCAAAGGGCTCCGGAGTTCCAGAGAACGCCGCTGTTCCAGTTCGGCATCAGCGGGGCCTCCTGGGTTGGGTGGGGGTGGGATGGCGGCGGGGTTCCGGGGTGAAAGGCGAGGTGTTGGTGGGGTTGCGGCGCGGTTTTGTGGTACGACAGCGCGGGGTTGCGGTACGACAGGACGTCGTTGTCGTCCGACAACGGTCGGATGTGGGAGTGCAGCGGGGTTTTGTGGTACGACGGCGCGGCGTTGCGGTACGACAATGCGGGGATGTCGTACGACAGGACGTGGTTGTCGTACGACAGCGGGTGGATGTGGAAGCGCAGCGCGGCGTTGCGGTACGACAACGCGGGGATGTCGTACGACAGGATGGCGTTGCGGTACGACAACGGGCGGATGTGGAAGCGAAGGACGGTGTTGCGGTACGACAACGCGGGGATGTGGTACGACGGGGCGAGAATGCTGAACGACAGGATGGGGTTGTCGTACGACAGGGACGCGCTGTGGGAGGGGTGGTGGGCGTCGTGGGGTGAGGGGGAGCGGCGGTGGGGGGCGGCTGGGGGGCGGTGGTCATGGGGGAGGCTGACACCGGTGTGGTGGGGGCTCAATGTCGGTACTCCGACACTTCCGCTCTTAGGCAAATGGAGGCGAAGATGTTGAAGAGGATGAAGTCGAAGCCAAAGGTTTCGGCGAGGGCGTTGATGGTGTCTGTGGAGGGGCAGGTTTTGGCGTGGAGGATGTCGGAGATGGTGATTCGACCGACGTGGGAGTGGTTGGCGGTTTCGGCGATGGTCCACTGGCGTTCGTTGATGAGGGTGATGAGGGCTATGATTTGGCCTGCGACCATGGGGCAATGGTGCTTTTCCTGGCATTTGGCGATGATTTGGGCGGGGGAGGGGAAGGGGTCCGGGGTGCGGCGTTTGCGCTTGGGGAGGCGGGGGCTTTCATTGGAGCCTTCAGGCAAGGGGAGGGGGTGCCGGACTGTGCGCCGGGACCGACCAGGAGCCGCCTTGGATTTCACGACGCTTGGGGTGGGTGAAGAGGGGGAGGTATTTAAGCCGATTGCGCGGGGTGTTGGCGAGGAAAATCGTGTGCTTAGGGAAAAATGAAGCGGGATTTGGGCGCTGACGTGGGTGCTGATTGGGCGGGAAAAGAGGAGGGATGCTTGTTCGGGGTGTGTGGGGGTAAGGACGGATGTGTGGAATCGGTGTTCGACAATTTGGCTGGGACAGCCATTTTGTGGGAATGTCTCTCCTGCCGATTAACCGAAAAGCTGTTTCCGCCTATAAAAAGGCACTGAAGCAAATTGAAGCATGCCGCCGGAAAGGTGAAAAAGGGACGGAGCTTAACCTTGGTGGCCTAGGTTTGACTCGAGTGCCGCCCGAGATTGGTCATCTATTTGCGCTGAAAAAACTATATCTTCATCATAACGAACTCGAGAGCCTCCCATCTGAGATTGGCAGCCTTTCTGGGTTAGTAGAACTTGTCCTCCTTCTCAACCAATTCACCACTCTGCCTCCTGAGATTTGTCGGCTATCGTCGCTAAGGAGGCTTCGCCTTGACAACAACAAGCTCACAACCCTGCCTGCCGAGATAGGTGAGTTATCGTCGCTGACGGAGCTTTTCCTCGACAGTAACCAACTCACGACCCTGCCGCCTGAGATACGTGAGTTATCGTCGTTGAGGGACCTTCGCCTCGACAGCAACCAGTTCACGAATCTGCCGCCTGAGATTTGTCGGCTCTCTTTATTGAGGAAGCTGAGTCTAAGTAGCAACCATCTTACCACCCTGCCGTCTGAGATACGTGAGTTATCGTCGCTGAAGGAGTTTCGCCTAGACAGCAACCAGTTCTCGAACCTGCCGCCCGAAATCGGTGATCTCTCCGCATTGGAGAAGCTGAGTCTAAGCAGTAACCAGCTCACGAATCTGCCGCCCGAGATTGGTCAGCTCTCGGAACTGAAGGAACTAGTTCTCAACAACAACCAACTCACAAACCTACCTCCAGAGATGGGCCAGATCTCCAAGCTCAAGGATCTTGGTGTCGACAACAACCAGCTCACGAATCTACCTCGTGAGATCGGGAAGTTTGTTATCCTCGAAAAGCTCAGTTTCTCGAATAACAAAATCACCAGCCTTCCACCTGAAATCAAAAATCTTAATGGCCTTAAACGACTATCTGCCGCAAACAACCAATTGGTGATGGTCCCATCTTGGATCGGTGATCTCAGAGGTTTAACGAATCTCAACTTTTACGGCAACAACATCACAAGTGTTCCATCCGAAATCGGTAAACTGACCGAGCTTTCAGAACTTGTTTTTTCCCGCAATTTGCTTTCGGAGTTACCGCCTGAGATTGGTGAACTGTCAAAAGTGACGTGGCTAAATTTGTGCGAGAATAAGCTGGCGAGCCTCCCACCAGAACTCCTTCGTCTAACAGCGCTAACAGCACTTTTTCTTCACGGAAACGATATCCTGGATTTGCCGCCTGATTTGTTGGGACCAGGATGGGATGAACTTGACAAAGAAAAGAAGAACCCTGCGCCACCAAGGGCAATACTTGACTATTACTTCGCCCGTCAGAAACACGGTACACGCCCGTTGAATGAGGTTAAGCTGCTGCTAGTGGGTCGTGGAGAGGCGGGGAAAACCTCGGTGTCACGGGCGCTACGTGGGGAGGTGTATCAAAAGGAGCAGGCAGAGACCCCAGGAATCGAGATTCGACCGTGGAAGCTGGAATGTCCCGGCGGCGAGCCTGTGAAGGTACATGTATGGGACTTTGCAGGACAGGAGATCACGCATGAAACCCACCGCTTCTTCCTGACGGAGCGCAGCCTGTATGTGGTGGTGCTGGATGGGCGCGGGGGCCAGCAGATGGAGGAGGCGGAGTATTGGCTGAGTCATGTAGAGCGCTATGGCAGCCGGAAGGAGGGGGGAAAAGTGGAACGCTCACCCGTAATTGTAGTGCTGAACAAGTGGTGCAGCCCCGGCCCGTATGATGTGGAAAAGCGTCGTCTTCAACGCGAGTTCCCGAACATTCGCGCCTTTGTGGAGACGGACTGCAAGGCAGACTACGGTATCGATACGCTGCGGGAGACGATCTGCGCGGTTCTGGAGCAGATGCCCGCAGTGCGGCAGGAGTGGCCGCTGACTTACTTCCAGGTGAAGGAGAAGCTGGATGAAAAGGCGACGGATGATGATCCGGCGGAGCGGCGGCATTTTCTGAACTGGGAGGACTACCGGCAGGTGTGTGTGGAGTGCGGGGTGACAGAACAGATGGCGCAGACGAGTTTGGCGGAGAACCTGAATGCACTGGGTGTTGCGCTTTACTATGGCGATGACGAGCGTCTGCGGGACACGCGGGTGCTTAATCCGAACTGGGCGGCGAACGGTCTTTATGGGCTGGTGCGGGGTATTCACCGAAAGCCTTTCCAAAACAAACCTGGGCAGCTCTGGCAGGGGGAGTTCCCCGCTGTGCTGGCGGAGGGCATGGAAGGCATGAACAAAGAACGGGGGGCCACGATTGATGATTACCCCGAAGAGAGGGATGGCGTTCGGGTGCATGAGTTCCTGCTGGAACTGATGCAAGATCGTGAGCTAGGCTTTCTGGCCGGTGAATACAAGAAGAAGCCGCTTTATCTGCTGCCGGGCCTGCTGACGCTGGATGAACCTGAGGCAAAGGATTACGACGTCGCAGCGCACATTGAGGGGGCGCAGGTGCGTTTCCGTTACCTCTATGAACTGCTGCCCGCTGGGGTAATGAGCCGGTTCATCGTGCGGACGCATCCGCTGAGCGATGACTATTTCCGCTGGCAGCGCGGGGTGGTGCTTGGCTGGGGAAATGCGCGTGCGCTAGTGATGGCGGAGCGGCGGCGGAATCCGCGAGTGGACGTTTTTATTCTGGGGGTCACGGCGGAAGAGCGTCAGGAACTGGCTGGTGTGGTGCGCTCGAACATGGAGGAGATTCATCGTGGGCTGCCTGAGGGTCTGCGGGGAAGGGAGGAACTGGACCTAACGGTGCCGGGGGAGCAATACGAAAACGTGGGGAAGTTGGAGCAACTGGAGGCGGAGGGTAAACCCGTCCAGGTGGTGACTTCCCGGGGTGTGACTGAACTGCCCGTGGAAAAGGAATTGGAGCAGGTGCAGCCTGCCAAGGCGCGGCGGAATAGTGCGCCGAAGCTGAAGGTCTTCGTGAGCTATGCGCATGAGAACTACAAGGTTTGGGACCGCTTCAAAACCCATCTGGACGTGCTAAAGAATGAGCGGTTGGTGTCGTGGTGGTTCGACGGAAAGATCCGAGCGGGCAGCGAGTGGGATGACGCGATCCGCCGGGAGATGAAGGAGGCGGACATTGTGATCCTATTGCTGAGCACGGCTTTCTTTGCCTCTAAGTATATCCATGGGGTTGAAATGCGGGAGGCGCGTCGTCGCCAGCAGGCGGGTGAGGCGGAGATCCTGCCGGTTCTACTGGAACCGACAGAGGCTTTTGCCCAACAGAAGTGGCTGAGGAAGCTGCAAACGGTGCCGAACCAGAACGGGCAACTGCGTCCGATGACGAGCTTTAACCCAAGTGTGAACGGCTGGAATCAGGTTCAGAAGGCGCTGCGGGGGATGATCGCGGAGGTGGTGGCGCGACGTGGGGATGGGAATCGTGACTTGCATTAAGATCGATGAAAAGAGACAATCCGCCATGCGCCTGACTAAGATCACTATGAACAATTTTGCGCCGTTCGCCGACGGGGAAATGGTATTTCCTGAGGTGGAAGGAACTGAAGGTCTGGCCGAGGTGCATCTTTTTACCGGTGAAAATGGCACGGGTAAAACGCGGGTGCTGGCAGCTCTGATGGGCGCGCTGGGGAATGTGAATCCTCTCCAGGATCGAGTGAGACAGGACTCGGGGGCGGAGATCGAGGTGGCTTCTGAGTACAAGGATGTTTGGCGGTTTAGGGAAGGCGCGGAGGACCCTAAAACGCCAAGCTTCCCCATTCAGATGGATGAGATTGACTGGGTATATGCAATGGGTGGCTCTGGCATTGCTCTCATAGAGGAAAAGGAGAAAAACGCGGTTACTGAACTGAAGCCTGCTCGTGCGCATGAAACCCTGACACTGAGCGGAGCTGTGGGAGGAACGGGCATCATTCAACGACTGATGAATCTGCGAATGGGGGTCGCCTTGGAACGTGATGCGGCACCGAATGCTGCGAAGGCTGGGAGATTGACGGCATGTCTGGGAGAACTGGAGAAAGCGATCAGGGACATCACTGGGCGTGAGTTCTCACTGCATGTGCAGCAAGGACGGGAGTTGAGACTGAACGCCCAATGGGACGGACAACGATTGTTCTTCAGCGAACTCCCAGATGGGTTGCGCTCCTTGTTGAACTGGCTGGCTGGGTGGGTGGTGCTTCAGGCCGAGTATTATGAGCATTCAGCCGCTCCGCTGGTGGAGCCCGTCACTTTAATCCTCGACGAGCCGGAAAACCATTTGCATCCGGCGTGGCAACGCCGGGTACTGCCAGCAGTACAAAAGCTCTTTCCGAAAGCGCAGATGTTTGTTGTGACTCATTCGCCTTTTGTGGTGAGTTCCTTGAATCAAGGATGGATTCACAAGTTCACCCGCAGTGAGAAGGGGGGGGTAGAGATTGAAGAGGCCAAGAAAGCCAGCCGAGGTGACAGCTATATGACGGCGGTGCAAGAGATTCTCGATCTTGCGGAGTGGTTTGATCCCGAGACGGAACAAGAAATTGCTAACTTTGAGACGTTGCTAGACAAGGCCTATGCCGATAACGGCAGTAGTGTAGCTGAGATGCGAGCGAAGGCAGACCAACTGGCCCAGCGCAGTCAGGAGGTGACGAATTTTGTCATGGGATTGGTGGCTCAGTTTGACCGGACGGTAGCTAGCCGTGAAAATGCACCCGCAGCGGGACTGAAACGGAACATCAAGCTTTAGCAGGAACTATGCATCCGTGGAGTCGGCCTAAGGAACCCGAAGAATTGCACACTCAACGCGCCGCATTGACGCGCGCCTTTATGATTGAGCGTCGGGCTACGGGCAAAACTCCGAGCTGTGTGTGGCCGAAGGTAATAAATGCAGACGGAGCGGAGGTGACGCTGCAAAAGTTGCTGTCAGAAAACACGGGCCAGCACTGCAGCTATTGCGACAACCTGATGGGTTACTCCAGTCGAGATACCATTGACCACTTCCTGCCGAAGAAGCACTTTCCGTGTCTGGCCTACGTGTGGAACAATCTCTACCTGTGTTGTGACGGCTGCCAACGCAAGGGGACTCGCTACAGTAAAGATGCGCTGCGTCCAGATGAACCAGGTTACAGCTTTAGTCGATATTTCCGCTACCGCAGGGATGGGCGTCTGATCGTGATCGCGGAGGATGGAACCGACCGAAGGCGTGCGGAGGTTACAATTGAGGTTCTGGATCTGAATGACGATGACTTGGTGAAGGAGCGGAACACGGAATTCCTGAAAGGGCTAATTCCGCGAAGGCGTGCGCTGCGACCTGGATTGGATGCGCGAAGTGGACTATTGCGGTTCATTGCCCTCAGTCCTACGTATGAAAACAAACCCTTTAGGGACTTCTTCGTTCAGGACCCGGGGGAGTGAAGTCGGTTGATGGAGACGGCGGAGTTGGTGAAGGAATTCATGGGTGACATTGCAGGGACTCTCGGGAGTGTGTGAGAGCTGGTGGGGCTTGAGTGAAGTAGTGGTGGAGAGTTTGGCAAGTGGCGGATTTGCCGCATGGGGGAGCCAACGGGCTGGCTTTGGGCGAGCGGCAGCGGGCTGCGGCAGTCCGGGTGAGGGGGAGGAACGTTAAACTTCGAACGCTGAAGTTTGAAAGGGATGGGTGTGGGGTGGCTCTGGGCTTGCGGTGGGGTGGAAGTTGGCTAGGGGTGGGCGATGTCTTCTTTGTTCCGATTTTGCGGGGGTGCTGTTTTTTTCGTGACTGGGTGGGGTTTGGGGTTGGGTCAGGCGGCGGTGGGGGCGGGGATTCGGTTTGGGGTGCCGGAGGTGTTGAAGCTGGACTGGAATACGCGGTCGCCGAGGGTGGCGGATTTCAATGGGGATGGGCGGCCGGATTTGGCGTTGCTGAATCTCGACAGGTCGCGGATCGAGTTTTTGGTGCAGGGGGAGGCGGGGGCGAAGGAGGCGGCGCCGGAGAAGCGGTCGAATCGGGATCGATGGAACCCGGTGCTGGAGTGGTCGCGGTTTGAGAAGCAGCCGCTGGTGGTGGGGCAGCCGATGTATGCGCTGGCGGTGGGGGATTGGAATGAGGATGGGCGTGCGGATGTGGCGTACACGACGGATGATGGGCATCTGGTGTGGCGGTTCCAGGGGGTGAAGGCGTTTGATTGGAGCGAGAAGCGGGAGTTTCCGCTGGATTCGGTTTCGAGTGAGGCGGAGTCGATGGTGGGGGCGGATTTCAATGGGGATGGGCGGGTGGATCTGGCGCTGATGACGGAGTCGCGGCTGCTGGTGTGGGTGCAGGGGGCGAAGGGGGTGTGGCCGGATCCGCAGGTGTATGCGCTGTCCGATAAGTCGGCGGTGAGGCTGGTGGCTGCGGATCTCAACGGGGACAAGAAGCTGGATTTGTTTGCGTCGTCCGGGGACAGTCGGACGCTGCTGGTGCGGTTGCAGTCGGTAGGGGGGACGTTTGGTGAGGAGTGGGCTTTGGAGGTGCCACAGCCGGGGTCGGCGGTGAGGGGGATGCGGCTGGCGGGTGGGGCGGCGGGGCTGGTGTGGCTGCAGGAGAATACGAGTATGGCGCAGGTGGCGCGGCTGGAGGTGGTCGAAAATGCGGGTGAGGCGGAGCATTCGGCGGTGGTGCGACATGCGATTCCGCCTTCTGACTCGCGGACGGGGGCGTCGGTGTTTGGGGACCTGACGGGGGACGGGGTGGGGGATGTGATCATTGCGGAGCCGAAGGGGGCGCGGGTGTGGGTGTTTGCGGGGCGGGTGGATGGTGGGTATGAGGGGGGCAAGGAGTATCCGGCGCTGAGCGGGGTGGAGGGGTTGGAGGTGGCGGATGCGGATGGGGATGGGAGGATGGATCTGGTGCTGTTCAGTCCGGGGGAGAAGGTGATCGGGGTGGCGCAGTGGGAGGAGGGGCGGCTGAGCTATCCGGCGACGGTTTATCAGAGTGGCAGTGTGCCTTTGGCGATGACGGTGGGGGTTTTCCGTGGGAAGGCAGGGGTGCTGTGTGTGGAGGAGAAGAAGCCGAAGACGGAGCTGGTGGTGCTGCGGTGGGATGCGAAGGCGAAGGCTTGGGGTGAGAAACGGGAGGAGCTGGAGGGGCCGTCCGGGAAGGTGAGTGCGGTGCGGCTGATGGATGCGGACCAGGATGGGGCGCGGGATTTGATTTTGTTTTCGGCGCTGTCGGCGGCGCAGATTCGGCTGGTGCGCGGGGAGGGGCCGATGGTGAAGGTGACGGGGCTGCCGGACTCGCTGACGAGCAAGCTGCTACCGGGGGCGCTGACGGAGGGGGATGTGGATGGGGATGGGAAGGCGGAGTTGATCGCTGCGAAGGACCAGCTGGCGCGGGCGTTTGTGGCCGATAAGGAGGGGAAGGGGCGGATCGTGGAGCAGTTTAACGCGCCGGGTGCGGCATCGAGGGTGTCGGCGGCGTTGGTGACGGGGAAGGGTCAGGAGGCGCGGGTGATGCTGGTGGATCCGCAGGCGGGGCGGTTGCATGAGCTGGGGCGCGGGGAGGACCAGGTGTTTCGGGTGATGCGGTCGCGGGAGATGGGGGTGGCGGCGATGGATGAGGCGCGGCTGGTTTCGACGGAGGGGGGGCTGCGGTTGCTGTGTCTGAGCAAGGATCGCTTTGAGGTGATGCCTTTGACGGGGGCGGCGCTGGAGCTGAAGCCGCACACGGCGTTTGATTCGGAGCTGAAGGATACGAAGCCGACGGATCTGCTGGCGGCAGCGTTTGGCGGGGGTGAGGTGGATGATCTGGTGATGATCGATGCGACGGCGACGCGGGTGCTGGAGTTTTTCCGAGCGGCGTCACCGGAGGCGCAGGAGTGGAAGAGCGAGCTGTACTTTCCGGTGTTTCAGAGTGATCCGCACTATCGGGGGAAGCAGGGATATGAGTATGAGCCGCATGATGCGACGGTGATGGATATCAATGCGGATGGGGTGCTGGATCTGTGCTTACTGGTGCATGATCGGCTGCTGCTTTATGTGGCGGAGAAGTAGGGCGCGGGACGCAGAGGCGCAGAGAGGCGGTGAATGCTGAACGTTGAACGTTGAAAGGTGGGGTTAGGGGCGGGAGTGGAGGAATGTGATGATTTTTTGGTCGTCGTCGCCGGCGGCCCAGACGGCGCGGAGGAAGTCGGCGGGGTGGATGTTTTGTTTGGCGAGGAAGGCGCGGTCGCCGCCGCAGCCGTACATGGTGTCTTCGTCGAGCTGGCCTTTGAGTTTGGCGCGGGCTTTGGCGATGATGCGGGGGAGCCAGACGTGACCGGCGAGTTCGGCGGTCTTGGCGGGGAGGGATGAGGCGGGGACGGTGGTGCTGGAGGGGACGCCTTTTTGCACGACTTGGAAGTAGTCGCGCCGGACGGCGGTGATGAGGAGGGCGGTGGTGGCGGTGGGGTTGGTGCCGTCTGAGGTGACGTTGTCTTCGACGAAGTCGAATAATTCGCGCTGGGAGCAGCCGATGGAGTCGAGGAAGTCCTGATCTTCTTCGGTGAACCAGGTGGGGAAGTCTTTGTTGCCTTCATCATATTCGTCGACGCAGGCGTCGAAGAGTTCGACGAAGTAGGAGTCCCATTTGTAGTGTTGAGTGAACATGGATTTTTTTGGGTTAGTTGTTCTTGGTTCTTAGTTCTTAGTTCGGACGGAAAGCGGAAGGGGGTGGGTGAGGGTTTGGCACCGCGAGAGATTGGATGGCCGCAGAGAGGGGAGGGTGGGGGACTGGCAGAAAAAAGGGGATGAGGGAGTGGGGGAGGGCGGAGTGGAGAGTAGTGAGTGGTGGGGGGCGTCACGCGGAGCGGTGACGGGTACTTTGGAGGGCGACGAGGGGCTTGGGGACGGGGCTGGGAGGTTGCTTTGGAGTGGGTTGGGGTTCGAAGGGGGAAGGGCGTCACGCGGAGCGATGACGGGCACTTTGGAGGACGAGGAGGAGGACGAGGAGGAGGAGGAGGAGGAGGAGGAGGAGGAGGATGGGACTAGAGGAGGGATTGGCGTTTGAGTTGGAGGGCGGTTTCGACTTCTTTGAGGGGGAGGGTGTTGAGGAGGTCTTGGCGGGTGAGCCAGCCTTTGCGAGCGGATTTGATGCCGAAGATGACATCTTTGAGGCCTTCGGTGCTGTGGGCGTCGGGGTTGATGGATGTTTTGACGCCTTTTTGTTTGGCGAGTTTCCACCAGCGCCAGTCCATGTCGAGGCGCCAGGCGGAGGCGTTGAGTTCGATGATGGTGTGGTTGGCGGCGGCGGCGTCGATGATGCGGGGGATGTTGACGGCGTAGGCGGGGCGCTGGGCGAGGAGGCGGCCGGTGAGGTGGCCGAGCATGGTGACGTGGGGGTTGGCGATGGCGCGGAGGATGCGGGCGGTCATTTCGTCTTCGGGGAGGTTGAAGACGCTGTGGACGGAGGCGACGACGTAGTCGAGCTCGGCGAGGAGGTCGTCTTCGAAGTCGAGGCTGCCGTCTTTGAGGATGTCGACTTCACTGCCGGTGAAGATTTTGAAGGGGATGCCTTCGGTGGCGAATTCGGCGTTGAGCGCTTTGATTTCGGCGATTTGGGCGCGGAGGCGGGTGGCGTCGAGGCCGTTGGCCTGGAAGGAGCTTTTGGAGTGGTCGGCGATGCCGAGGTATTGGAAGCCGAGGTCGATGGCGGCTTCGGCCATTTCGCGGAGGGTGGCGCGGCCGTCGCTGGCGGTGGTGTGATTGTGGAAGACGCCGCGGAGGTTTTCGAGTTCGACGAGGGTGGGGAGGTGGCCGGCGGTGGCGGCTTCGAGTTCGCCATTGTTTTCCCGGAGGGCGGGTTCGATGTAGTCCATGCCGAGGGCGCGGTAGATGCCGCGCTCGTCTTCGATCTCGGGGATGGGGTCGGCTTGTTTGCCTTCGACGGGTTTGAAGCCGTATTCGTTCAGGGACCAGCCTTTGTCGAGGGCGCGCTGGCGCATGGCGACGTTGTGTTCTTTGCTGCCGGTGAAGTAGTTCAGGGCGAAGGGGAACTCGGCGGTGGAGACGGCGCGGAGGTCGCACTGGAGGCCGTGGGTGACGTGGACGCTGGTTTTGGTGCTGCCCTGGGCGATGATGCCGGTGACGAGCGGGTGGGTGGCGAAGGCGGCGATGACTTCCTCCGGCCTGCGGGTGGCGACGAGGAAGTCGAGGTCGTGGACGACTTCTTTGCCGCGGCGGTAGCTGCCGCAGATTTCGACCTGGGCGGTGGCGGGGTGGGCGGCGAGGAAGTCGCGCAGTTCTTCGGCGATGGGGTAGACGTGGTCGAGGCGGAATTCGGAGGCGTGGGCTTCGCGGAAGGCGATGCTTTCGAGGATTTTGTCGACGCTTTTTTGGCCGAAGCCGGAGAGGGAGGCGGCGGCGCCGGTTTCGCAGGCGCGTTTGAGGTCGGCGAGGCTGGAGACGCCGAGTTCGGTGTGGAGGGCTTTGATTTTTTTGGGGCCGAGGCCCTGGACTTCGAAGAGGTCGAAGAGGGTGTCGGGGAATTCGGCTTTGAGTTTGTCGTAGAAGGTGAGGGCGCCGGTGGTGGCGAGTTCGTGGAGCTTGTCCTGGAGGGCGTCGCCGAGGCCTTTGATGCCTTTGAGCTGGTTGTCGCGGGCGAGTTGCATGATGTCGCCGGGGTAGGATTCGACGAGCTCGGCGCCGGTTTTGTAGGCGCGGATTTTGAAGGGGTTTTCGCCTTTGAGTTCGAGGAGGAGGGCGATGCGGGAGAGGATGTCGGCGGCGGATTCGCGGGTCACGGGGAATTAGACAGGATTGACAGGATTGCGGGATTAACGGGATTTTTGGTGCGCGGAGGCGTGGAGGGGAGGGAGGCGCGTGATTATTTTGGTGGTGGATTCGCGGGCTGCGATTTTTTTGGACTGGATTTACAGGATTGCGGGATTAACGGGATTTTTGGCGAGCGGAGGTTGAGGGGGGATGTAAGGGCGAGGACGAGGAGGGGGGTTAGGGGATTTTGATGACGCCTACGGTGGCGTTGTCTTGGCGTTCGAAGTTGATGCGGCGGATGGCGAAGAGGATGGCGTCGGCGATTTTGTCGGCGGTGGTGTGGCGGCCGAAGGCGAGCATTTCTTCGAGTTGATGGTGTTCGAGGGTGAAGATGCCGTCGCTGGCGGCGATGATGAGGTCGCCGGATTTGAGGGGGAAGGGCTCGGAGGGGGAGTCGATGAGTGCGATTTCCTGACCGAGGAGGGCGGACTGAAGGGTGTGGCGGTCGGGGTGGTGATCGGCTTCGTCCTGGGTCATTTCGCCGATGCGGACGCGCTGCTCGATGAGGGGGGTGAGGGAGTGGTCTTCGTTGAGGCGTTCGAGGGTTTTGTTGCGGTAGAGGAAGAGGGGGGAGTCGCCGACGGAGACCCAGTAGAGGTGTTCGTGGCTGACGGTGGCGGCGACCAGGGTGGTGCCCATGGGGGTGCCGGTGACGGGGAGTTTTTGGGAGAGGAATGCGAGGGTGTCGTTGGCGGCGTCGAGGGCGAGGCGGAGGCGCCAGGAGGGGGCGATTTCGTTTTCGTGGAAGGCGCGGACGAAGGCGTTGACGGCGATGTAGCTGGCGACGGAGCCGCCGGAGTGGGCGCCGAGGCCGTCACCGACGGCGAGGAGGAGGCGGGAGAGTGCTGGCTCCGGAGGGGAGGAGGCGTCTGCGAAGGCGTAGTAGTCTTCCTGGGTTTCACGGCGGCCACGGATTTGGCGGGCGGCGAAGTCCTGCTCCTGGATGAAAGAGGTGGAGGTGTTGGGAGCGGGAGGGGAGGGGGGCATGGAATTGCGGATTGCGGATTGCAGAAGGGGGAACTCGTAGAGGGGGAGTGGGGGCGTCACGCGGGGCGGTGACGGGTACTTTGGGGATTAGGGGGTGGGGAAGGTTAAAGTCGTGGTGGAGTGGAAAGTTTCGCCGGGGCGGAGGGTTGTGGTGGGGAAGTGGGGGTGATTTGGGCTGTCGGGGTAGTGCTGGGTTTCGAGACAGAAGGCGGAGCGGGCGGGGTAGGTGTGGTTGCCTTTGCCGGGGGCGTCTTTGAGGTGATTGGCGGTGTAGAGCTGGACGGCGGGTTCGGTGGTGTGGATTTCCATGGTGCGACCGGAGGCGGGGTGGCGGACGCGGGCGGCGAGTTTGAGGCCGGTGCCGGGGAGGATGAAGTTGTGGTCGTAGCCTTTGCCTTGCTTGAGAGGGAGGAAGTCGGCTTCGATGCGTTCGCCGATGAGGTGAGGCTGGGTGAAGTCGAGGGGGGTGCCGATGAGGGAGGTGATTTCGCCGGTGGGGATGAGGTTTTCGTCGGTGGCGGTGAAGGTTTCAGCGGGGATGGTCAACTCGTGGTCAAGCGCGGTGGGGTGGCCTTCGCCGGCGAGGTTGAAGTAGGAATGGTTGGTGAGGTTGAGGACGGTGGGGGCGTCGGTGGTGGCGTGGTAGTCGATGGCGAGGGAGTTGTCGTTGCGGAGGGTGTAGGTGACTTTGCAGGCGAGGTTGCCGGGGAAGCCCTCTTCGCCGGCGGGGCTGGTGTAGGTGAGGTCAAGGGCGACGCCATCTGGGAGGGTCCGGGTGGAGGCGGACCAGAGTTTTTCGTCGAAGCCGAAGTTGCCGCCGTGGATGTGGTGTTTGCCGGAATTGGCGGTGACGTGGTAGGTGGTGCCGTCGAGGACGAAGGAGGCGCCGCCGATGCGGTTGGCGTAGCGGCCGGTGATGCAGCCGAAGAAGGGGTGCTTTTTGAGGTAGGGTTCGAGGGAATCGTAGCCGAGGACGATGTCGGCGAATTGGCCGGCTTTGTCCGGGGTGGAAAGGGAGACGAGGATGCCGCCGAAGTTGGTGATGCGGGCGGTGATGCCGGAGGCGTTGGTGAGGGTGAAGAGTTGCACGTCTTCACCGGTGGTGGTTTTTCCCCAAGGGGTGCTGGTGATGGAGGCGATGGCTGCGGAGCTCATGAGGGTGATGAACAGGGTGAGTGGCAAGTTCATGGGAGGGGGGAGTGTAAGCAGGGTGGAGGCTTGGGTGCAAGGGCGGGTGAGGCTGGAGGCTGCGATTGTTGCCTCAGTAAGAATTTGGCTGTGTGTCTAGGAGTTTGGGAGGGAAAAGCAAACGCCCGACCTGCGAGGAGCGGGTCGGGCGTCTGGGAAGGGGTTGTGGATGTGGAGGACTAGGCTCCGGATTCTTTGAGTTGGTCGCCGATGCCGGGGGTGATGGTTTCGGCGAGGTGGGTTTCCATGACCTGGCGGCGGAGGCTGGTGCCGGTCTTCTTCGCGTACCACAAGACGAGCGGGGAGGCGATGAAGATGGAGGAGTAGGTGCCGAGGATGACGCCGATGGTGATGGGGAGGGCGAACTCGAGCATGGCGGGGTTGCCGAGGAAGAGGAGGACGACCATGGGGGCGAGCGCGGTGGGGCCGGTGAGGAGGGTTCGGCTGAGGGTTTTGCAGATGGCCTCGTTCATGAGCTGGCGGATGCCGCCTTTGCCGCCCTGCTGGATGGTTTCGCGGATCCGGTCGAAGACGACGATGGTGTCGTTGATGGAGTAACCGGCGATGGTGAGCAGGGCGCCGATGTGGATGAGGCTGAGTTCCTGGCCGAAGAGGACGCAGAGACCAGGGACCATGAGGACGTCGTGGAAAAGAGCGACGATGGCACCGAGGGCGAAGGCATATTCGAAGCGGAGGACAAGATACATGAAGATGCCGAAGAGGGCGACGAGAAGGGCGATGATGGAGACTTTGGCGGCATCAGAACCGATGGACGCGCCGACGCGGGAGACCTGGGTGCCCTGGACGACATCCTGGTATTTGGATTTGATGGCTTGCTCGATGGCGGGGCCTGCTTCGAACTCGCTGCGGATGGCGATGACATCGCCGCCGGTGGCGTTGGCTTTGCGTTGGGGGTAGAAGCTTCCGATGGATTTGCCGTCTTCCGTGGTGAGTGGTTTGAGGAGGGCGTCGAGGTCGGAGTCGGCGATGTTTTTGCCTTCTTTCAGTTCGACGTGGACGATGGCGCCACCGCGGAAGTCGATGCCGAAGGAGGTTTTGCCTTTGACAATCAGAGCTCCGAAGGAGATGGCGGTGACGACAAGGGAAGCGATGATGAAGGTGGGAGCCTTGGAGAGGATGTCGAAGACGCGGTCCGGGATGATGCTGGTGGTGGTGAGCTTTTTGAGGATGCCTTTCTCGATGACCCACATGAAGATGATGCGGGTGACGACGAGGGCGCCGAACATGGAGGAGATCAGACCGATGATGAGAGTGATGGCAAAGCCTTTGACCAAACCGCCCGAGATGGCGAAGAGAATGGCGGCGGAGATGAGGGTGGTGATGTTGGAGTCGGCGATGGCGGAGAAGGCTTTTTCGTATGCGGACTCGAGGGCGGCGGCGAGGGACTTGCCGTTGGCCATTTCTTCCCGCAAGCGTTCGTAGATGAGGACGTTGGCATCGATGGCCATACCGATGGTAAGAACGATCCCCGCGATCCCGGGCATGGTGAGGGTGAACTGGAAGAGGGCCATGCCGCCGAACAGGAGGGAGAGGTTGACGAGCACACCGACGATGGCGATGAGGCCTGCGAGGCGGTAGATGAAGAGCATGAAGCAGGTGGTCATGATGAGGCCGGCGATGGCGACCCATTTGCCCTGGTTGATGGAGGACTCACCATAAGCAGCGGAGACGGAGCTTTCGGAGACGATGGCCATGGGGTTTTCGAGAGGGTTCTCGAGGATGGTAGCGAGGGCGCGGGCTTCCTCTTCCTTGAAGCGGCCAGTGATGCTGGCGCTACCGCCGAAGATGGCTTCGTTCAGGTTGGGCGCGGAGAAGACTTCACCGTCGACGATGATGCCGAGTTGGCGGCCGACATTGGCTTCAGTGAGCTTGCCGAAGAGTTCGCCGCCTTTGCTGTCGAACTCGAGGATGATGGTCCAGCCTTTTTGGGGGTCCATGTAGGCGTAGGAGCGGCTGACGTATTTGCCGTCGAGGTCAGGGCGGGATTTGACGAGGAGGGGTGGGCCTTCCTTGGATTTCATTTCGACGTGGTCGACGGAGAGGGTGCCGCTGGCTTTGAGTTGGGCGATTTCCGAGGCGCTGTCCGGGTGGACCATGCGGAACTCGAGTTTGGCGACTTTTTCGATTTGGGTGCGGACGTTTTTGACTTCCTCCTCGGTGACACCGGGCATTTGAATGAGGATGCGGTTCTCACCTTGAGGGGCGAGGAGGAGGTCCTTTTCGCCATTCGGGTTGAGGCGTTTTTCGAGGATGGAGATGGCTTGCTGAATGTCGGTGGGGTAGACGGCTTTGATTTTGCCATCGGCATCAGGGGAGGGTTGGAGTTCGACGATGAACTCGCTGCCGCCTTGGAGGTCGATGCCTTTTTTGAGGCCGATTTTTTCGATGGTGTAGAGGGCTAGGGCCGTGGCGAGGACGGTGAGTAGGGTGCCGAGGATGCGTTTGCGCTTGAGTTCGGTGGTGCCCACGTAGACCAGGAGGATCATGAGGAGTGCTGCGCCGAAGAGGAAGGTGAAGATGGGGCTCATTATGTTAAACAGTAAGCGGTGATCGTGTGATTAGTGACGTGAGGTGAGTGGCGAGGTGCTTACTCTGGGGTGACGTCTTTGATGTCGGATTTTTTGATGACGGTGCCGACGGAGCTGCGTTCGTATTCGACTTTGACGTTGTCGGCGATTTTGACTTTGAGGGTTTTTTCGTGAAGCGAGGTGACGATGCCGTGCTCGCCGCCGCTCATGACGACGTGGTCGCCGACGGAGAGGCTCTTGATGAGGGCTTCGTGCTCCTGCTGGCGTTTGCGCTGGGGGCGGATGAGGAGGAAGTACATCATCACGATCATGAGGACCATGAAGACGAGGGGATTGCCGAGCAGACCGCCGGGAGCGGCACCCGGGCCGGCGGCTTGGGCGAGGGTGATTGAGGTGGCGATGTCTGCTAGGGTGGCGATGGTTGTCATGAGGAAATCAGTCGGAATCGGAGGCCGTGGGGCGAGGTTGGTAACGTGAAACGACCTCTGTCCGGAAGTCGGCGAAGCAACCTTGTTCGATGGCTTGGCGTGCTCTGGAGGCGAGGGACAGGTAGAAATGCAGATTGTGAAGAGAAATCAACCTTAAACCCAGCACCTCCTGGGTGTTGATCAAATGGCGGATGTAGGCGCGGGTGAAGGGTTTGACGAGGGGGTGGGTGTCCTCGGCGATGGGGGAGAAGTCGCGGGCGTATTTGGCGTTGCGGAGGTTGAGGGTGCCTTCGTGGGTGAAGGCGGTGCCGTTGCGGGCGAGACGGGTGGGGAGGACGCAGTCGAACATGTCGATGCCGCGGGCGATAAGTTCGACCATCTGGGGCGGGGTGCCGAGGCCCATGGCGTAGCGGGGTTTGTTCTGGGGGAGGTGGGGGCAGGTCCAGTCGGCGATGCGCATCATGTCCTCTTCGGGTTCGCCAACGCTGAGGCCGCCGATGGCGTAGCCGGGGAAGTCCATGGCGACGAGCTCGCGGGCGGATTTTTGGCGCAGGTCCTCGTAGGTGCTGCCCTGGACGATGCCGAAGTGGAGTTGAGGTTTGCCGGCGGTGAGGGGTTGATTTTGGTCGATCCAGTCGCGGCAGCGGCGTGCCCAGCGGAGGGTGAGGTCGAGGCTTTTTTCGGCGTCGGGGTGCGAGCAGGGCCAGGGGGTGCACTCGTCGAAGAGCATGGCGATGTCACTGCCGAGGGCGGCCTGGATTTCCATGGCGGTCTCGGGGCCGAGGAACATGGGGGTGCCGTCGACGTGGTTGTTGAAGTAGCAGCCTTCCTCTTTGATTTTGCGAAGTTTGGCGAGGGAGAAGACCTGATAGCCGCCGCTATCGGTGAGGATGGGGCCGTGCCAGCCCATGAAGGAATGGAGGCCGCCGGCGTCTTTGATGATATCGGCTCCGGGGCGGACCCAGAGGTGGTAGGTGTTGCTGAGGATGACCTGAGCTTCGAGGGCGATGAGTTCCTGTGGGTGGATGGCTTTGACGGAGGCCTGGGTGCCGACCGGCATGAAGATGGGGGTTTCGATCACGCCATGGGGCGTGTGCAGCCGGCCGCGGCGGGCGGCGGAGGTGGGGTCAGTGGCGAGGAGTTCGAACATCGGGGGGCACGGGCACAGGGGCGCGGAGTATGGGGCAGGGGACGGGGAATGTCCAGTGCGGGCGTGCGCGAGATTTGGTGGCTCCGCTTCTGGCGGATTCAGGCGAGGAGGTCGGTGATGACCTGACCGCCGAATTGGCTGAGCTGTTTGTAGCGGCCGCCGTGGTAGAAGGTGAGTTTGTTGTCGTCGAGGCCGAGGAGGTGGAGGAGGGTGATGTGGAGGTCGCGGACGTGGTGGACGCATTCGACGGCTTCGGCGCCGGTATCATCAGTGAGGCCGATCGTGTGGCCGGCTTTGACGCCGCCGCCGGCGAACCAGATGGTCATGGCCTTGGGGTTGTGGTCGCGGCCATAGGCGGTGCCGCCGCGGACGCCGTTGTCGGGGGTGCGACCGAACTCGCCGCACCAGACGATGAGGGTGTCGTCGAGCAGTCCGCGCTGTTTGAGGTCTTTGATGAGGGCGGCGATGGGTTGGTCCACCTGGCGGATGAGGTTGCCGTGGGCGCGCTCGATGTAGTCGTGGCTGTCCCAGGTGCCGGCGTAGAGTTGGACGAAGCGGACACCCTGCTCGATGAGTTTGCGGGCGAGGAGGCATTTGCGGCCGAAGGCGTCGGTGTGGGGCTGGTCGATGCCGTAGGTGGCTTTGAGGGCGGCGGGTTCGTTGTCGAGGTTCATGGCCTCGGGGACCTGCATTTGCATGCGGAAGGCGAGCTCGTAGCTGTTCATGCGGGCGAGCAGTTCGTCGTGCTGGGGGTGCTGCTGGTGGTGGTTTTGGTTGAGTTGAGCGAGGAGGTCGAGGTTGGCGCGCTGGATTTCGGGGGTGACGCCTTTGGGAGGTTGGAGGTCGAGGATGGGGGAGCCTTTGGGGCGGAGGGTGGTGCCCTGGAAGTAGGCGGGGAGGTAGCCATTGCTCCAATTGGCGGAGCCGCCCTGGGGGTAGGAGATTTCGGGGAGGACGATGAAGCCGGGGAGGTCTTGGTTGACGGAGCCGAGGCCGTAGGTGGTCCAGGCACCGATGGCGGGATCGCCGCCGAAGCGGTTGCCGCAGTTCATTTGATACATGGCGGTGGGGTGGTTGACGCTGTCAACTTGACAACCGCGGTAGAAGCAGAGGTCGTCGGCGACGGAGGAGAGGTGCTGCCAGGGTTCGCTCATCCAGGCGCCGCTTTGACCGTGTTGATGGAATTTGAAGGGGCTTTGGACGTAGTAGCGTTTGCCGCTTTCCATGGCGGACTTTTGTTTGCCTTCGCGAGTGAACTCTTTGAGGTGGAGTTTTTCGAGGGCGGGTTTGGGATCGAAGGTGTCGATGTGAGAGGGGCCGCCTTCCATCATAAGGAAGATGCAGCGTTTGGCGCGGGCGGGGTGGTGGCCGGACTTGGGGGCGAGGGGGGCTGAGGATTGCGGATTGCGGATTTTGGATTGCAGATTGGACTCCTCTGCGAGGAGTGAGGTGAGGGCGACGGAGCCGAGGGTGGTGCCGAGGCCGTAAACGAATTCGCGCCGGGTGGGGGCGTGAAGGGCGCGGTGACCGGCGCAAGGAAATAGTGGGCGCGGTTTCATGGCAGAGGGGGTCAGTTTGAGTGGGTGAGGTTTGGTTTCGATGCTTTCCAGCCGGATTGGAGTTGAGTGGCGAGTTGGTTGAGGAGGGTTTCCTGGGTGGGGTCGTCGGCGAGGTTGGTTTTCTCGATGGGGTCGGTGGAGAGGTCGTAGAGTTCGCGGGAGAGGTTTTTTTTGCCCTGGGGACCGGTCCACTCGACATAACGATGGGTGGCAGTGCGCAGGCTGCGACCGAGGAAGTTTTTGCCGCGCAGCATCTCGCTGAAGGCGGCGGTTTTCCATGGGCGCGAGGGATTGGTGAGTAGTGGGGCGAAGCTGGTGCCTTCGAGTGAGGGGGTGATCGGAAGCTGGGCGAGATCCGCAAGGGTGGGGTAGATGTCGACAAACTCGACGAGCGCGGTGGTGGATTGGCCGGCGGCTTTCATGCCGGGGGCGCGGATAAGCAATGGGGTGCGGGTGGCGGTTTCGTAGTTGCAATGTTTGTGACCCCACGAGCCGTGTTCGCCCATGAGATAGCCGTGGTCGCCGATGAAGATGACAAGGGTGTTTTCGGCGACGCCGGTTTTTTCGAGGGCATCCAGCACGAGGCCGGTGCAGGCGTCCATGTAGCTGATGTTGGCGAGGTAGGCCTGGAGGTAGCGGCGTTTGAAGTCGTCGGTTTGCTGGTCTTGCTCGGGAAAATTGAGGAAGCCCTTGGCCATGCCGACATTCATGGCGTAGGGCGGTGCTCCGGTGGGAGGCTGGGTATTGGAAGGAAGGGGGAGTTTGTCGGGGTCGTAGAGGTCGAAGTATTTTTTGGGGGCGACGAAAGGAAGGTGGGGCTGGTAGAAGCCGACGGCGAGGAAGAAGGGCTCGTTGGTTTTGGAAGAACGAGCTTGGAGGAAGTCGGCGGCTTTGAGGGCGGTCTCGCCATCGCGGAGGGCGGCATCGGGAACGTCGGGGGCGTCCCAGGTTTCGCCGCGAGGCCAGTCATGCGAGTGATTGTAGGTTTTGCCAGCGACGCGATCGGCTTCGATTTGGGCGGTGCGGATTTTGTCCTGAGCGGGGCCCCAGACGGGGTTTCTGGGGAGGTAAAGGGGTTGGCTCCATGAGGCGGGATCGTCTTCGGAGCCGAGACCGGTTTCGGCGTAGACGTGGAAGACTTTGCCGATGGCGGCACTGTGCCAGCCGTGGTTTTTGAAGTGCTGGGGAAGGGTGACGGCATCGGGTGCAACATCGCGCAGGGTGGTGCCGAAACCTCGCAGGCCGGTGGTGGCAGGGCGGAGACCAGAGAGGAAGGAATTGCGGGAAGGGCTGCAGATGGCGGACTGGACGTAGGCGCGGTCGAAGCGGAGGGCCGTCTTTGCGAAGTGGTCGAGGTGCGGGGTTTTGACGATGGGGTCACCGTAGCAGCCGAGCTGAGGGCGGAGGTCGTCCGAGATGATAAGGAGGACATTGGGCTTTGTCTGTGCGGACGCGGAGAGCAGAGGGCAGAGGGCGAAGAGGATGGCGGCAAGCGAGCGCATGAAGGGCCGGGATTGGAAGGGAGCGCCTGCGGTGGAGCTAGTAGACATAGACGAACTCGTTGGAGTTGAGGAGGACGAGGGCGATTTCGGCTAGGGAGCGGGTTTCGGGGGAAGTGTCGGCGGGTTGAAGGTCAGTGATGAAGTCGGTGTAGGCGTGGAGGGTTTCGGTGAAGGTGAACTTTTCGCCGGTGTTTTCTTCGACGGCTTCGCGGGTGATTTGCTTTGGGTAGTCGGGGCGCGGTGGGGTGTGGGCCTGGTGTTTGGGGAGGAGTTTGTGGTAGTGGGAGAGGGAGGCTTGGAGTTCGGTGTCGGTTGGAGGGCGATTGAAGACGAGTTGGAAGAGGGTTTGGAGGCGCGATTCGGGTGCGACATGCGGGGCTTGTTTTTCGGTTCTCGCGGCGAGGGCGAGGGCGCGTTGGGCGGTGTTTTGGGAGTTGAAGAGGGAGAAGACTTGGGGGGTGACGGTGGAGGCGTCGCGGCGTTCGCAGGAGAAGTCGGGACCGGGTTCGTTGAAGACCTCCATGAAGGGATCGGAGAGGCCGCGGAGGCGCTGGATGTAGATGGAGCGGCGGTGGCGTTGCTCGGGTTTGGGGTTAGGGACCCAGGCGGAGGCGAAGGTGCCCATGACCTGGCGGGGCTGGAGGGCGGCTTCGAGATTGATCTCGGGGCGGATGGGGATGCCGCCGAGGGTGGGGTTCAATTCACCTGTGACGGAGAGGGTGGCGTCGCGGATTTCTTCGGCGGTGAGGCGACGTGGTGCGAAGGCGGCATAGCTGGTGCCGTGGGGATCTTTTTCTTTGAGGAGGGTGGGATTGGGATGGTTGGTGGAGCGTTGCCAAGTTTGGGAGGTGAGGATGAGGCGATGGAGTTCTTTGAGGCTCCAGTTTTTCTCGATGAGATAAGAGGCGAGGAAGTCGAGGAGTTGAGGGTGGGTGGGTTTTTTGCCGGTGCTGCCGAAGTTGTTGGGGTTGCCGGCGAGGGGTTGGCCGAAATGCCACATCCAGACGCGGTTGGCGATGACGCGGGCGGTGAGGGGATTGCGAGGGGAGGCGATCCATTGGGCGAGGGCGAGGCGTCTGCCGGAGATAGTATCGGGGATTTGAGAGGGAAGGTCGGCGAGGGCGGAGATGACCGAGAGGGAGTTGGGTTTGACGGGAGTGGTGGGTGAGAAGGGGTCGCCACCGCCGAGGATAGCGGTTTGTTCGAGTTCGCCGGCGTCCATGGGGTTGGTGGGGGGGCGGACGGGGTTGACGACGAATTTGAGGTCTGGGGTTTTGCCGTTGTAGACGGTGAAGGCGACGGGTTGGTAGCGATCGAATTCCCAGGAGAGGCGTTCGAGGCCTTTTCGGGCGACGCGCTCGCGACCGTATTCTTCGGGTCCGAAGCCGACGTGGCGGGGGGGGATTTGATCTTCGGGGAGACCTTGTTTTTGGAGGGCGGAACGGGCGCGATCAAAAGAGGAGGTGGCACGGCCTTTGAGATTTTTGCCGGCGGGTAGAGCGAGGGCGGCTTCGAAGGCGGCAGGATCGATATCTTTGTCCTGGAACCATTTTCTGGCAGCGGCGACTTGGAGTTTGTCGAGGCGTGACAGCTCGAGGCTGTGCTCGGTTTGGCGTTTGTTGAGGTAGGCGAG
>JAIYDW010000130.1 GCA_027487315.1 Verrucomicrobiaceae bacterium | reverse complement strand
GTGGTGGTGTCGTCGCGGAGCTACCGGCCGACGGTGGATGATGAGGAGCTGGATTTGCGGCTTTTGCGGGCGCAGGAGATCGGGCGGTATGTGGATCACGGGTTTTTGGACTGCGGGATTACGGGTCGGGATTGGGTGGTGGAGAATGGGGCGGATGTGGAGGTGATCACGGATTTGCGTTACAGTCGGGCGACATCGAAGCCGACGCGTTGGGTGCTGGTGGTGCCTGAGGATTCGCCGATCCAGTCGGTGAAGGATTTGCAAGGGAAGCGGATTTCGACGGAGGCGGTGGGGATGACGCAGAAGTACCTGGAGCAGCACGGGGTGCAGGCGGAAGTGGAGTTTAGTTGGGGTGCGACGGAGGTGAAGGTGCCGGAGCTGGTGGATGCGATCGTGGACATCACGGAGACGGGGTCTTCGCTGCGGGCGAACAAGCTTCGCATCGTGGACACGCTGATGGAGAGCTATCCGCAGCTGGTGGCGAGCCGGGCGGCGGCGGCGGACCCGTGGAAGCGGGCGAAGATGGAGACTTTGGCGCTGCTTTTGCGCGCTGCACTGGAGGCGCGCGACAAGGTCGGCCTCAAGATGAATGTTCCGGCCTCGGGGCTGGAGAAAGTGATCGAATGCCTGCCGTCGATGAGACAGCCGACCATTTCTTCCCTGTCCAATTCGGACTGGGTGGCGGTGGAAACGGTGATCGATGAGTCGGTGGTGCGTGAGATCATTCCGCGACTCAAATCGCTTGGGGCGGAAGGCATTGTGGAATACCCACTCAACAAAGTCGTCCCATGACGGGGCGAATTTAGCAACAACAGGAGAACAAAGACCATGGGTTCGCTCAAGAAGCGCAGAAAGACGAAGATCAACAAGCACAAGCGGAAGAAGCGCATGCGCGCGAACCGCCACAAGAAGCGTTTGCGCTACCGGAGCTAGAGGGTAGGCTTTCAGCCATGGTCCGCCCGAATCTGTTGCGTCGAGTTTTTGCGAAGGCGTTTCGGGGTTTGGCGGGGGGTGGCGGGAGAGTTGGCCTGATGGCGTCGGGGCGGAAGCTGCGACAGTGTGATGTGCAACGGCCTCAACCGGGCCGGTTCTTAGGGTGTGTCAAGCACGCTGGAGAGGACCGTGGCTGGTTGGGGCCGCTTTTCGTGCTTGGGATGAGGGTGGGGGTGATGGCGGGATTGGTGGCGTGGGTGGGGATTGGAGTGGCTGAGGAGAAGGTGGGTGGAGCGGTGAAGGGGAAGGTGGCGGAGGTGGTTGGGGCGCCGGCGATGCGAGAGCCGAAGGATGTGGGGTTGGTATTGACTGGGGCGAAGAGGGCGGGGGGTGAGGCGGGGTCGGCGGACCTGGGGGTGCTGGGGAAGGTGGTGAATGGGGCGGAGGATCGGGGGATGACGCCGGACATGAAGGGGCGGGCGCAGGCTTTGGCGCATTACAGTGCGGCGCTGCAGGCGGAGGTGGCGGGGGACATGGCGAAGGCGTTTGAGCACTATCGCGAGGTGATGCGGGGGGATGTGGAGGAGGCGGATCTGGTGCGGCGGACGATCGCGCTGGCGGTGCGGCATGGTTCGGAAGCGGAGGCGGAGGCGATGCTGGTGGAGCGAGTGAAGGCGCATCCGACACGGCCGGGGCCGGTTTTGCGATTGGTGGAATTTTTGGATGCGTATTACTCCGGGGCGGAGGTGGAGAAGCGGGCGAACGAGCTGATGGGGGAGGTGGTGAAGCGGTTCGGGCGTGACGCAGATGTGGTGAGTGCGGCGGTGCTGCGGCATTTGGTGAAGGGGCGGCGGGATCAGGCGGTGATGGTGATGAATGGGGCGGCGGACGGGGAGGGCGGGGATGCGGGGTTTTGGCTGGTGCTGGCGGGGGTGGCGCAGGAGGTGTGGCCGCTGGGGCAGACGGAGGTGGCGGACGAGCACCGGAAGCAGGTGAATGTGTTTTACGAGCGGGCGCTGGCGGCGGCGGTGAAGGGGAAGGATCGGGCGAGGGAGTTGGAGGTGGCGCAGTATTATGTGCTGAGCAATCAGCTGGGGGAGGCGAAGCGGATTTGCGAGGTGATGGCAGCGCGAGACGGGGATCTGGCAGCGCGGAAGATTTTGTATCGGCTGTATGAGGCGGAGGAGCTGAAGGAGAAGGCTTTTGCGGTGTTGGAGGGGATTGTGCGGGATGATCCGAAGGATGTGAGTCAGCGGCGGTTGCTGGCGGAGGTGCTGGAGAAGCGGGAGCAGTTTCCGGAGGCGGCGAAGCAGTTGGAGGAGGCGATTCAGGTGGGGTCAGGCACGGCGGCGGATTATGAGAAGCTGACGAATCTGTGGCTGGGCTTGCAGCAACCGGACAAGGCGCTGACGCTGGTGACGCGGGCGATTCGGTTGTTTCCGGATACGCCGGGTTTTCAGGCGCAGGCGGGGATGGCGTATGCGGCGAAGGAGGATTTGCCGAGGGCGATTGAGGCGTTTGGGGAGGCGGAACGGCTGGGGGCGGCGGGGGGAGCGCAGGTGTTCAACCATCGGTTCCACTTCCGGTTCGGGGTGGTTTTGGAACAGGCGGAGCGGTATGAGGCGGCGGAGGCGCAGTTGCGGAAGTCGATCGAGATGACGCCGGAGTCGGAGGGGGCGTTTCGGGCAAATACGATGAACTACCTGGCTTACATGTGGACGGAGCGGGGTGAGCGGCTGGATGAGGCGGAGACGATGATTCGTCAGGCGGTGCAGATTGAGCCGGACAATGCGGCGTTCGTTGACAGTCTGGGGTGGCTGCTGCACAAGCGGGGCAAGCAGGCGGAGGCGCTGGTGGAGTTGAAGCGGGCGGAGGGGCTCATTAAGGTGATGGAACCGGGGGATGCGGAGATTTTGGAGCACATCGCGGCGGTGGAGGAGGCGCTGGGGAAGACGAAGGAGGCGGTGGAGACGCTGAAGCGTGCGGCGGCGTTGCAGACGCCGGATGAGGGGGTGGCGAAGCGGATTTTGGAGGGGTTGAGGAGGTTGGGGGGAGTAGGGAGTGGAGAGCGATGACGGGTACTTTGGGGGGCGGGGACGTGACGGCTAGAAGCCGTCACTCCTTGGTGGCGGAGCGGTCTTAGGGGTGGCGTCAGTGGCGTGACCGCTATTGATTTAGGTGAGGTCGGAGACGGTGGGGCAGGAGCAGATGAGGTTGCGGTCGCCGAAGACGTTGTCGATGCGGGAGACGGGGGGCCAGTATTTGGCTTGGCGGATGTAGGGGAGGGGGAAGGCGGCGGTTTCGCGGGTGTAGGGGTGGGGCCAGTCGGTGGCGGTGACTTCGTGGGCGGTGTGGGGGGCGTTTTTGAGGGGGTTGTTTTTGGGGTCGGCGGTGCCGGATTCGGTGGCTTCGATTTCGGCGCGGATGGCGGTCATGGCGTCACAGAAGCGGTCGAGTTCGGCTTTGGATTCGCTTTCGGTGGGTTCGATCATGAGGGTGCCGCCGACGGGCCAGGACATGGTGGGGGCGTGGTAGCCGTAGTCCATGAGGCGTTTGGCGACGTCTTCGACGGTGATGTGTTTGAAGTGGCGGAGGTCGAGGATGCACTCGTGGGCGACGAAGCCGTTGGCGCCCTGATAGAGGGTGGGGAAGTGGGGGGCGAGGCGTTTGGCGATGTAGTTGGCGTTGAGGATGGCGAAGCGGGTGGATTCGACGATGTCGGGTCCCATCATGGCGAGGTACATCCAGGAGATGGTCAGGATGCTGGCGCTGCCCCAGGGGGAGCTGCAGACGGTGCCGGTGGGGCCGCGTTCGAGCAGAGCGTGGCCGGGGAGGAAGGGGGCAAGGTGTTGGGCGACGCCGATGGGACCGACGCCGGGACCGCCACCGCCGTGGGGGATGCAGAAGGTTTTGTGGAGGTTGAGGTGGCAGACGTCGGCGCCGATGCGACCGGGGGAGGTGAGGCCGAGTTGGGCGTTGAGGTTGGCGCCATCCATGTAAACCTGGCCGCCGTGTTCGTGGGTGAGTCGGCAGATTTCGGCGATGGATTCCTCGAACACGCCGTGGGTCGAGGGGTAGGTGACCATGAGGGCGGCGAGATTGGCGGCATGCTGATCGAGGCGGGCGCGGAGGTCGTCGAGGTCGATGTTGCCGTGGTCGTCACAGGCGACGGCGACGACTTGGAAACCGACCATGACGGCGCTGGCGGGGTTGGTGCCGTGGGCGGAGGTGGGGATGAGGCAGATGTTGCGGTGGCCTTGACCGTTGGCGTGGTGATAGGCGCGGATGGCGAGGAGGCCGGCGAATTCGCCCTGGGAGCCGGCGTTGGGCTGGAGCGAGACGGCGTGGAAGCCGGTGCATTCGGCGAGCCAGGCTTCGAGCTGGGTGAAGAAGGAGCGGTAGCCTTGGGTTTGAGAGGCGGGGGCGAAGGGGTGGAGGGCGTTGACGTGGGGCCAGCTGAGGGGGAGCATTTCAGCGGCGGCGTTGAGTTTCATGGTGCAGGAGCCGAGGGGGATCATGCTGCGGTCCAGGGCGATGTCTTTGTCCTGGAGGTGGCGGAGGTAGCGCATCATGGCGGTCTCCGAGTGATGGGCATTGAAGACAGGGTGGGTCAATATCTCCGACTGGCGATGGAGGTCGGCGGGGCAGGTGAGGGGGGCGGATTCGCTGAGGACGGGGAGGTCGGCGGGAGTTGGGATATCGAAGGCTGCCAGGATGTTGAGGAGCTCGATGGGAGTGACGCGTTCGTCGAGGGCGATGACGACCCGGGTGGGGCTTTGAGCGCGGAGGTTGAGGCAATTGTCGAGGGCTTTGAGGATGACCGGGTGGGAGGAAGGGACGTCGACGGAGAGGGTGTCGAAGAAGGCGTCGGAAAGCGGGGGGAGACCGGCGAGGGTGAGCTGTTTGGCGAGCCAGGCGGCGGCGCTGTGGGTGCGGCGGGCGATGGCTTTGAGGCCTTGGGGGCCGTGAAAGACGGCGTACATGGAGGCCATGACGGCGAGGAGGACCTGGGCGGTGCAGATGTTGCTGGTGGCTTTCTCGCGCCGGATGTGTTGTTCGCGGGTCTGGAGGGAGAGGCGGAAGGCGGGGCGACCGTGGGCGTCGTGGGAGACACCGATGAGGCGGCCGGGGAGGCGGCGTTTGAGGGGGTCTCTTACTGCCATGAAGGCCGCGTGAGGGCCGCCGAAGCCGAGGGGGACACCGAAGCGCTGGCTGTTGCCGACGCAGATGTCGGCGCCGAATTCGCCTGGAGCTTTGAGCACGGTGAGGGCGAGGAGATCGGCGGTGACGATGAAGAGAGCGCCGGCTTGGTGGGTTTCGCTGGCGACTGAAGTTAGATCGCTGAGGGTGCCGAGGGTATCGGGGTAGGCGGCGACGACAGCGGCGATGTTTGGATTTTCGGGGAGGTGGCGGAACTGGAGGATGTCCTGTTTGAGGACGTGGACACCGAGGGGTTCCATGCGGGTGATGAGGACGTCGATGACATGGGCATGGAGGCGGTCGGAGACGATGATGGTGTTCGAGTTCGGCTTGGCGTTGAGGGCCAGGGCGCAGGCTTCGGCGCAGGCGGTGCCTTCATCGAGCAGGGAGGCGTTGGCGACGTCGAGGGCGGTGAGGTCGCAGATGAGGGTTTGGAAATTGAGCAGGGCTTCGAGGCGGCCCTGGGAGATTTCGGCCTGGTAGGGGGTGTAGGCGGTGTACCAGCCGGGGTTTTCGAAGAGGTTTCGGAGAAGGACAGGGGGCGTGAAGGTATCGTGGTAACCGAGGCCGAGGAAGGAGCGGACGATTTGGTTTTGGCCCATGATGGCGCGGAGGCTTTGGAGGGCCTGCTCTTCGGTGAGGGCGTCGGGGAGGAGGAGGGGGGAGCGGGAGCGGATGCCTTCGGGGACGACCTGGTCCATGAGGTGGTCGAGAGAGTCGCAGCCGAGGGTGCTGAGCATTTCTTGGGACTCGCTGGGAGAGGGACCGATGTGTCGACGGGAGAAGGCAGCGTGACTGGGCATGGGGGTGAGTTTTAGAGGGGGAGCGGGGATTTCCAAGCGATAGTTTGGGAGCTGGATTTGTTCATTTCTGGATGAACCCGCCTTTTGACAAACCCGGATGGCTGTTCATGCTGTCGGTCCCCCTTTTGCCACCCGTTGTTTTGAAAAACGTCCTTTTTATCTGCACAGGTAATGTCTGCCGGAGTCCCATGGCGGAACTGCTGTTTCGCGAAATGGTGAAAGGGCGTGAGGACTACCAAGTGGGGAGCGCGGGGGTAGGGGCGCTGCCGGGGCAGCCAGCGAGCAAGCACACGGCGGATCTTTTGCAGAAGGCGGGGATTGATGCCGCGGGATTTCGGAGTCGGCCGCTGACGCGGGAGATGATGAGGGAGGCGACGCATGTGTTTGCGATGTCGGAGCAGCATCTGCGGGTGATGGACTATGATTTTCCGGATCTGATGGATCGGGCGTACTTGGTGACCGAGTTTGCGGCGGATGATGAGATCCGGGGAGAGGATGTGGTGGATCCGATCGGGATGGGGCTGCGGGCTTACGAAGAGACAAGAGATATGCTGCTTTCCAGTTTGCCAAGCGTATTGGCTTACATCGAACAAACCACCCAACCCAAAACGAACGCGGAACCTGACACCTGAAGTCCCTTTTCCCTTTTTGATTTTCCCATGAGCACTGCTGATTCCTCCATCCCGTCCCTGCCACGTCAAATCGCGATTGCCGCTGACCATGGGGGCTTTGTTTTGAAGAATGCCGTTGTCGAGCATCTGCGCGGGGCGGGTTATGAGGTGACGGATTTTGGGGTGCAGAGTGAGGCGTCGGTGGACTACCCGGACTATGCGGAGTTGGTGGCGACGGCGGTGCTATCGGGTGAGGCGGATGCGGGCATTTTGGCGTGCACGACGGGGATCGGGATGTGCATTGCGGCGAACCGGCACGCGGGGATTCAGGCTTCCCTGGTGGGTGATGTGGAGACGGCGGCGATCACGCGGCAGCACAATGAGTCGAATGTGCTCTGTCTGGCGGGTAAGACGACGAGTGTTGAAGAGGCGAAGGCGATTGTGGACACCTGGTTGACGACACCGTTTGCGGGGGGTCGGCATTCGCGTCGGGTGGGGAAGATGAATGATCGGACGCATCCGTTGGATGAGCTGGCGGCGGCGGATCCGGTGGTGGCGGAGATCGTGGCGGGTGAGGCGGAGCGGCAGCAGACGCACATTGAGTTGATCGCGTCCGAGAATTTCACGAGTCGCGCGGTGATGGCGGCTCAGGGGTCTTGTTTGACCAACAAGTATGCGGAAGGGTATCCCGGGAAGCGGTGGTATGGGGGCTGTGAAGAGGTGGACAAGGTGGAGCAGTTGGCGATTGACCGGTTGTGCGAATTGTTTGGAGCGAAGTATGCGAACGTGCAGCCGCACTCGGGTTCGCAGGCGAACGCGGCGGTGTATTTCAGCGTGCTGCAACCCGGAGACAAGGTGCTGGGGATGAACCTGGCGCATGGTGGGCATTTGACGCACGGGAATCCGGCGAACTTCTCGGGGAGGTTGTATCAGTTTTGCCAGTATGGAGTGAGTCCGACGGATGAGCGGATCGACTATGATGAGCTGGCTGAGGTGGCGTTGCGTGAGAAGCCGAAGATGATCACGGCGGGGGCTTCGGCTTATCCCCGGGTGATTGATTTTGCGCGGATGAGCGAGATCGCGAAGAGCGTGGGGGCTTATCTGTTTGTGGACATGGCGCACATTGCGGGGTTGGTGGCGGGCGGGGCGCACCCGAATCCGATGCCGTATGCGGACTTTGTGACGTCGACGACGCACAAGAGTTTGCGCGGGCCGAGGGGTGGGATCGTGATGACGAACAGTGAGGAGCTGGCGAAGAAGATTAACAGCCAAGTGTTTCCCGGGGTGCAAGGCGGTCCGCTGATGCATGTGATTGCGGCGAAGGCGGTGTGCTTTGGGGAGTGCTTGAAGCCGGGGTTCAAGGATTACGCGGCGCAGGTGGTGAAGAATGCGCAAGCTCTGGCGGCTGAACTGACTGGGAATGGGTATCGGATTGTTTCCGGCGGGACAGACAACCATGTGATGCTGGTGGATTTGAGGCCGAACGGGCTGAACGGGAAGGTCGCTTCCGAGACGCTCGACTTGGCGGGGATCACGGTAAACAAGAACGGGATTCCGTTTGATACGGAGAAGATCACCCTGGGTGGTGGGATTCGCTTGGGAACGCCGGCGGTGACGACGCGGGGGATGCGGGAACCGGAGATGAAGTTGATTGCGGACTGGATTCACCAAGCGCTGGTGAATCGCGATGATCCGGCGAAGTTGGCGGCGATCAAGCTTGAGGTGGCGAAGGCGAATGAGCGGTTTCCGCTGCCGTAAGGATGCAACCCAGCGGAGTCCAGTCTGAATCATAGGTCAGGCTGGACAAGGTCGGGAAGAGCTTTTAGCATGGCTGATATGGCATATCACATCGCGCGCAATAATCAGCAGTTGGGTCAGTTTGACGAGGGTGCGGTCAGGCAGAAACTGTCTGAGGGCGAGTTCCTGGCGACGGACCTTTGCTGGACCGAGGGCATGGCGGATTGGCAGCCATTGGGTCAGGTGGTGGCGGCAGCTTCGGCAGCGCCGCCAGTGATTGGCGAGGTGAATCCTTATTCGCCGCCGACGGTGCAGCAAAGCTACCGGACCGAATCGGCGGTGACCGGGGCGCCGCTGGCGACACTGGGGCAGCGGCTGGGAGGTGCTTTATTAGATTTTTTGGCGCTGCTGGTGGCGTACATGCCCATGATCATGGCGGTTGGTAGTAGTGCTTTTGTGGCGGCGGCTCAAGGCAAGGAGCCAAGCGCGGAACAGCTGCAGCCCAACATGGGGCTGATTGGATTTTCGGGTGTTTTGTTCGTGATTTTGTTTGTAGTCAATTTGGTGTTGTTGATCAAGCGCGGGCAGAGCATCGGGAAGCGAATTGTGGGAACGCGAATCGTGGCGCTGGAGAGTGACACGAATCCTGGCGGGGTGAAGACGGTGCTTCTGCGGGTGATCGTAAATTGGGTCCTTCAAGCCATTCCGCTGTTCGGATTGATTTATTGGCTGGTCGATATTCTGTTCATCTTTGGGAAGGATCGGCGGTGTTTGCATGACTTGCTGGCGGGAACCCGCGTGGTTCAGGGGCAACCGGAGCAAGCTTGATGCAACCAGGCAAGGACACGGAACGGGCATTGGTGCGCATTGGTTACGATGGCCGGGTGCACAAGTATTTTCGGGGGACGAATGCGAAGGAGCGGTTTGAGAATGAGGTGCGGGTGCTGAGGTATCTGGAGCAACGCGAGTGTCCGTTCGTGCCGCGAGTGCTGGAGGTGGATGAGGACAAGCTGTATTTGGTGTCGTCAAACTGCGGGTCCCGAGTGGAGCGATGCAGTGATGAGAAGTTGGCGGCGATTTTTGGGGAGTTGGAGCGGTATGGGGTGCGGCACGATGATCCGTTTTTGCGCAACGTGACGTATCGGCAAACGGACGGGCGCTTCTGTGCGATTGATTTTGAGTTGGCGACGATTTTAGAGCCGGGTGTGGTGGGGCCACCGACGGTTTGAAGGGATTGAAAACATGGAGCCTGACGCCCTTAATTTGAAGCCTGATGTGAAGCCTGAAGAGGAGACGTCACGGCCATCGATTCTGGGTGGGGTGGCGAGTGAGAGGCCGCCGTTTTTGACGTTCAAGTGGTCGGGTCAGACGCATGTGGGGAAGGTGCGGAAGAACAATGAGGATGCGTTTTTGGCGCTGACGATTGACGCGGAGGAGGTGCGTTATTTGGGGAAGATCGGGGAGGGGCGATCGGAGAATTGCGATTACCTTTTTGCGGTGAGCGACGGGATGGGCGGGGAGAAGTCGGGGGAGTTTGCCAGCAAGATAGCGGTGGAGAAGATCACTCGGATGATGCCGAGGCACTTCAGTCAGCGGGCATCGGGATTGCCGACCGGGTTCGGGGATATCTTGACGGATTTGTTCAACCGAATTCACGCGGATTTGAAGAAGTTGGGGGAGAGTTACGAGGAGTGTCGGAACATGGGGGCGACGCTGAGTCTGGGGTGGTTTGTGCCGGGGTGGATGTATTTTGCGCACATTGGGGACAGTCGAATTTACTATTTGCCGGCTGAGGGTGGGATGACGCAGGTGACGCATGATGATTCGCATGTGGGCTGGTTGCGGAGGAAGGGAGAGATCAATGAGCGGCAGCAGCGGACGCATCCGCAGAAGAACATGCTATCGAAGGCCCTGGGGGCGAAGTGTCGGGAGGCGGATCCGCAGGTGGGGGCGGTGAGTTGTCACCCGGGGGATCGGTTTTTGTTTTGTTCAGATGGTTTGAACGACGGGTTGTGGGACCGAGCCTTGCAGGAGTTGATTCGGGAGCCGAGGGCGGCCCTGGCGGCGCTGCCGGTGGCGCAACGATTGGTTCAGGAGGCTTTGAGTGAGAGCGGGCGCGACAACATCACGGCGGTGGTGGTGGAGATCGGCGGGGAGTGAGCCAACTTTTGGAATCCGTGTGGTAACGGATCAGGAGAAGGATTTGCGGAGGTGGCTGGGGAGGATGTTGAGGGCCTCGCGGTATTTGGCGACGGTGCGGCGGGCGACTTTGATGCCTTGGCCGTCCAGGAGTTTGGCGAGTTTGTCGTCGCTGAGGGGTTTGGTTTTGAGCTCGTTTTTGATGAGTTCGGCGATGGCGTTTTTGACGCTGTTGTTGCTGAGGTCCTCGCCGGATTCGGTGCGGACGCCATGGGAGAAGAAGAACTTGAGTTCGAAGACGCCGTGAGGGGTGGCGATGTATTTGCCTGAGATGGCGCGGCTGACGGTGGTTTCGTGGACGCCGACGGATTCGGCGACGGTGGCCATGTTCAGGGGGCGGAGGTGAGCGGGGCCGGTTTCGAGGAACTCGCGCTGGTGGCCGATGATTTCGTTGGCGATTTTTTGGATGGTTTGCTGGCGCTGATGGATGGAGCGGATGAGGAATTTGCCGCCGCGGATTTTTTCGCGGATGTACTGGCGGACGTCCTGGCTGCTGCCGACCTGGCCGAGGATGTCTTTGTAGGCGTTGCTGATGCGGAGGTTGGGGAGGTGGTCATTGTTCATGACGGCGACCCATTCTTTGCCCTGCTTCTCGACGATGATGTCGGGGTTGACGTAGGTGTTGGAGGAGACGGTGAAACGCTGGGCAGGGCGGGGGTCGAGGGTGCCGATGAAGTCGGCGGCGCGGGAGACTTGCTCGATGGGGACGCCGAGGCGGCGGGCCATGATGGGGTAGCGCTTGTGGGCGAGGTCTTCGAGGTGCTGTTCGACGAGGCGGTGGGCGAGGCTGTGTTTTTTGCCGAGGCGTTCGAGTTGGATGATGAGGCACTCGCGGAGGTCTTCGGCGCCGATGCCAACGGGGTCGAAACTTTGAAGGACTTTCTTGGCGGCGATGAGGTCGTCGAGGGGGATGGCGTGGGTGAGGCTGAGGTCTTCGAGGCGGGAGTGAAGGAGGCCGTCATCGCCGAGATTGCCGATGAGAAACTCGGTGTTGGCGACGAGGTTGGCGTCGGTGATGTCGAGGGTGCGAAGCTGGGTGACGAGGTGCTCCTGGAGGGTGGTGGGAGCGACGATGGAGTCCATCATGTACTGCCAGCGTTCCTGGTCGTCGCTACGGCGGTTGTTGTCGACCATGCGGGTCTGAGCCCAGTAGTCGCGCCACTCGTCGTCCATCTGGGCGATGGAGTCGAAATCGTCCGGATCATCGGGATCGTTGGGGACGGCGTCATCGAGTGAGACCTCGGGGGCTTCGAGTTCGAGGACGGGGTTGATCTCGATTTCCTGCTGGATGATCTGGCGCAGTTCGAGGGTAGGGGCCTGAAGGATCTGCAGGCTTTGCTGCATCTGTGGACCTATCGCCAGTTTTTGAGTCTGGGTTTGATAAAGTCCCTGGTCGGCCATGGTTGGATGGAATGCGAGTCGGTGGAAACAGACACTCTCAAAATAACTAATGCAAGCAGTTACTGGGCCAAGTTTGGCTTTTTATCTCAGGCGGGCTGGTAAACCAGGTTCTGGCATGGTTTTGGTGTTTACCGGATTTTGGAGCCAGGGTGCGGGTCAGGGGCGGCTTTGGGCGAGGCCGAGGCCTTCGCAATCGATGATTTCGACGCATTTGAGGCCGGATTCGAGGGTGCGTGAGCGGAGGAGGAGACGGGCCATGTGGATGACACGCCACTCGGTTTTTTGATCGAGGAAGCGGCCGACGGGGAGGTCGCGGACGACGATGCCGGGCATGCCGAGGAGGCTTTTGGAGGCGGCCTGGATGTCGAAGGCGTGATGCAGGTTGCGGGCGGATTCGTCGAGATCGAGACCGTGACTTCGGCGGAGGCCGACAGAGAACCACTGGCTTTTGGTTTCGGTGTCTGACTCGATGAATTGAGCGAGGGCGCCTTCGTGGGTTTCCTCGAAGAGAGGCCAGTCGAGGAGGAGGCGATCGTCAGGGGAGATGCGGAAGCGGAGGAGGGCGCCGGCTTCGGGGCTGGCGGAGGTGGTGACCTGGATCATTTGGACTGGCAGACCGGATTGGAGGTCGCGGGGGGCAACGGGGACTTTTTGGAAGTCTTCGGCGACAATCTTTGGGTGGCGTTCGAAGAAGGCGGCGATTTGAGCGCGGTGTTTGGCGAATTGATCGACGTGGGCGAGGCAGGAGTCGGGATTGAGGAGGATTTCGCGGAAGATATCCGCGCCTTCAGTGAGGACGCGCTCGCTGAGAAGCGCGGCGGCGATGGGGTCGGGTGCGGGTGTCTCGGGGGGGGTGGGTGTCGGTGGGGTTGGGGTTTCGGTTGGGCTGGGTGGGGAAATGGGGGAGGGGAGGGATTCGGGTGAGGTTGGGAGGGGTTGAGCGGGGCGGACCTCTTCGATGAGGGTGGTTTCGAGAGGGATGTTTTCGATGCTGCGGTTGTTCCAGAGGAGTGCGGCTGCGCTGCCTGTGATGGTGAGGAAGATGAGCAGGCCGAATCGGGTGCGCCAGAAGGAGGTGGCGGCGGGTTTTTGGGCGGATTGGGAGAGGGTGGCGAATTCGGCTTGGGGGAGGAAGGACTCCGGGGCGGGTTGGGGGGGGCGGGGGGGGAGGGGGGGAGGGAGTGGGGGTGGTGGGGAGGGGGCTGGGGGGGGAGAGGGTGCGGGAGGAGGTGTGGGTGTGGGAGGGGATGCGGGGGAGGGTGCGGTTGCTGGTGTGGGCTCTGGAGGGGGAGCGGGTGTGGGTGTGATTGAGGGAGCGGGTGTTGGAGGGGGTGAGGGGGGAGGGTTGGAGAAGGGGGAGGTGGTGAAGACGGGGAGTTCGGGGAAGATGGGGGTGGGAGGGGCGGAGGCGGGGGTGAGGGGTGGCGGGGTGAAGGTCGGAGTT